>WGNW01000053.1 GCA_016124315.1 Alphaproteobacteria bacterium
CGGCGGGCTTGATACCTCAGTGATTCTGCACTGGCTGAAAGAGGAATATAACTGCGAGATCGTCACCTTCACCGCCGACATCGGTCAGGGCGGCGAGGTGGAAGAAGCCCGCGGCAAAGCCCAGCGCATGGGCGTGAAGCAGATCTTCATCGAGGACCTGCGCGACGAGTTCGTCCGCGACTACGTGTTCCCCATGTTCCGCGCCAACGCGCTCTACGAGGGTGTCTACCTGCTGGGCACCTCCATCGCCCGGCCGCTGATCGCCAAGCGCCAGATCGAGATCGCCCACCAGGTCGGCGCCGACGCGGTGTGCCACGGCGCCACCGGCAAGGGCAACGACCAGGTGCGCTTCGAGCTGGGCTACTACGCCCTCGATCCGGACATCAAGGTGATCGCCCCGTGGCGCGAATGGGACCTGACCTCGCGTACCCGGCTGATCCAGTTCGCCGAGGAGAACCAGATCCCGATCCCGCGCGACAAGCGGGGCGAGGCGCCGTTCTCGGTGGACGCCAACCTGCTGCACATCTCCGCCGAGGGCAAGGTGCTGGAGGACCCGTGGTCCGAGCCCGAGGAGTTCGTCTTCTCGCGCACCGTCGCGCCCGAGGACGCGCCCGACCGGCCGACCTATGTGGAGATCGACTTCGAGAAGGGCGATCCCGTCGCCGTCGACGGCGTCAAGATGGGCCCGGCCGCGCTGCTGACCCGGCTCAACGAGCTGGGCGGCGCCAATGGCATCGGCCGCCTCGACATGGTGGAGAACCGCTTCGTCGGCATGAAGAGCCGCGGCGTCTACGAGACGCCCGGCGGCACCGTGCTGAGCGTGGCGCACCGCGGCATGGAGAGCCTGACGCTGGACCGCGGCGCGGCACACCTCAAGGACGAGCTGATGCCGCGCTACGCCGAGCTGATCTACAACGGCTTCTGGTTCAGCCCGGAGCGGCGGATGCTGCAGGCGGCCATCGACCAGAGCCAGGAGAAGGTCGCCGGCACGGTGCGCCTCAAGCTCTACAAGGGCAGCGCCACCGTGGCGGGCCGCAAGTCGCCGTTCTCGCTCTATTCCGAGCAGCACGTGACCTTCGAGGAAGACCAGGTCTACGACCAGCGCGACGCCGAAGGCTTCATCAAGCTCAACGCCCTGCGCCTGCGCCTGCTGGGCCAGCGGGACGGTCGGTAGGAGAGGCGTGGCGGTTCAGCTTTTCTGGACCGCCACTTCGCTGTCGGGGCCGACGATCCGCAAGGTTTGAGGATCCACCTCGACGGCGTGGAGCGCCGGCCCGCGGCTGTAGATCACCAGCACCATGCCGTTCGGTCGCAGCGAGAGGTAGTTGAGCCGGGTGATGCCGCGAAGCAGTATCTCGAAGCGATCGCCATCCGGGGTGGAGAACGCAAGATTCTTCGCGAGGAAGAACAGCGGGAATCCGGGCTCGGCCGGCCGTGCCGTTCCTGCGCCATTCTTCGCGCACCGGCACGGACCC
Source organism: Alphaproteobacteria bacterium (assembly GCA_016124315.1). Taxonomy (GTDB): domain Bacteria; phylum Pseudomonadota; class Alphaproteobacteria; order SMXS01; family SMXS01; genus RI-34. The sequence continues at coordinate 1,476 of WGNW01000053.1, forward strand.
CGGAACAAGTCCGGGGTGACGGTCGTAAGCGGTGGCTCCGGCCTATCTGGAAGGCCCTCGACCCATCCTCGTGTCATCCCGGACGTGTTCCGGGATCCGTCTTTGGGCGAGTAAGAGCGGCGGAAACCAGGGAACGGCCGGTCATGCCCTTCCTGCACCGATCATCACGCGCCGGCACGGATCCCGGAACAAGTCCGGGGTGACACCTTGGAAACGGGAAGAGGGGCCTAAACGGCCGGCACGGCCACGCCGCGCTGGCGGCAGGCGGCGATCACCGTGTTGTGCAGCAGGGTGGCGATGGTCATCGGGCCGACGCCGCCGGGCACCGGGGTGATGGCGTCCGCCCGCTCCTTCGCCTCGGCGAAGCAGACGTCGCCCACCACGCGGGTGCCGCCGCCGTCCTTGGGCACCCGGTTGATGCCGACGTCGATCACCGTGGCGCCGTGCTTGATCCAGCCGCCGCGCACCATCTCGGGCTTGCCGACGGCGGCGACGACGATATCGGCCCGGCGGCATTCGGCGGGCAGGTCGTCGGTGCGGGAATGGGCCATGGTGACGGTGGCGTTGGCGCGCAGCAGCATCTGCGCGATCGGCTTGCCCACCAGGTTCGAGCGGCCGATGACGATGGCCCGCTTGCCCGACAGGTCGGCGCCGAGCCGGTCGGCGATCAGCATCATGCAGCCCGACGGCGTGCACGGGAACAGGCCGTCGAGGCCGCTGACCAGCCGCCCGGCGTTGACCACGTTGAGGCCGTCCACATCCTTGTCCGGGTCGATGGCCTGGGTGACCGGCTGCTCCACCAGCGGCCTGGGCAGGGGAAGCTGCACCAGGATGCCGTTCACCCGCTCGTCCTGGTTGAGCTCGCGCACCAGGCCCAGAAGTTCGTCCTGGGTGATGTCGGCCGGCCGGTTGAACTCGAAGGATTCCATGCCCGCTTCCACGGTCTGGACGCGCTTGTTGCGGACGTAGATCTCGCTGGCCGGGTCGGCGCCCACCAGCACCACGGCGAGGCCCGGGGTGACGTCATGGTCCGCCTTCAGCGCCGCCACCTGGCGCGCCACCCTGGCCCTGAGGCCGGCCGCGAATCCCTTGCCGTCGATGATCGCCGCTTCAGACATCCGTTTCTCCCGTCAGCTTCGCCAGCAGGCCGGCGATCTCGTCCGGATCGCCGCGCACCAGCACCTCCTTGTCGCGCGAGGCGGCACCCGCCACCACGCTCACCCGGCCGGCGGCCACGCCCAGCGCCTTGGCCAGCAGCTTCTCCAGCGCCCGGTTGGCCTTGCCCTTCTCGGGAACGGCCGTGACCCTGGCCGCCAGCGCTTCGGCACCCGCCGCGTCGCGCCGCACGCCCTCGACGACATTGCGCGACGCCTTCGGCGTCAGCCGCACCGGGATCACCAGGCCGTCGCCGGTGGCGCGGCCCAGCACGCTCACATCAGCGCCGGGAGGATGTCCTGCAGCAGCAGCGTCTTCAGCACGATGATGATGATGATCAGCACCAGCGGCGAGAAGTCGATGCCGCCGGCGGTGGGCAGGATCCGGCGGATCGGCCGCAGCATGGGGTCGAACAGCCCCTCCAGCGAGCGCATTACCCCGGAGACGAACGGATTGTAGGCGTTGATGACGTTGAACGTGATCAGCCAGCCCATGACCGCCCAGATGATCAGCAGCCAGATCAGGAGCTGGGCGACGAGACTGATGAGGGTGTAGATCGCGTACATCGGTTCCCTGCCCTGTTTTGCGGCTGGTTTAATATGGCCGGACGGCCCTGCGCAAGTATGGAGCACACACCGCAGGGCTGCGCGGAAAAAACGCCCCGTGAGGGCGCTTGACTTTGACCGCCGCTCGTCACATGGTGCGCCCCGTTTCGCCGCGTGGGGCCGTAGCTCAGTTGGGAGAGCGTCGCGTTCGCAATGCGAAGGTCAGGGGTTCGATTCCCCTCGGCTCCACCATTTCCAACCCCTTGAAGTATAAGGGGTTTGGTGAAACGCCACCAAGCCTGAAACACCTCTGAAAGTCAGCCTCGGCACAGTTTCGTCACAGTGCGGGGAATTTCCATGCCGTCAATTCGCAAGCGAGGCACCGTCTGGCAGGCTCAGGTCAGGCGCTCAGGCCACCCTACGATCACCCGGAGTTTTGACAGGAAGGGCGATGCTACCGCCTGGGCTCGGGAGACTGAGCGAGACATAGACCGGCTGCACTTGCCAGTGGACTTCGGGCTACTCCGCCGCACCACCGTCCGGGATGTCCTTGTGCGCTACAGGGACACCGTGACGCCAACCAAGAGGGGTGCCGTTCAGGAAGCCTACAAGGTCCGTCACCTGCTGCGTCACCCGATCTCCTGCCTATCGCTGGAGAAGCTTACACCCGCCCTGATCGCGGACTACCGGGACCAGCGGCTGAAGTCGGTCCAGGGCAACACAGTCCAGCGAGAGCTTGCCGTGCTGCGCCACGCCCTTGAGATGGCGATGAAGGAATGGGGCATGCCGCTGTCGGTAAATCCGGTGCGCCAGATTCGCTTGCCAGCGGGAAGTAGGCCCAGGGATAGAAGGCTCCGCCCCGGTGAATTCGAGACGCTCGTTGAAGGTGCCCGCAATGGCCGCACCGTCCTGCTCGAACCGGTGATCCGCGTTGCCGTCGAGACAGGCCTGAGGCGAAGCGAACTGATCTCCCTGAAGTGGGAAGACCTCTCCTCGGCTGGCGACGTAATCGCGGTCCACGAGACCAAGAACGGGCACCGCCGCCGGATACCCCTGACACCTGAGGCGAAGCGGGTACTCTCGTCGCTGCCAAGGGCGGACGATAGAGTGTTCCCCATCACGGGCAACGCCGTCCGGCTGGCGTGGGAGCGTCTCAAGAAGCGTCTAGGGCTGGACGATCTTCACTTCCATGATCTTCGCCACGAAGCGATCAGCCGCTTTTTCGAGATGGGCCTGTCCGTGCCGGAGGTAGCCCTGATCAGTGGCCACCGTGACCCCCGCATGCTGTTTCGATACACCCATGTGCAGGCAGCAAAGGTTGCAGTTAAGCTGCAAGAGGCAACACGTCAGGGACCGAGCGAGGGCGGGGAGGGCTATCCATGCGCTTCCTGATCGCTGTGTTGCTGATACTGCTTGTCATGGGCGGCATGGCGCTGCTGGTTGCGTTCGGGCCGGTAGGCATCGGCATAGCTGCATTCGGCGTGCCGTTGATTTCGTCCATCTGCGACAAGTTCATGGATGACTGAAAAGGATGTCGATGAGGGTGTGAATAGACCGACACGCCTCTTACCACCTGCCTAAGCGTATCCACCAGTCCACCGCTCGTAGGCGCGGATCGTTAAGGGCGTATGTCCTTCCGACATAATAAACCACGAATCGAGAGGACATCCGCCGCCCCTTAGACAGACTGTCCATGCGGGGTGAATGGTGATTTCCGAGCCTTGGTCATCCGTGAGGCCCACCAAGAACAGCTCTTCCTTCTCACCCAGAGGTAACGCATCGGACACGCTGAAGCCGACATCCCCATCAGGCAGCCATGCCGCTACAATTACACGAACCGATTGATGCTGGCAGCCTTCAACCAGAGCCTGATGGATGGCCTTTTGAAGGCACTGCTGCTGTCTCAGGTGGTACCCTGGATCACGAGACGGAGGTTCGGAAAAGCTGTGCAGGCTAACTGTCTTAGCTTCCATGGTTTTCTCCCTAGCCGATCTCACCAACATAACAACAACGACCTTTACCGGAATTTTTGAAGTGGTCTTTTCATAATCCATGGGGTCGGCTTCGTGACTGGGACTCCTAAGCAATCAGCAGCGGGCGCTAACCGCGCTGGCCGATCACTTCATCCGTCAACTAGGTACGAGACGACTGCAGGTAACAGCCCAGCGCTCCCGTCCTGATCAAGGAAAGCCCACTGACCATTGGCGTTGAATTCAAGGAACACAAGCCCTTCATCCGTCTCCATGAGATCGAGCCGTCCCCAGTCCACGCCTGCGTCCTGGGCGAATCCGAGGACCGCTTTACGCTCGTCGAAAGACAGCTCTCGGGACACCCATGGTGCGCGCGGATGGTCCGGACCAAAGATTTCTCTACGCCAATCCAATCCCTTAAGGCCAACTCGGCTTCTCGAAAACGCAAACATCCGATCGCCAACGAGTTGAATCGTCACATCAGCCGCTGATTCGACACGCTCTTGGAGAAACCAAGGGTAGGATCGGTCCAAGCGGTCTGTATCGACCTCTGTGGTGTACAGAACCTTATCGGTGGTAATCAGGCCAGAGGTGAGGGACTTCGCCACCGCCCGTTGTTCCCAGGAGCGGACGGTTCCATCGTCAAACTTCCATCCAGCAAAGAAGCGGGGCGTTTTGAAGTGTCGCTGAGCAACCTCTAGCAGCATCAGCTTCCCTTTGGTCTTATGAAAATGAGGAGGGTTGCCCCGCGTCATCTCGCGAACAGCAAACCAGTTGTAAATTTCGCTGAATATATACTTCACCTCCTCGGTCACGTATTGATTGTCGCTTTCCGTGGTGAAATTAAAAGCTTTCCACCAGTGAGCACATGTTGCGTTGGCACTGGTGATCCGCCTGCCGGTCGGGTCTTCAATAAGCCACTCCCTGGCTGAGAATTCCACACGATAATCTTGGTATATATCTATATTGAAACGAAATGCACGATCCCTCAATGAGCGGAAGAGGAGGTCGCAGGTGCCGTCTCGTGAGCCGGTCAGTACCAACAGCACCCGCGCCCCCCCGATCCTGAATTCAGTCGTTGTCGCTGTCGAACGGCTTGCCATTTGGCATGAAGGTTTGGGTGCCGCTAAACGTCGGCATGGCTGCGGCTTCGCTCTTACCAACCTGCACCTGAGTGGTGTGGTCGTACTTGATGTCGGGTAGGGTTACTTGAGCTGGACTGCTTGCAAGCAGCATGGGTGTGAGAAGTGCAACTGAAATCGCCATCGAAAATCCCCCATGGGTTGACAGATTGCCGCGCATTGGTGAGGCCATAAGCACTGGCAGGCCTAACCGCCCGCCCAACCGCGACTTGGAACGCAAAGATGCTACCGGGGGCGAAATGAAGATGCAACCGCCCCCGCCATTGATAACTTAGTCCGGACTGGGTTTTGCTAGAACTCTGTTACGCAGATGGACCAAGCTGCGCCTCCGGACAACGACCTGGAGGTGATCAGAGTGCGGTCGCTGGATGGTCTGTCTACAGGTGGTCGATCAGTGGCCGAATATGACGTCGCTGTACGTGATCGGGCGCACCACGGGCGGAGGAACGGGGTTCGACTTCAGTCGACCGTGGCTTACGTGGATGCTAGGTCTCTCGTTACACGCCACTGCGGCTTCCGACTATGGGCGTCATATACGATTGAATCGGACCTCAAGGCCTTATCTCAGGTCGGCTGGCCGGGCGGGCGTGTTTGAAGACGGGCCTGCCCGCTGAGGGTCTGATCAACAACAACACCAACAAGGACCTTTAGCGGGATTTTTGGAATGCCCATTCCAGACCCATGGGGTGGACTGGGACCCGTTGGATGGGACCCGGAATGCATGACCCTGAAGCGGCGCAGCGGACATCCGAGGTGCCTTTGGCCTCTACTCGGGCGGCTGCTTGGCATCGACTAAGCCGTACCCATTGTCTGCCATGAATTTACGGAGCTTTGACCAATAGGGATGCCAGTCTTCTAGGTCATCGGTGATGCATGTCCGCTCCATTCTGAACCGTACATTCGCTACATTGGCTGTGGATTCCACATAGATGACAGCGCTGGCCTGCGGACTCTGCAGCAAGATAACCCACGTTGTGGGGCGACTGTCCTCGTAGTCAGTCTCTACTGCCGATACGTTCATGCCGGCGAGACCCGCAAAAGTTGTCATGTCTCGTTCCAGTACGGCCTGCCCGCCCACAGGCATTCTCGCGGTCACTTCTGCCCGAACTCCTTCACGTTCCGGGTGAGAGCATGACGAAAAATAGGCCGCCGCAGGCGATGCTAAACATGAGCACATCAAGGCCAATGCTATCGACCGAAGGGCTTTCGCCTTCTTTGCAATGTGAGATTTGCCGGTACGGGGCATCTGTTCAACTTTCTCTTACAACGTTAGGGTACACCCTACCGTGACGCAACGCAGCTACCGCCAAGTGCGTCACATAACCACCGTTGACACGCCCTAATGTTACACCTATCCATGCGTCTAGAGCCTAATGTTACAGTCGGAGAGGCAGGATGAAGACCTATGGATATGCCCGCGTCAGCACCAATGAGCAGGAACTGCCTGCGCAGGTGGAGGCCCTGACCAAGGCAGGGGCCGATTTGGTCCGCTCAGAGAAGGTCTCAGGCTCCTCGCCAAGGCAGGACAGGAAGGAACTGTGCACCCTACTGGACTTCCTCCGCGAGGGAGACACGTTGCTTGTCTACAAGCTGGACAGGCTCGCACGGTCCACTAAAGACCTGCTCGACATCGTGGATGATCTTCAGGACCGGAAAGTGCGTCTCAGGACCGTGGATGGCGAGATTGACACCAGTACCGCCTCGGGCCGGGCTTTCGTGGGCATGCTGGCAGTCTTCGCAGAGTTCGAGACGAACCTCAGGCGGGAACGTCAGGCAGAAGGGATCAGGAAGGCCAAGGCTCAGGGCAAGTACAAGGGACGAAAGCCTTCAGTTGATCCAGCCACGGTCAAATCACTCAAGGCAGATGGTTTGGGTGCCACGGCCATTGCCGAGAAGCTTGGCATCAGTCGCCAGAGCGTTTACCGGGTGCTTCAGATGGCAGAGGATGCCTGAATCCCGCTATAGCGCCCGTGGAGAGTCGCTGAGTGGCCGTCGGCTTTTTTCCAGTCTTCCCCCCACCTACATTCCGGTATCGCCGCCTCACGGTCTTGCAGGAGTCGGGAAACAGCATCTGCCGATAGCGCCTAGAGTTCCTGTCGGTGAACAATGCGGTGACAGTTAGCGCATAGGCAAATCAGATCCGAAAGCCGCGTGCGCGTGTTGCCATCCATGGCCGCAACCGCGACCCTTGCATGGTGAACTTCAATACAGGCGTCACCGTACTCCCCGAGGCTCTTGGCCGTGATGTGGCAGCGCTCACACGACAATTCGCCATGCTGCTCGATGAACGAACGTTTCTTTGCCCTACTGAGGCCAGGCGCTCGCTCTCTGCGCAAGTGAGCGACCCGGCGAGGTGTTCCCTCAGCCCAAGTTCTTTCATCATCGATCTCCGACGCTGAGATGGGAATGATCTCATCCTTCTCTACGATGGGGTATCCCGCGGCTTCGATAATGGAAAAGCATGGTGTACCCCATCCGGCCGAAAAGTCATGAGGTGTAGCGGGACGACCAATTATCTCGCTGAGCGCAATTCCGAACACTGCCTTCGGCGGCAAGCGGTCGCCCGACGGTAACAGCACATCGTACTTGGTGGATTCAGCAAAGCCATGCTCTGTTCCGGCTCGGTACGCTGCGATTGCCGCATCGATCATGGATTGCTGGACCATTCTCAACGTGGCTGCCGGCAAGCTCGTGCTTTCGATAGACTCAGCCTTAAGTGTCACCATCAGTTCGGAGGTCGACAGGCCCGGTATTAGGAGCTTTACACGCTTGGTGCTATTGCCATGGCCCGCGGACCCTTCAGGTCGTCCCTTCGCGGCGCCACGCTGTGCGATTGCAGAGAGTACAGTTTCGACCGGTTGCTGGAACTCGGAGACAGTCAATAACAACCTCTCTGACTCAGGCCATCTGCGAGCGACAGCGCTGTCCAGCCACGCACCGGTTGGGATATGGCCCGCGGCTCGGAGGCGTAGCAGTATCAGTCTCAGCGCTTGTCTATAGTCGGGATTTCTGAGGTTGGGCTGCCCGAAGGCACCTCCCCGACTGTGGAGTATGATCGTGCCATCATGGAGTTCGACCTTCGCGTTAAGATTCAGGCCGTTATCGTCGACAATGTTGGTGATCATCTCGATAAAGTCCCTCGGTAATAGTCAGCGCTAACAGCCAATCGACTGCGTGTCAGGGGGTACATCAACGACCATGATGTCCACAACGCCATTGTCGGTGACCCACCTGGGCTGACAAGGAATGAGCATGGGACTACGATCGACGCCAACATGCCGCTGTAGTGGTCACAGGGGGTCAGGGAGTGACCGCCTCCTGTTCCCGAGCTCCTGTGGGGCCGGAAACCGAGATGGTTCTCTGTGGCCTCTGTAGAGTCGGGGGCGACATTCACCTTGGATGGGAATTGAAGGCACGAGCGACTAGAGTGATGGATGTGTTGCCAATCCGTAACAGTTATACGTGTATGAAGGAGCGCACCGGGTGAGACACCGATTAGGCCGGAGTCTCGGAGTCCCCTTAACCCTCTCACTTACGATCATCAATGAAAGGAGTGTTCCCTACCTCGCTTCCAGGTTCATCATCACTCGTAGGATGCCCTCTCAGAAGGATACTGAACATCTTCTTCATCAGAAGAGTGATGCGGCCTGAAGGAACACTCTCCGGATACCTATAGGACACCGGAGAGGAGAGAGGGAGCGTTAACCAATAACAGTAAGGAGGTTACCTTCCCCGTGAGCTTCGACGACGGCGCACTTTTCCTTGCACTCGACCTGAGACCCATCACGGATCGTCCGCTCCAGTTCGCTGATGCGGTCAGGCAATTGATGCCGACGCGAAAGAGAGCACTCAGGAAGGCCGACGAATGCAAGCTTCGCCAGGGGATTGCCCGGCTGGCAGGCCGCCTCGTCCTCAACCATGCCAATGCCGAAGGTGGATGGAGTTTCAGGTCGTTCAGTGCGAACACCTTCACTCGCCAGCCTCTCGGCTACCGTCAATTCATCGGCGTTAAGGACACCCTAATTGAGAATGGCCTACTGGAAGTCGCTACCGGCAAGCAGCGTCCTCACCCCTTTGCGGATGGGAAGTACGTGCCACTCTACAGCTCCCGGCTGAGGCCCACCGCTGGGTTTCTTGAGCTGGCGAGGTCGTTCGACCTTACACCAGAGTCTATCTTCGTTCACTACACGCAGGAAGCGGCTCCACTGAGGCGTCAGGCCGACAGGGAAGTCCTGGAGTTGCGAGCAGCATCCGTGAAGTTCCGTGCAGACAAGTTCCCAGGGCTGCCGATGGACTTCGCTCTGACGCCGCCTCTCATGCGCATGGCCAATCAGATCAAAGACCTCAATCGCTTCCTTCGCTCGTTCGAGATAACAGGGCCATCCTTCGTGAGCTACTACAGGGTTTTCAACAACGGTGACCGAAAGGGTTTCGCGTGGAATAAGGGCGGTCGGCTCTACGCTAGGGGCGGCTTCCAGAATGCCGGCAAGCAAGACCGTCTGAGGATGATGATAGGCGGGTCACCCGTGGTTGAAATTGACATCACCGCCAGCCACCTGACGATCTACGCAGCCATGAAGGGACACCCTCTGCCCACGGGCATTGATCCGTATATCATCTCGGACGACTTGAGCCGGGCGTACGTCAAGGCGTGGTTTACGGTTACACTTGGGCTTGGGTCATTCCTCAGGGCGTGGCCTTCCGAGACGGCAAGGAAGCTCAGGCAAGAGGGGCTAGATATAGGCGGAGATCGCACCATCGATGCAGTAGGCGAACGCATCCTGGCCGCGTACCCGTTTCTTGTCTCAATGCCCGAAGACAATATCTCGTGGGCAGACCTTCAGTTCATCGAGAGTGAGGCCGTCTTCAAGGCCATGCTGCACCTAAAGGACGCCTACAGCATTCCTGCGCTTTCCGTCTTTGACAGCATCATCGTCAAAGAGACGGACGCCGAACCGGCCCAAGCTCTGCTGATGGATCACTATGCATTCGAGGTGGGCGTGTATCCAATGCTGAAGGTCAAACGTCCCGATAGACCAAGTAAGGTCATCAATCCTGAAGACAGGAAGGCCATGAAGCCTGCGCTGGTCGCTGCGCCAAAGAAGATAGCTAGTGCATTGGAGCGTACTCGGAGAGCCTGATAACGCAGCTACATCGGCTCAGAAGGTGCGAGGTATCGAGGGTGTGCCGCCGAGGTACACTCAAGTTGCGACGCCGCTAAGCCGGTAGCGAGCCATGCCGACATGCCAAGCGGCTGGCCGTCTGTGTTCGCTTCGCGGGCACAGTATGGTCACGCACAGGCGGTGAAAAGTGCTTGCCGCCAGCCTCGTGGCACGCTATTGATGCTTCGCTAACAGGCTGGTTTCAAAGGATTAACCGGGCCACATGGCAGTTGGAGTGACCGTCGCTGGCGGCGTTCGCAATGCGAAGGTCAGGGGTTCGATTCCCCTCGGCTCCACCATTTTCCACGGCAGCTGTTCCGCCCGCTGCGACGTCCTTTAGAGGGATTCCGGTCAATAGTTGATAGGCTTGCCTCCGTCTTTCGGCAGGTTGGACTGTTTCTTGAGCGAGTCGCCGAACCCAGTGAAGTTGAGCAGACGGTTCGACCACTTGTCCCAGACCCGCCGGACCCAGGAGCCGTCGTCGTTCCAATTCAGCACCTTCTCGACGTTTCGGGCCTTCCACTGCCGGTCGACCTGCGCCTCACAAATGGAGTATTCGTCGACCTGTTCGATGGTCTGCGGCTGGCCCGGCACGATCCCCGCCTTTGCCCGGCATATGGAATACATATCCTGATAGATGGATTGCAGAGCCTCCGACACCTCGACGGCGGCTTCCGCCCCGTCACTGCCCAGCTTTATCGCCAGGAGGTAGCGGTCCACCGCCGTTTTCAGGGGTGCTGGAATCTTGCCGCCTACCTTCTCGATGTCCTTCATGAATTCCTCCACGATCGCAATCTTGCGTCGGGATTCTTCAATATTCTTTTTGATAGCTTCGTCGGTCATGGAGACTCCATTGGAGGCAGAGCTATAAGGATGGTAAGCCAGCGGCAACCGCGTGAAGAAAAAATTCCCAACGTCTTTCCAGTGCTGCTGGAGATTGGCTTCTGTTACTCGAAAATATTACCTGATACTGCCTGGAGGTGCCACAATATTGACTTTCGCGGGCCGGACTGGAGATATTCCCTGGAGCGGCGAGGTGGTGCGGCGGCAGACGTCCCGTACAAGCTGACGGCGTGACGCGTGTTGCCAGCCGATATTCGTTGCGGTTGCGGTCCGGACGAATAATTCATACAAAATAAAATGTCGCCAAGAGCGACCGCTTGGCGGCTGACTCCAGCAGGTCCATTTTCTGCCGGCTGCACGGAAGATCGCATGCTTCTTCGCGTTTCTTGCGCTGCCCTTCTCCGGCGCCGAAGCTGAACAGGAAGGAGATGCCCATGTCGCGTCGCACCCTCGCCGCCCTGGCCGCCGTCATGCTGGCGCTGCCCGTCGCCGCTCATGCCGAGGACGACTGCAAGAAGGACAGCGCGCCCAAATACCCGGCCGCCGAGTACACGGTGCGCTACGAGATCAAGCTGAAGAACAAGTCGAAGGAAACGCTGCTTGCGGATTTCTACGCGACGCACACCGACCTCAAGACGAAGGTGACCGGCGCCAGCAAGAAGGTCACGTCGAAGGCGCTGTCGCCGGGTCAGGGCGTGACGGTGATCGACAATGTTCCCAAAGGCACCGAGGTGAAGGTGGAGACCAAGCTGAAGAGCTATGACGGGACCATGACGTTCGACCCCACCTCCTTCTCGGTCAAGAACGTCAGCGGCGGCGGACGGATCTACTTCTACGCCGGGCCGTTCGATTCGAAGATCACCTGCGACCGGCGGTATGGCAGCGACAGCCACCGCTGGTTCGTCAATTATGTCGTCAATTCCAAGTAGGGCGGCGGGCCGGGCCCGGCGCGCAATGGACGAGGAAGTGTAATGATGAACAGGTTCCTGGGGCTGGCGCTCGCCGCGGCGGTCGCCCTGCCGTCGACGGCCTTCGCGGTGGACGACTGCACGAAGCCGAGCGAGTGGAAACCGGTCAAGGACGATACGGCCTTCAAGCGGGTGAAGGTGCAGATCTCGGTGCGGAACGACACCGACGGCGTCGTCATCGCCCAGTTCAACTGGACCGATACCGCCGGCAACAAGCTGCAGGGACCGACCAAGTCCATGGTGAACGGGCAAAGCGTCCGGAACGAGATGATCATCAAGGGCGTCGACGGCACGGCCGACTTCCAGACCGTGCTCGGCGACTACGGCACGGCCCGGTTCCAGATGAAATTCAAGGAGATCAAGGAATCCCGGTTCATGCCGCTCCGTTTTCCGGACAACGTCAAGTGCGACCGGAACTTCGCCGGGAAGGACAACATCTGGAAGATCAACTACACGGTGCAGCCGCCGACGTCGAAGCTGCCGCCCAGCGTCCAGCGGTAATTCCCCGAGGACGGCCGGCGCACTCCCGCCGGCCTGCGGCACGCAACATATTAATCATCGACGATGAATTTATTTTGACGCCTGGCGTTCCGGGGCTAGAGTGCGGGCTTTCCAGGCAAGGAGGCCGCGCGATGAGCGAGAATTACGACGACGTGACCCAGTACGGGCTCGAGCCCGAGCGCGAGAGGGAGCTTCTCGACACGCAGCACGAGTGCACCTTCATCTGGTCCAACAAGCAGGGCCATCCCATCGGCGTGATCATGGCCTACGTGCACCGGGACGGCAAACTCTGGCTGACCGCCGCTCGCCACCGCGCCCGAATTCCCGCCATCCGGCGCGACGGCCGCTCCTCGGTGGTGATCAGTTCGTCGGGCACCGGCATGGGTGGCGGCAAGACCATCACCTACAAGGGCAGCACCGTGGTCCACGACGACAACCCGGAGGTGAAGGCCTGGTTCTATCCCATGCTGGCGGCGGCCATCGCCGCTCCGCAGACCGACGCGGGCGACTTCAACCGGGGGCTGGTGCCAGAGCTGTTCGTGAAGTTCCTCGATACCCCCGAGCGGGTGATCCTGGAGTTCACGCCCGAGAAGAGCATCCTGTTCGACGGCGACAAGATGGCCAAGGCCACGTCCAAGGCCTATGCCGAGTTCGTCGCGCAGCAGCAGGGCTGAGCGGCCCGCCCCTGTTGACGGCGCCGCCGCTCAGGCGGCCGGCGGCCACCGGAGCCGCAGGTTCTTCATGGTGCGGAGCTGGCCGCTCTCGTAGATGGGCCGGGTGCCCGGCACCAGTTCGAAGTCGGGGATGCGCCTCAGGAACTCCGCGACGGTGATGCGCACCTCCAGCCGCGCCAGGTGTTCGCCCAGGCAGCGGTGGGGGCCGACGCCGAAGGTGGTGTGGACCACGCCCCGGCGTCGCGGGTCGAATCGCGCCGGTTCGTCGCAGGCCCGCGGATCCCGTCCGGCGGACGCGAAGTTGAGCGCCACCCGGTCGCCGGCCTTCAGCGGCACGCCGGCCACCTCGACGTCCCGGCGCACCGTCCGTGCCGCCGCGACCACGGGCGGATAGAGGCGGACCGCCTCCTCCACCACGGAATCGAGCAGGCCCGGGTCGCCGAGCAGCGCCCGCCGGATGTCGGGATGGGCGGCCAGGTGGTAGATCGCCCCCGACATCACGTGGGTGGTGGTGGCCAGGCCGCCGAACACCACGTCGAGGATGGTGTAGACCTTGTCTTCCCACGGGCAGGGGGCGCCGTCCCTGTCGACGCCGGCGACGATCAGGTCGACCAGGTCTCCCCGCGGCACCTCGGCCTTCCGCGCCGCGAGGAAGGCTTCCAGATAGGCGTGGACGCGGGCAAAGGCCGGGCCTCGTTCCTCCAGCGCGCCGAAGGAGAACGTGTCGATGTCCCGGAAGAGGACCGGCAGGTCGGCGACGGGCACCGGCAGGATCTGCTCGAACAGGATGCGGCCCGGCAGGATGGCGGCGTAGTCCGCGACGAACTCGCATTCGCCGCGCCCGGCGATGGCGTCGATGAGTTCGGCGGCGCAGCGGCGGGCGAAGTCCTCCAGCCCCGCGACGCTGTCGCGGCTGAAATAGGGATTGAGCACCCGGCGCCACGCGTTGTGGTACGGCGGGTCCGAATCCTCGGGCAGGATCGGGATGGTGCCTTCGGGCGCGTTGAGCTGCCAGCCGTCGGCACTGCTGAAGGTCCGCCAGTCGCGGGCGCACCGCGCCACGTCCGCATGCTGGTTGATGACGAAATACCCGCTGCCCTCACGGCTGCGCGCCACCGGACACGCGCCGACCAGGGAATCGAGCGTCTCCTCGAACCGGTCCCGCAGCAGCGGGTCCTCGATCCGGAAATCCGTCCGGAGATCCTCCGGGCTACGCTCCACCGTCCGCGACATGGCGTCCCCTTTTCGTCCGGCGTCGCCGCGGCGCCCGCACACCGGGGGCCGCAGCGAGCCTGATAAGACGGTATCGTCCGGCGTTCGCCGGAACAAGCGCCGTGCCGCCCTTCCGGTGCAGCCGCCCGCCGGCCGGACGCGGGCCGCTTCTCCCGCACGGAGTTTTCGGTGGAAATGGTGACCTGACACGCGTCATTCTACCGGCGCCGGAAGGTCGTCTCGAAACTGGGAGAAGTCTGATGTCGTCACCCCTCTACCTCCATGTCACCCTCAAGGTCCGCATGGACGGCTACCACCGGTTCTGCGAGGCCATGGCCAAGCAGGTGCCGATCATCGAGAGCCACGGCTGGAAACTGGTGGGCGCCTGGGTCACCACCGTGGGCCGCCTGCACACGGTGATCGACATCTGGGAGATCGCGGACGCCAACGCCTACAACGAGGTGATGAAGAAGGTCGCCGCCCGGTCCGACTACAAGGAGTTCTGGGACACCCTCGCCGAAACCCTGGAGGAGGAAGTGGTGACCATGGTGACCAAGGTCCCCTACAGCCCCTGAGCCTCGCGTCCGGCCGTCAGATCAGCCGGAGACGCATCGCCTGGGCCACGGCGTGGGCACGGGTCTCGACGCCCAGCTTGGTCTTCAGGTTGGCGACGTGGTAGTTCACCGTCCGCTCGGCGATCTGCATGATCTCGGCGATGTCTTCCGTCGACTTGCCGTGGCTGAGCCAGTTCAGGATCTCGGTCTCCCGGTCGCTCAGCACCGGCGATTCGTCGCCGGCGCGCGCGGTCAGCAGGCACCAGGTCTCGTGGGCCTGGTTGCACAGGGCGGGCATCAGCGCCTCGGCATGCTCGAAGTGCTCTTCCCCCAGCGCCTCGAAATCTGCGGTCGTCGGCGCCACGGCGAACAGGCCCATGTAGTTGCTCTGGTCGCACACCGGGAAATGCAGGGCCGGCGAATGCACCCCGAACTGTTCGAGGCCCTCGAAGATGTCTATCGCCCACGAGCCGTCGTCGCCGACGTCGGTGCGCCGGATGGGCGTGGTGCGTCCAATGATGTGCGGGATGAGCGGGTCGCGCACGGCGACGCTCGAGTCCGCCCAGACCCTGCGGATCTCGTCGGGATAGGTGGAGCAGATCATGTAGAGGCGCGGCTGGCTGACGTCGAGCTGGCAGTAGACATAGTGGGAAAAGCCCAGCGTGCGGATGGCTTCCTGAAACCTGAATCCCAGCGCGACCTCGTCGGGGGACGTGCGGATGTACTCCAATAGGGACTGACCAGCGCCTGCCCGTGGAAGGGCGTCGAGCCGATCGACCTTAATCTGCGCCAATATTAACCTCGATAAACATGGTGCCGCAGCTTATGCGCGCGGCTAGTCGGTCACCGCCTGATAGGTCCTGCGCTGGAAGACGAACAGCAGTTCCTGCCGGTCGCTCACGAAATCACTGGTTCCTACCTTGTAGACGTTTACCAGTTCCCAAGCCGGGCCATGCTCAGCATAGAAGTCATCGAGCAGATTTTCCAGCCTTCGCGCTCGTCCGCCGGGCTCGCCACCCGACGGGGCCACCAGGACCCGGTGTTCGACGCGCAGTCTGGGCTGCTCGGTTATGGTTTGGCCGCAGTGATGGCTGGACATGTGCTGGCCCTTGACCTGTTTGCCGGTTGCGCCCGGCTGTTCGTTCCCTACCCTGCGCCTAGGACACGCTAAAATTGCGCCGAGGGGAACTGTAAGAACATGCAGAGGGCTTCTATATTATCATGCACGTTATAAATCGGGCCGCTGCGGTCGCCAGAAACCGCCCTACATGGCGCTGATTCCGCCGTCGAGGACCAGTTCGGCGCCCGTCATGAACTTGGATTCGTCCGCCGCCAGGTAGACAACGCCCCAGGCCACGTCGTCCGGCTCGCCCACCTTGCGGATGGGAATCTGCCGCGCCAGCTTCTCCAGCGCCTCCTCCCGGCTCATGTTGCGGGCGATGTCGTCGAGGATCGGCGTGTCGACGAAGGCGGGATGCACCGAGTTGCAGCGCACGCCCGGCGCCGAGCGGGCACAGTGCAGCGCCACCGACTTGGTGAGGTGGCGCACCGCCGCCTTGGCCGAATTGTAGGCCGAGACGTTGTGGCCGGCGATGATGCCGGCGATCGACGAGATGTTGACGATGGCGCAGCCGGTGCCGGCCGCGGCCGCCTGTCGCAGGTAGGGCAGCGCGTACTTGCAGCCCAGGAAGACGCTGTCCAGGTCGATGGCGTGCACCCGCTTCCATTCGGCGTAGTCGGTCTGCTCCACGGTGCCGGCCGCGCCGATCCCGGCGTTGTTCACCAGCACGTGGATGGCGCCGAACTCCTGGGCGACGGTTGCCAGCACGTCCTGCCAGCGGTTCTCGTCGGTGACGTCGTGCTGCAGCGCGATGGCGCCGGGGATGGTTTCGGCAACCTTCTTCACGGCGGCCTCGTCGATGTCGGTCAGCGCCAGGCGCGCGCCCTCGTCCGCCAGCCGCCGGGCGATCGCCGAGCCCAGGCCGCCGGCCGCACCCGTCACCACTGCTACCTTGCCGGCGACCCGGCCCGTTCTCTCGCTCGTCATGGCTTGCTCCTCAGTGGGCTTCGTCCCAGTTGGCGCCGACGCCGACGCCGACCGTGAGCGGCACCGACAGGTTCACGGCGGGCGCGGCGGCGCCTTCCATGACCTCGCGCACCACGCCGCGCGCCTCGTCCGCCTCGGGGGCGGGCACCTCGAACACCAGTTCGTCGTGGACCTGCAGCAACATCTTCGTCTTCAGACCGGCCTTCTGCAGGGCGCCCGGCATGCGCACCATGGCGCGGCGGATGATGTCGGCCGCCGACCCCTGGATCGGCGCGTTGATCGCCGCCCGCTCGCCGA
This sequence comes from Alphaproteobacteria bacterium, assembly GCA_016124315.1. Taxonomy (GTDB): domain Bacteria; phylum Pseudomonadota; class Alphaproteobacteria; order SMXS01; family SMXS01; genus RI-34. The sequence continues at coordinate 18,546 of WGNW01000053.1, forward strand.
AATTGCGCAGCGACGGATTCTTGTCCTTGATGGTGCGCACATGCACGCGCCTGCCGAACAGCGTGGTCACGTAGCCGTGCTCGCGGCAGGACTCGATGGTCTCGTCCATGTAGGTGCGGATGCCCGGGAAGCGCTCGAAGTAGCGCTCGATATAGGCCTTGGCCTCGCGCTGCTCGATGCCGAGCTGGCGGGCCAGCCCGAACGGCGAGATGCCGTAGATGATGCCGAAGTTGATGGCCTTGGCGCGACGCCGCTGCTCCGGCGGCATGCCCTCCAGTGGGATGCCGAGGACCTCGGAGGCGGTCATGGCATGAATATCCAGGCCGTCGGCGAAGGCCTTGCGCAGGGCGGCGATGTCGGCCATGTGGGCGAGGATGCGCAGTTCGATCTGGCTGTAGTCGGCCGACATCAGCACCGCGCCCTTGTCGGCGACGAAGGCCTGGCGGATCTTGCGGCCCTCGGGCGTGCGGATGGGGATGTTCTGCAGGTTCGGATCGGTCGACGACAGCCGGCCGGTCGTGGTCGAGGCCATGGCGAAGCAGGTGTGCACCCGTCCGGTGACCGGATCGATCTGCTGCTGCAGGGTGTCGGTATAGGTGCTCTTGAGCTTCGACACCTGCCGCCAGTCCAGCACCCTGGCGGGCAGTTCGTGGCCCTGGGCCGCCAGCTCCTCCAGGATGTCGGCGCCGGTGGACCGGGCGCCGGACTTGCCGGTGCGGGTGCTGCCCAGGTTCATCTCGTCGAACAGGATCTCGCCGAGCTGCTTGGGCGAGCCGATGTTGAACGGCCTTCCCGCCAGCCTGTGGATTTCCTCCTCCAGCGAGGCCATGGTGTCCGAGAACTCGCCCGAGAGCCGGGCGAGCTTGCCCTTGTCGACGCGGATGCCGGTTTCCTCCATCGCCGCCAGCACCGGCGACAGCGGCCGCTCCAGGGTCTCGTAGACGCTGACCAGATGCTCGGCGGCGAGCCGCGGCCTGAGCAGCTGGTGTAGCCGCAGGGTGACGTCGGCGTCCTCGGCGGCGTAGGCGGTGGCCTTGTCTAGCGGCACCCGGTCGAAGGTGACCTGGCTCTTGCCGCTGCCGGCCACCTCCTTGAAGGCGATGGGCTTGTGGCCCAGGTGCATCTCCGACAGCTCGTCCATGCCGTGGCCGTGCAGGCCGCCTTCGAGGACGTAGGAGATCAGCATGGTGTCGTCGACGGGCGCCGTCTCGATGCCGCAGCGGTGCAGCACCACCGTGTCGTACTTGATGTTCTGGCCGATCTTGAGCACGCCGGGGTCTTCCAGCAGCGGCTTGAGGCGGGCGATCACCTGCTCGCGGGGCAGCTGGGCCGGCCGGTCGCCGTCCAGGTCGAGGGCGCCGTCGCCGCCGGAGCCGGTGTGCCCGACCGGGATGTAGCACGCCTTGCCGGGCGCGATGGCCAGCGACACGCCGACCAGCTCGGCGAGCATGGGCTGCAGCGAGGTGGTCTCCGTGTCCACCGCCAGGAAGCCCTGGGCGGTGGCGGTCTCGATCCAGAGGTCGAGATCGTCCAGGCTCAGAATGGTGTCGTAGCCGCCCATCTTCACCGGCGCCGGGTTCTCCGCCTTCGGCGGGGCGGCGCCGTGGCGCGCGGCCAGCTTGGTGGCGAGGGTGCGGAAGCCGTTCTCCTCGACGAAGGCGAGCGCAGTCTCCACGTCGATGGGCCGCACCTTGATGTCGTCGACGCCGTCGGGCAGCGGCACACGGTCGTCCAGCTTCACCAGCTGCCGGCTGACGCGCGCCTGATCGGCGAAGTCGATCAGCGACTGGCGGCGCTTGGGCTGCTTGATCTCCTCGGCCCGCGCCAGCAGTGATTCCAGGTCGCCGTATTCGGTGATCAGCTGGGCGGCGGTCTTGACGCCGATCCCCGGCACGCCAGGCACGTTGTCGGTGGAATCGCCGGCGAGCGCCTGCACGTCCACCACCTTCTCCGGCGGCACGCCGAACTTTTCCAGCACCTCCGGCACGCCCAGCTTCTTGTTCTGCATGGTGTCGAGCAGCGCCACGTCGCCGTCCACCAGCTGCATCAGGTCCTTGTCGGACGAGACGATGATCAGCGTGGCGCCGCGTTCGCGGGCGAGCCGCGCGTAGGTGGCGATGATGTCGTCGGCCTCATAGTTCGCGACCTCGATGCAGGGCACGTCGAAGGCGCGCACCGCGTCGCGGATCAGGGCGAACTGGGGCACGAGATCCTCCGGCGGCTCGGGCCGGTTGGCCTTGTAGGCCGGATAGATCTCGTTGCGGAAGGTGGTCCGGCCGGCGTCGAACACCACCGCCAGATGGGTCGGCCGCTCGGACTCGCTGCTGTCCTCCAGCAGCTTGTAGAGCATGTTGCAGAAGCCGTAGACGGCGCCCACCGGCGTGCCGTCGGGGCGCGACAGGGGCGGCAGCGCGTGGTAGGCGCGGAAGATGTAGCCGGAGCCGTCGATGAGGAAGATGTGCTCGCGATCGTTCATGCGGCGCATCATGCCACAGGCCGGCAGGCAGGCCAGAAGTTAGTTGGGCTCAGTCCTCGTCGCCGCGCAGGACGTAGAGCCTGTCGCAGTAGGGGCATTCCACCCGCCCGTCGGCGCCCATGTGGAGGTAGACCCGCGGATGGCCGAGCGCGCCTTCGCCGCCGTCGCAGGCGACTTCCATGCTGCTGATGTAGATGGTCTCGGGGGCCTGGGGGTCGATCGCTGCTGAATCGGGCACGGGACTTGTTCGCTTTTGTGGGGGCCAGCGTCGTTGAGGTTTGCGTGAGCGGATGATACGGATTGCCGCTCGCTATTCAATAGAATGTGCGCGCGGCAGGACAGGCATGCAGGAATTCGCCCGACAATGAGCCATCCCGAGAACGCCATCGAGATCCGCGGCCTGCGGAAGAAATATCACGGCGGCAAGGGCTTCCCGCCGCACGAAGCGCTCAAGGGCATCGACCTCGACGTGCCGCGCGGGTCGTTCTTCGGCCTGCTCGGGCCGAACGGCGCCGGCAAGTCCACCCTGATCAACATCCTCGCCGGCCTGGTCAACAAGACCGAGGGCCAGGTCAGCGTCTGGGGCTTCGACATCGACGAGGCGCCGCGCAACGCGCGCAACTCCATCGGCGTGGTGCCCCAGGAGATCAGCTTCGACGCGTTCTTCACCCCGCGCGAGGCGCTGGAGCTGCAGGCCGGCCTCTACGGCGTGCGCAAGGCCGACCGGCGGACCGACGAGATCCTCGCCGCCATGCACCTCAGCGACAAGGCGAACGCCTATTCCCGCGCCCTCTCGGGCGGCATGAAGCGCCGGCTGCTGGTGGCCAAGGCCATGGTCCACAGCCCGCCCATCCTGGTGCTCGACGAGCCGACGGCGGGCGTCGACATCGAGCTGCGCCAGCAGCTCTGGGAGCATATCAGGGCGCTCAAGAGCGGCGGCGTCACCATCATGCTCACCACCCACTACCTGGAAGAGGCCGAGCAGCTCTGCGACCGCATCGCCATCATCAACCAGGGCGAGGTGGTCGCCAACGAGACGACCGGCGACCTGCTGCAGCGCATCGACGAGCGTGAGCTGGTGATGCGGCTCGACCGCCCGGTGGAGGCGACGCCCGACGGCCTGCGCGATTTCCCCATCGAAACCGAGGCGGGCAACCGGCTGACCGTGCATTATTCCGCCAGCAAGCACCGGGTGGACGAGGTACTGGGCGCGGTCCACGACGCGGGCTACTCCATCCTCGACCTGACCATGCGGCAGGCCGACCTGGAGGACGTCTTCATGCAGCTCACGAGCCGGAAGTAGCGCATGCCCAACGACGCGACGGTCGACGTCCTCGTCATCGGCAGCGGCGCCGCGGGGCTGACCCTGGCGCTGTGCGTGGCCGACCGCTGTAACGTGGCCGTGGTGTCCAAGGCGCGGATCGATTCCGGCAGCACCAACTGGGCCCAGGGCGGCATCGCCGCCGTACTCAGCGCCACCGACAGCTTCGAGTCGCACGTCGAGGACACGCTGGTCGCCGGCGGCGGCCTGTGCGACGTGGACGCGGTGAAGTTCACGGTCGAGGAGGGACCGGCGGCAATCCAGTGGCTGATCGACCAGGGCATGCTGTTCGACACCACCAAGAAGGGCCCCTACCACCTGACCCGCGAGGGCGGCCACAGCCACCGCCGGGTGATCCACTCCAAGGACGCCACCGGCAAGGCGGTGCAGCGGACCCTCGACGAGCAGGCGCGGGCGCATCCCAACATCCGGGTGCTGGAGGACTACGTGGCGGTGGACCTGATCAACCGCGACGCCGACGGCGCGCGCGGCCCGTGCCGCGGCGCCTACCTCTACGACCAGCGGGAGTACCGGGTGAAGACCTTCGCCGCCAAGGCGGTGGTGATCGCCACCGGCGGCGCCAGCCGGGTCTACCTCTACACCTCGAACCCCGACGGATCGACGGGCGACGGCATCGCCATGGCGTGGCGCGCCGGCTGCCGCGTCGCCAACATGGAGTTCAACCAGTTCCACCCCACCTGCCTGTTTCACCCCGAGGCGCGCACCTTCCTGATCACCGAGGCGGTGCGCGGCGAGGGCGGAAGGCTGCTGTTGCCCAACGGCGAGCGGTTCATGAAGCGCTTCGACCCGCGCGGCGAGCTGGCGCCCCGCGACATCGTCGCCCGCGCCATCGACCACGAGATCAAGCGGCTGGGCATCGACTGCGTCTACCTGGACATCAGCCACAAGAAGAAGAAGTTCATCAAGGAGCACTTCCCCACCATCTACAAGCAGTGCAGGAAGTACGGCATCGACATCACCGAGGAGCCGATCCCGGTGGTGCCGGCGGCCCATTACACCTGCGGCGGCGTGATGGTGGACAGGGCCGGCCGCACCGACGTCGACAGCCTCTACTGTATCGGCGAGGCGTCCTACACCGGCCTGCACGGCGCCAACCGCATGGCCAGCAACTCGCTGCTGGAGTGCATCGTCTACGCCACCAGCGCGGCCGAGGACATCCTCTCCAAGCTGGACGACCTGCCGCCGCCGCCCGACCTGAAGCCCTGGGACGAGAGCCGGGTGACCAATTCGGACGAGGAGGTGGTGGTCTCCCACAACTGGGACGAGCTCCGCCGCACCATGTGGAACTACGTGGGCATCGTGCGCACGGACAAGCGGCTGCGCCGGGCGCAGCGCCGCATCGACCTGTTGCGGGAAGAGATTCAGGAGTACTACGGCAATTTCCGGGTCACGCCCGACCTGCTGGAGCTGCGCAACCTGGTGACCGTGGGCGACCTGATCGTCAAGTCGGCGGCCGGCCGCAAGGAAAGCCGCGGCCTGCACTACACGCTCGACTATCCCGACGCCCTGCCGTCGGCCGAGCCCACCGTCCTGGTCCCCGAATAGGCCATGTCCCGCGTCGCCTACGTCAACGGCCGCTACCTGCCGCTCGCCCAAGCCGCCATCCACGTGGACGACCGGGCGGTGCAGTTCGCCGACGCGGCCTATGAGGTGATCGCCGTCGTCGACGGGCGCATCGCCGACTGGCAGCCGCATCTGGCCCGGCTGCGGCGCTCGCTGGCGGAGCTGCGCATCGAGGGCGTGCCGGACGCCGCCGCGCTGGGGGTGATCGCCCGGCAGACGCTGCGCCGCAACCGGCTGCGCTACGGGCTGCTCTACATCCAGGCGGGCCGCGGCGCGCCCGGCCTGCGTCATCCGGCCCGCGACAGCACGTTCCCGAAAGATCTTCGCCCGTCACTGATCATGACCTGCCGGCCGGTGGACTTCCGCAAGGTGGCGGCGCGGGCGGCGGCCGGCGTCGCCGTCGCCACCATGCCCGACGAGCGCTGGGCGCGGGTCGACATCAAGACGGTCTCGCTGCTGCCCAACGCGCTGGCCAAGCAGCGGGCGCGCGACGCCGGCGCCTTCGAGGCCTGGATGGTGGACCGGGACGGTCACGTGACCGAGGGCGCCTCCACCAATGCCTGGATCGTCGATGCCGACGGCGCCCTTGTCACCCGGCCGCTGTCGACCGACATCCTGGCCGGGATCACGCGGCAAGTGGTGATCGGGCTGGCGAGGGACGCGGCCATCCCGGTTCGCGAGCGGCCGTTCACGGTCGCCGAGGCGCTGGCCGCCAGGGAAGCGTTCTTCACCAGCACCACCGGCGGCCCAATGCCGGTGGTCGCCATCGACGGGCGCCCCGTCGGCAACGGCGCGCCCGGCGAGACCACGGAGCGGCTGGTGCATCTCTACCGCCGCCATCTGGCCTCCTTCGGCGCCGATCCGGAGGCGGCGCTGCAGGCACTGGGAGGCTGATGACCCATCCGCTCTACAACACCGGCACCTGGATCTTCGACCTGGACAACACGCTCTATCCGGCGGCGTGCGACCTGTTCGCCCAGATCGACGTCAAGATGGGCGCCTATATCTCCGAGCTGCTGAGCTGCGACCTGGGCGAGGCCCGGCGCGTGCAGAAGGACTATTTCCACAAATACGGCACCACCCTGGCCGGCCTGATGCGCCACCACGAGGTCGACCCGCACGACTATCTCGACTACGTCCACGACATCGATCTCAGCGTGGTGATGCCCGACGAGCGCATGGCCTGCGCGCTGGAGGTCCTCCCCGGCCGCAAGATCGTCTACACCAACGGTTCCGAGGGCCATGCGCGGCGGGTCATGGAGCGGCTGGGCGTCACACGGCTGTTCGAGGGCATCTTCGACGTCCTCGCCTCCGATTTCGTGCCCAAGCCGGACCCCGGCTCGTTCACCGCCATGGTCCGCGCCTACGACATCGACACCGCCGACGCGGTGATGGTCGAGGATCTGGCGAAGAACCTGCTGCCCGCCCACGACCTGGGGATCACCACCGTCTGGGTGCCGACCGCTTCCGAATGGTCCCGCGCCGGCGCCGACCCCAGCTTCATCGACCACGTCGCCGAGGACCTGTCGGCCTGGCTGGCCGACGTGGCCGGCCTCGCCGGTTGACGCCTCGACACGATTGACACCGGGCGGACGGCGGCTATGGTCTGCCGCGCCCGAGATCAGCAGCAAGCCAGCAGGAAGGGGACCATGGACCTGAACAGCCTCGAACCCGTCATCGACCGTGCCTGGGAAGAGCGGGACGGCATGTCCCTGACCACCACCGGCGAGATCCGCGACGCGGTGAACGCGGCGCTCGACGCCCTCGACGCCGGCCACGCCCGCGTCGCCGAGAAGCAGGACGGCGGCTGGGTGGTCAACCAGTGGCTGAAGAAGGCGGTGCTGCTGTCGTTCCGGCTCAACGACATGGAGCCGATCATGGGCGGTCCGGGCACCAATGCCCGCTGGTTCGACAAGGTGCCGTCCAAGTTCGAGGGCTGGGGGCTTGAGGAGTTCAAGGCCGCCGGCTTCCGCGCCGTGCCCGGCTGCTTCGTGCGCCGCTCGGCCTACATCGCGCCCGGCGCCGTGCTGATGCCCAGCTTCGTCAATCTCGGCGCCCATGTGGGCGAGGGCACCATGGTCGACACCTGGGCGACGGTCGGGTCCTGCGCCCAGATCGGGCGCCACTGCCACATCTCGGGCGGTGCCGGCATCGGCGGCGTGCTCGAGCCGCTGCAGGCCGACCCGGTGCGCATCGAGGACAACGTGTTCATCGGCGCCCGCTCGGAAGTGGCCGAAGGCGTGATCGTCGAGGAGGGCGCGGTGCTGTCCATGGGCGTCTATATCGGCGCCAGCACCAAGATCGTCGACCGCGAGACGGGCGAGATCTTCTACGGCCGCGTGCCGGCCTATTCGGTGGTGGTGCCCGGATCGCTGCCCGGCAAGCCGCTGCCCGACGGCACGCCCGGCCCCGGCCTCTACTGCGCGGTCATCGTCAAGCGGGTCGACGAGCGCACCCGCGGCAAGGTCTCGATCAACGAGCTGCTGCGGACCTGATCAATCCACCTCATCGCCCGGGCGGGGAGGCTGCGTGCCGGTGCGATCGAGGATTCGCGCCGCCTTTGACCAGTCGCCGCGCCGAGCACGATCCCGCAGCAGGTCTTCCGCCCGGAGCGCGGAGAGCTTTTCCGCCACCGCGGTCGCAATGAACTGGTTGAGGGAAACGCCCTCCAGCTCGGCCGTCTCCTTGGCCGCCTGCATGATGCTCCGGGAGAGGCGAAGCGGGTAGTTCGCTGCTTTGCTCATGTGCTCCTCACGTCTCGAAGGGCGGCGCTGGGAGCCAGGACACTGATTCCGAACGTCCCTGGCACGTCGCGGAAGTCCCGCGCAGTGAAGGTGACGATGGCCTGCGCCCCGCCATTGACCGCTGTTTCCAACACCATGTCGTCGAACGGGTCGGAGAGAAGGGGCCGCCACAAATAGTGGATTTCGACCGTCGTCATGATGTTGGCAAGGCCGTCCAGGATCTCCTCCGCCTCGGCGGTTTCCAGCCCGGTCTCCTCCTTCAGCAGCGGTCGACGCAGCACCGCCTCGTACTCGATGAACAGCGGGACCGAGACGAGGGCGGCCGCCTTTGTCGCCGCGACGGCATTCAGCAGCGCCCTCGATGCGCCGGTGGCACTGCGGACCGCGGCGACGATCACGTCCGTATCCAGCACCAATCTCATGAGTCATATCGTATATGATATGATGCTTATGGAACAAGAATTCGCTTTGACCCGGACATCAATTGGCTACAGTGCGCCGCATGCCCCATCTCGACCCGGTTGAGTTGACCCGCGCCCTGATCCGCTGCCCCAGCGTCACGCCCGAGGACGCAGGCGCGCTCGGCGTGCTGCAGCGCGCGCTGGAGGCCGTCGGCTTCACCTGCCGCCGCTACGTGTTCTCCGAGCCGGGCACGCCCGACGTCGACAACCTCTATGCCCGGCTGGGGACGAAGCAGCCCAATTTCTGCTTCGCCGGGCACACCGACGTGGTGCCGGTGGGCGACCTGGCGGGCTGGACGGTCGATCCGTTCGCCGCCGAGATCATCGACGGCACCCTGTTCGGCCGCGGCGCCGCCGACATGAAGGCGGCGATCGCCTGCTTCGCCGCCGCGGCGGCCCGGTTCGCCGGCGACCATCCAAACTTCCCCGGCTCCATCAGCCTGCTGATCACCGGCGACGAGGAGGGCCCGTCCGTCAACGGCACCCGCAAGCTGCTTGAGGCCATCGCCGACGAGGGCGATCAGCTCACCCACTGTCTGGTCGGCGAGCCCACCAATCCGCAGCGGCTGGGCGACATGGCCAAGATCGGCCGGCGCGGCAGCCTCAACGGCCTGGTCACGGTGACCGGCGTTCAGGGCCACGTGGCCTATCCGCACCTGGCCGACAATCCGACGCCCCGGCTGGTGCGGCTGGCGCAGCGCCTCGCCGAGCTGGAGCTCGACAGGGGCAACGACCACTTCCAGCCGTCCAACCTGGAGATCACCGCGCTCGAGACCAGCGCTGGCGCCGAGAACGTCATTCCCGCCTGGGCGCGGCTGCGCTTCAACGTGCGCTTCAACAGCGAGCACAGCGCCGAGGACGTGGAGCGTCTGGTACGCTACGCCCTCGATCAGGAACTCGTTGCCTACGATCTCGACATCCGGGTCAGCGGCGAGTCCTTCCTCACGCCGCCGGGCCGGCTGAGCCGCCTGGTGACCGAGGCGTGCAGGGCGGTGCTGGGCGTCGAGCCGGAGCTCAGCACCACCGGCGGCACCTCCGACGCCCGGTTCATCAAGGACTATTGCCCGGTGATCGAGTTCGGCATGGCGAGCGGCACCATGCACAAGGTGGACGAGCGGGTGCCGGTGGCCGACATCGATTCGCTCGCCCGCGTCTACGAGGAAATCCTCCGGCGGTACTTCGCCTGACGCGCCGGCATCCGCCGTCCGCGATGAGGCGGAGCCGAAGTCCGCTCAAGCACTTCCTGCCCCGCTCGATGCGAGCGGGAAGCAGGGGCCTTCCTCCCGATATCGTTGCGAAGAGGCGTAGCCGACTAAGCAATCCAGGGGCGGTCGATCGGTTCCAGCCGCCCCTGGATTGCTGCACCCCTGCGGGGCTCGCAAAGACGCAGATGCGGTGGCGCGGTCCCCGATCACGGTTCAGGGGTACATCACCCGGGTCAGGTAGAGCCCTTCCGGCGGCGCGTTGAGGCCCAGCCGCTGCCGGTCCCGCGCCTCCAGCGCGGCGGTCACGTCGCCGGCCGTCCACTTGCCCTCGCCCACCAGCTTCAGGGTGCCGACCATGGAGCGTACCTGGTGATGCAGGAACGAGCGCGCCTCGGCGATCACCGTGATCTCGTCGCCGTGGCGCATCACGTCGAGCCGATCCAGGGTCTTGAGCGCCGACTGGGCCTGGCAATGGACCGACCGGAAGGTGGTGAAGTCGTGCCGGCCCACCAGGCGCTGCGCCGCCTCGTGCATGGCGGCGGCGTCGAGCGGCACCGGCACGTGCCACGCCAGGCCGCGGTCGAAGGTCAGCGGCGCGCGCCGGTTGACGATGCGGAAGCGGTAGTGCCGGGCGATGGCATCGAAGCGGGCGTGGAATTCCGGGTCGGCCTCGGCCGTCTCCAGCACCGCGACGGGATCGGGCTTGAGATGGTGGTTGAGGGCGTTCTGCACCTCGCGGGCGCGCTTTTCGGTCGCCAGGTCGAAATGCACCACCTGGCCCTCGGCGTGCACGCCCGCGTCGGTCCGCCCCGCGCCGGTGACGGTGACCGCCTCGCCGCAATAGGCAGCGACCGCGCGCTCCAGCGCCTCCTGCACCGAGGGCCCGTTGGACTGGCGCTGGAAGCCGACGAACGGCCCGCCGTCATACTCGATGGTCAGGCGGTAGCGGGGCATGGCGGGGCCGGCGGAATGACAGTCTCGATGGCATGGCGCCATATAGGGCGGATTGGCCCCGCGCCGCCAGCCCTGATTTCCCGGCCTGCGGTCAGGCGGCCTCGGCGCCGGGGATATGGGTGCCGCGCAGCGACTGGCCGGCGCTCTCGATCAGGAAGATCAGCGCCACCGCGCCCACCGCGCAGGCCGCCATCATGGTGTAGGCCGGCACCAGCTCGCTGCCGGTCGCCCGGATCAGCCAGCTGTTGAACGCCGGCGCGGTGCCGCCGAACAGCGAGGTCGTGACGTTGTAGGAAATGGCGAAGCCGGCGAACCGCACCGGCGTCGGGAACATCGCCGGGAAGGTGGCCGAGATGGTGGCGAGCTGCGGCACGTAGAGCAGGCCCAGCGCCAGGAAGCCCAGCACGGCGCCCGTCACGCCGCTCTCCATGACGTGGTAGAGCGGGATCACCAGCACGAACAGGCCGACCAGCGAGAACCACCACATCGGCTTGCGGCCCACCCGGTCGGAGAGCGCGCCGGCGAAGGGCAGCAGCACCATCATGACCAGCATGCCGATGATCGGCACCGCCAGGGATTCGTCGGTGGTGAGGCCCAGGCGGCGCTGCAGATAGGTGGGCATGTAGCTGAGCAGGGTGTAGTTCACCACGTTGAGGGCGATCACCAGGCCGCCCATGACGAACAGCGGCTTCCAGTAGCGCACCACCAGGTCCTTCAGCTCGACCGTCGGGCTCGCCTCGCGGTCGCCGTGCTCCTCGATCTCGCGGAACACCGGCGTGTCCTCCATGCGGGAGCGCAGATACATGCCGATGATGCCCATCGGGCCGGCCACCAGGAACGGGATGCGCCAGCCCCAGGCGTGCATCGTGTCGTCGCCCAGCCAGAGCGAGAAGCCGAGCATCAGCAGGGCGCCGAAGGAGAAGCCGGCCAGCGTGCCCACCTCGAGGAAGCTGCCGCAGAAGCCGCGCCTGTCGTCGGGTGCGTACTCGGCCATGAAGGTCGCCGCGCCGCCGTACTCGCCGCCGGTGGAGAACCCCTGGATCATCCGCAGCACCACCAGCAGCACCGGCGCCCACAGGCCGATGCTGTCCATGGAGGGGATGAGCCCGACGCAGAAGGTGGCGCCCGCCATCATCAGGATGGTCATGGCCAGCACGGTCTTGCGCCCCACCCGGTCGCCCAGTGGCCCCCAGAACAGGCCGCCGACAGGGCGCACCAGGAACGAGATGGCGAAGGTCGCGAGCGCCAGCAGCGTCGCCTCGTCGGCGCTGCCGGGCATCAGCGCCGCCGAGATGTAGCTGACGCCGTAGGCGTAGATGCCGTAGTCGAACCATTCGGTCGCGTTGCCCATGGCGGAGGCGGCGATCGCCCGCTGCAGCACGCGGCGTGGCACGGCGCCGCCTGGCTTGACGTTCTCGCCGACCAGATGATGGGATTCCATGGAGCCTCCTTTGCACGGGGGACGGCCGGGAGGGCCGTCCGGGCACCGATGCGGTGAGGCCAGCTCCTGGGACGCGGCCGTCGGCGCTTCGGGTGGGTTGGCCTCCTACCCTGAGTCGCCGGGGCCGGGATGTCAAACCATGATGCCCGGCGGGCGCGTCAGCCGAGGCGGTCTCCGGCCGCCAGCGGGAAGCCGCGGCGGAAGGTCTCGGCGTCCATGGCGGCCTTGCCGGCGCGCTGCAGCACGGTGAGCCGGACGGCGCCCTCGCCGCAGGCGACGGTGGGCGCCTCGTCCAGCAGCGTGCCCGGCGCGCCTTCGCCCGGGACGACGGCGCTGCGCAGCGCCTTGATGCGCTCGCCGCGGGCCTCGAACCAGGCGCCGGGGAACGGGCTCAGCCCGCGGATCTGCCGGTCGACCTCGGCGGCGGGGCGCGACCAGTCGATGCTCGCCTCGGCCTTGTCGATCTTCGTCGCGTAGGTCACGCCCTCCGCCGGCTGCGGCGTCGGCGCGGCGCCGGCCTGGAGGTCGTCCAGCGCCTCGAACAGCGGCGCGGCACCCAGCGCCGCCAGCGCGTCGTGCAGTTCGCCCGCCGTCATGTCCGGCGCGATGGGGAGTTCCCGGCGGCGGTAAACCGGCCCGGTGTCGAGCCCCTCCTCCATGCGCATGATGCACACGCCGGTCGTCGCATCGCCCGCCATGATCGCCCGCTGGATCGGCGCGGCGCCGCGCCAGCGGGGCAGCAGCGAGGCGTGGACGTTGATGCAGCCGAGCCGCGGCGCGTCGAGGATCGGCTTGGGCAGGATCAGGCCGTAGGCGGCCACCACCGCCACGTCGAGGCCGAGCGCGGCGAACGCCTGCTGCTCGGCCTTGCCCTTCAGCCGCTCGGGCGTGAACACCGGGATGCCCAGGCTGTCGGCGAGCCGGCGCACCGGCGACGGCTGCGGCTTCCTGCCGCGGCCGGCCTGACGGGGCGGCTGGCTGTAGACGGCGACCAGCTCGTGGCCGCGGTCGCGGCACCAGGCGGCGAGATCGGAGAGGATGCGCGCCGCGAAGTCGGGCGTGCCCATGAAGGCGATTCGCATCGGGAAGGCCGGCTATTCCGCCGCTTCGGCCTTGCGGGCCTTGGTGAGCTTGCGGACGATCATGTCGCGCTTCATGCGCGACAGGTGGTCGATGAACAGCACGCCGTTCAGGTGGTCCAACTCGTGCTGGATGCAGGTGGCGAGCAGGCCGCTGGCATGCATCTCCTGGGGCTGGCCGTCATAGTCGAGGAAGCTCACCCGCACCTCGGCCGGCCGGTCCACGTCGGCATACTGCTCGGGAACCGACAGGCAGCCCTCCTGGTAGGAGCTCAGTTCCTCCGAGTGCCAGACGATCTCGGGATTGACGAAGTAGCGCGGCGCCGGGCCTTCGCCCTCGGCCGACACGTCCATCACCAGCGCGCGCACCGGCACGCCCACCTGGATGGCCGCCAGGCCGACGCCAGGGGCGTCGTACATGGTCTCCAGCATGTCGTCCAGCAGGGCGCGCAGCTCGTCGTCCACCGCCTCCACAGGCGTGGAGACCTGCTTGAGCACGGGATCGGGGACGGTGAGAATCTTGCGGACGGCCATGATCGTTTCGCTCTCCAAAGTCTTCGGTAACTAGTACGCCCCGGCCGGAGCGTCAAGCGGCGCTGGCCCGGCGGAATCCGCCCGTGCTACCCTGTCCGTCGTTCCGTTCCACTGCCGAGGTGCCATGTCCGGGTCCGGGTTCGCCATCGCCATCGCCGCCGTCGTCCTGCTGGTCGCGGTGGCCGGCGGCTTCGCGCTGGTGCTGGCCCAGCTCCGGCGGCCCCGGCAGGATCCCATGGCCCAGTGGCAGGCCGAGCAGATCGCCAGCCTCACCAGCCGGCTGCAGGCGCTGGCCGAAAGCCAGGTGAGCCTGCAGAACGCCATCGGCCAGCGGCTCGACGGCGTCACCCAGCGGCTCGGCGACGGCCTCAGCCAGAGCGCCGAGAAGACCGCCAAGTCGCTGGGTGAGATCCAGCAGCGGCTCAACGTCATCGACAAGGCGCAGGAGAACATCACCAAGCTGTCCAGCGACGTGGTCGGGCTGCAGGATATCCTGTCCAACAAGCAGGCGCGCGGCGCCTTCGGCGAGATCCAGCTCAACGACCTGGTCTCCGCCACCCTGCCGCCCAGCGCCTACGAGTTCCAGGCCACGCTGTCCAACGGCAAGCGCGCCGACTGTCTGATCCTGCTGCCCAAGCCGCCCGGCGCCATCGCCGTCGACGCCAAGTTCCCGCTGGAGAGCTACCGGGCGCTGCTGGCGGCCGAGCGGGGCGAGGACCGCAAGCTGGCCGAGCGCGCCTTCCGCACCGACGTGCTCAAGCACGTGGCGGACATCGCCGAGCGTTACATCGTCGCCGGCGACACCGCGGATTCGGCGCTGATGTTCCTGCCGTCCGAGGCGGTCTACGCCGAGCTGCACGCCAATTTCCGCGAGGTGGTGGAGCGCTCGTTCCAGGCCAAGGTTTGGATCGTCTCGCCCACCACCATGATGGCGACGCTCAACACCGTGCGCGCCATCCTGCGCGACGTGCGCATGCGCGAGCAGGCCGGCCTCATCCAGAAGGAGGTGGCCGTGCTGATGAAGGACGTGCGCCGGCTGGACGCCCGCGTCGACAATTTGCAGAAGCACTTCCACCAGGCGACGCGGGACGTCGACGAGATCGTCATCTCCAGCAAGAAGATCGCCGGCCGCGCCGACAAGATCGAGGAGCTGGAGCTGGAGGAGGAACAGCGCCTCCGCCTCGTCCCCGAACCCGGCAAGGCGGCGGAGGGCTGAGACCCGCGGCCGGGCTTCGCGACGACGCTGCGCGTCTCCTCAGCCCGAACGGATATTCTTTAAATAACAAACCGTTATCCCTGAAGAGGCCCGCAGGGCCGTCGCGAAGGGCGGGCAGGCAATCACAGCGGCCGCCGGGCCTTCAGCGCCGTGGTCAGGGTGCCGTCGTCCAGGTAGTCGAGCTCGCCGCCGACGGGGACGCCGTGGGCGAGACGGGTGATGGCGACGCCGCTTTCGGCCAGCCGGTCGGTGATGTAGTGGGCGGTGGTCTGGCCGTCGACCGTCGCGTTCATGGCGAGGATCACCTCGGTTACCTCCGGCGCGCCCGCCCGGTCGACCAGGCCGCCGATGTCCAGGTCCTCCGGGCCGATCCCGTCCAGTGCCGAGAGCACGCCGCCCAGGATGTGGTAGCGGCCCTTGTAGGCGGCTCGCTCCAGCGCCCACAGGTCGGCCACCTCCTCCACCACGCACAGGGTCGCGGGGTCGCGCCGCGGATCGGTGCAGATGTGGCACGGGTCGGCGGTGTCCAGGTTGCCGCACACGCTGCACGGCCGGATGCGCGCCGCCGCCTCGGTCAGCGCCCGGGCCAGCGGCTCCATGGCCGAGGGGCCCTTCTTCAGCAGGTGGAGGGCGGCGCGGCGCGCCGAGCGGGGGCCGAGCCCCGGCAGCCTGGACAGCAGCTGGATCAGCCCGTCGATCTCGGGGCTGATGACGGGAGCGGCCATGGGGATCCTAGAACGGCAGGCTCATGCCCGGCGGCAGCTCGATCCCGCCGGTGAGCTTCTTCATCTCCTCGGCGGCATAGGCCTCGGCGCGGGCCTTGGCGTCCTTGTGGGCGGCGACGATCAGGTCCTCCAGGACCTCGATGTCGTCCGGGTTCGCCATCGACGGGTCGATGCGGATGCGCTTCAGCTCGCCCTTGCCCGACATGGTCAGGGTCACCAGCCCGCCGCCGGCGCTGCCGTCCACCTCGGCCGCTTCGAGGGCGGTCTGCAGGTCGGCCATCTTCTGCTGCATCTGCTGCGCCTGCTTCAGCATGCTCGACAGGTTCTTCATAGCTCGTGGTCTCCAAAGTCGTCGGGGTCCGCGTCCGGCACGGCCTCGCCGTCGGCGGACGGCACCTCCGCGGGCGCGGCATCGATGATGGCGGTAACCTGCGCGCCGGGGAAGACGCGCAGCGCGGCCTGCACCAGCGGATGGGCCTCCACCTCGGTCTGCAGCCGCCGCTGGGCGGCCTCCTTCTGCTCGCGCAGGGTCGGCTCGCCCGCCTCGCGGGAGACGGTGACCACCCAGCGCTCGCCGGTCCATTCGCTCAGCCGCTGGCCCAGCCTGCCGATCAGGTCGGGCGGCGCCCGGTCGCCGGGCCGCAGCTCGATGCGGCCGGGCTGGAAGCGCACCAGGTGCACGCTGTCGGTGAGGTGGGCCTCCAGCACGCCTTCCCGGTTGTCCCGCGCCAGCGCCACCACGTCCTCGAAGCTGCGCGGCTGCGGCAGGCCGCTGGCCTGGGGCGCAGGCGACGGCTCGGGGCGCGGCGCGGCCGACGGCTGGGCGCGTCCCGCCCCGCCGGAGGCGCCGCCGCGGGCCGCCTCGGCGCGGGCCGGCGCGCCCCCAGGCGGGGAAGCGGCGGCCGGAGATCCGGCGGCCGCAGCGCCGCCCTGCTGCAGCTTCCGCACCAGGTCGGCGGGGCTGGGCAGGTCGGCGGCGTAGGCGAGGCGGATCAGCGCCATTTCGGCGGCGCCCATGGGCGAGGGCGCGGCGCGGGTCTCCTCCAGGCCCTTGAGCAGCATCTGCCAGGCGCGGGTCAGCGCCGGCATGGCGAGGCGCCCGGCGATCTTCTCGGCGAAGCGCCGTTCGGCCTCGGGCAGCGCGCCGTCGCCGGCCGACTCGGGCGCGGCCTTGATCTGCGCCAGCCAGTGGGTGACGCCGAGCAGGTCCTCGAGCACGGCCGCCGGGTCGGCGCCGGCATTGTACTGGTCGCGCAGGCTGGCGAGCGCGGCGGCGATGTCGCCGCCCATCGCCGCCTCGAACAGGTCGAGCACCTGGGCGCGGTCGGCGAGGCCCAGCATGTCGCGCACCTGCCCGGCCTCCACCCGGCCGCCGCCATGGGCGATGGCCTGGTCGAGCAGCGACAGGCCGTCGCGTACCGAGCCGTCGGCGGCGCGGGCGATCATGGCGAGCGCGTCGTCGTCGATCGACACGCCCTCCTTCCCGGCGAGGGCGGCGAAATGGGCTTTCAGCGTCGCCGTCTCCACCCGCCGCAGGTCGAAGCGCTGGCAGCGCGACAACACGGTGATCGGCACCTTGCGGATCTCGGTGGTGGCGAAGATGAACTTCACGTGCTCGGGCGGCTCCTCCAGCGTCTTCAGCAGCGCGTTGAAGGCGTTGCGCGAGAGCATGTGCACTTCGTCGATGATGTAGATCTTGAACCGCGCGTCGCCCGGCGCGTAGCGCACGCCGTCGATGATCTCGCGTACGTCGTCCACGCCGGTGCGGCTGGCGGCGTCCATCTCGATCACGTCGACGTGCCGCGATTCGGCGATGGCGGTGCAGTGGCGGCACACGCCGCAGGGCTCGGTGGTCGGCCCGCCCTGCCCGTCGGGGCCGACGCAGTTGAGCGCGCGGGCGATCAGCCGGGCGGTAGTGGTCTTGCCGACGCCGCGCACGCCGGTCAGCACGAAGGCGTGCGCCAGCCGGCCGCTGTCGATGGCGTTCTTCAGGGTGCGGACCATCGGCTCCTGGCCGATCAGTTCCGCGAAGGTGCCGGGGCGGTACTTGCGCGCGAGCACCCGGTAGGGGCTGCCCTGGGTCTGGCTTTCGGGGTTCTGGGCTGTGCCGTCCATCCGTTCCGCGCGCCGGGGCGGCGTGCCGTCGTCTGCTGGCCGTGCCGCGGTGTGAAGGAGGAGGCTGGACGGTGACCCAAACCGGGCTCGTTACGGCTGCTTCCTTCCGGACCTGACCGGGTTGGCGAGTGATTTGCCCATCGCCAACCTCCCGCCCCCTATATCGGCCATTTGGATCGGCGAGGCAAGGGGTGGGGAGAAGGGGAAGTGGTCGCGCACCTCAAGGTCCGCCGCTGTGGGTCGGCAGCTTTCCTAGAAGGCTGCCTTCCACTGCTCGGTGTCGACGAACCAGCGCTCTTCGAACACCTTGCC
>WGNW01000047.1 GCA_016124315.1 Alphaproteobacteria bacterium
CTTCGTCACCGGCCTCGCCGAGAACATGGAGTATGTCCTCACCCCGGCCGTGATCGTCTTCTTCATCGGCAGCTATCTGGGTGCCATCATGGGCACGCCGGACTGGTTCCAGCCGATCTGGTGGCTCCTGGGCTATATCGTCTTCGTCGGGCTCAACATCGCGGGTGTCGAGACCTCGTTCCGCTTCACCGTCTTCATCACGCTCGTGGCGCTCGGCATCCTGGTCGTCTTCTGGGTATCGGCGTTCCCGCTGTTCGACTGGAACCGGATGCTCCTCAATATCGGCCTCGGGCCGGACGGCAGCCTCGTCGAGCTGCCGGAGGGCGGCGGGCCGTGGCTGCCGCTGGGCGTTCCCGGCATCCTCTACGCCCTGCCATTCGCGATCTGGTTCTATCTCGCGATCGAGCAGCTGCCGCTCGCGGCCGAGGAGGCCCACCAGCCGGCGCGTGACCTGCCCAAGGGCCTGGTGCTGGGCATCCTGACGCTGATCGTCTGCGCCTTCCTCACCCTTTTTCTGAACTCGGGCATCGCGCCAGGTGCCTTCAAGATCGGCACCTCGGGCGAGCCGCTCCTCGATGGCTTCCGTACCATCTTCGGCGAGGGCGCGGGCGCAAAGATCCTGGGCCTGGTTGCGGTGGCGGGCCTCGTCGCGAGCTTTCACGCCATCATCTTCGCCTATGGCCGCAACATCTACTCGCTGTCCCGCGCCGGCTACTTCCCCAAGTGGCTGTCGGTGACCCACGGCACGCGCCGGACGCCGCATGTGGCCCTCGTGACGGGTGCCGCGCTCGGCTACCTCGTGCTGATCGTTCTCTACGTTGCGGGCCAGGGCGACCTCGTGGGCGCCACCGTGCTCAACATGGCCGTGTTCGGCGCCGTCATCGCCTACTTCATGCAGACCCTGTCCTTCATCCTGCTGAGGAAAAACAAGCCTGGCCTCGAGCGGCCGTATCGCAGCATGCTGGGGCTGCCCGGCGCCTGGGCCGCGCTCGTCATCTCGGCGGTGACGCTGGTGGTGCTGTTCTTCAACGATACCTACCGGCCGGCCGTGATCTGGTGTGCGCTATGGTTTCTGGCGGGGCTCGTCTATTTCGGCGTCTACGCACGGTTCCGGATGGTGCGCTCGCCGGAGGAGGAGTTCGCCATCAGCGGCCGCCACACCGAGAGCGCCACCTGAGCGACAAGGGCCGGCGCCAGACAAGGAGGTGTCCATGCGCATTCTGATCCTGTCGATCCTGATGGCGGCCGGCCTTGCGGGCTGTGCCAATCCGGAGACCGGCAAGCAGGCGACCGCCCTCGACGTCATCGGCACGCCGTTCTACGTCGTCTTCAAGGGCACGACCTGCCTCGCGACGGCGCTCCTCGCGGCGCCCGCCAGCGCCGTGACCTCGCTCAGCACGAGCCCCTATCGCGACGAGACCCTGTCCCAGCTCAGCAGCGGCGTCGACCAGAACTGCGGCGGCCGCTGGGTAATGCCGGCCTCGTAGGACGGCGCAGCGAAGGGCCGCACCCGGCTGGCCCTTTCGGGCCGGGACCGAGCCGTCTACATCCAGCCGGTGCTTGGGAGAGCATCGGCATGGTGAGCGTGGGGGCAGGTGTGGAGATCGCAGAGGAGACCCGGTCGCGGACGTCGCTCGAGTCCGTCGTCGTGCGCTTCGCCGGCGACAGCGGCGACGGCATTCAGGTGGTCGGCGGCAGGTTCACCCTGGCCACGGCGATCGGCGGTAGCGATCTTGCGACCTTCCCGGACTTTCCGGCCGAGATCCGGGCGCCCACCGGCACGACCTTCGGTGTGTCCGCCTTCCAGATCAATTTCGGCGCGCGCCGGATCCGGACGATCGGCGACGCGCCGGATGTGCTGGTCGCCCTCAATCCGGCGGCCCTCAAGGTCAACCTCGCCGACCTGCCTCGTGGTGCCACCATCATTCTCGATGGCGGCAGCTTCAAGGAGCGCGACCTTAAGAAGGCCGGCTTCGCCGGCGATCCGCGCCACGACGGCACGCTTGCCGGGTATCGGGTCGTCGACATCGACATCTCCGATCTGACCAAGAAGGCGACGGCGAGCACCGGGCTCAGCTCGCGCGAGCAGCTGCGCTGCAAGAATTTCTGGTCGCTGGGCCTCGTGCTGTGGATGTTCGATCGGCCGCGCGAGCCGATCCTCGCCTGGCTCAAGCAGCGCTTCGCCAAGCAGCCTGAGGTCGCCGAGGCCAACAGCCTTGCCCTCAATGCCGGGCACGCCCTGGGCGAGACGGCGGAGCTCGGCCCGCTACCGGCCTTCAAGGTCGGGCCGGCGCCGATCGAGGCCGGGCTCTACCGCACCGTGACGGGCCACGAGGCCCTCGCCTTCGGCCTCGTGGACGGCGCCCGCAAGGCCGGGCTGCGCATGGTCTTCTGCTCCTACCCGATCACGCCGGCCTCCGCCCTTCTGCACCATCTGGCGGGCATGAAGGCCTTCGGCGTCACCACCTTCCAGGCCGAGGACGAGATCGCGGCCGCCTGTGCGGCGCTGGGCGCCTCCTATGCGGGCTCGATCGGCGTGACCTCGAGCTCCGGCCCGGGCATCGCGCTCAAGACGGAGACGATCGGGCTCGCGATCGGGGCCGAGCTGCCGCTCGTCGTCGTCAACTCGCAGCGTGCGGGCCCGTCGACCGGCATGCCGACGAAGACGGAGCAGTCGGACCTCTATCAGGCGGTCTTCGGCCGCAATGCCGATTCGCCGCTCGTGGTCCTGGCAGCGGCCACGCCGGCCGACTGCTTCGTGATGGCCAGGGAGGCGATCCGGCTCGCCGTCCACCATATGACACCGGTGATGCTGCTGACCGACGGCTTCCTCGCCAACGCGTCCGAGCCCTGGCTCATCCCGGATCTCGATGCGACGCCCGCCTTCCCGGTGCGCTTCCGAGCCGAGCCCGAGGGCTACCAGCCCTTCGCGCGCGACGGCCGCGGCGTCAGGGACTGGGTCAAGCCGGGCACACCGGGCCTCGAGCACCGCATCGGCGGCATCGAGCGAGATGCGCTGAGCGGCAACATCTCCTACGATCCGGCGAACCACCAGCGCATGACCGAGGCCCGCTGGGACAAGGTGCTGGCGGTGGCCGACGACATCCCCGAGCAGGAGGTCGAGCAGGGTGAGACGAGCGGGCGCCTCGCCGTGGTGGGCTGGGGCAGCACCTACGGGCCCATCGCCCGCGCGGTGACGACGCTCCGCGACAGGGGCCAGTCCGTAAGCCACATCCATCTGCGCCATCTCTGGCCGCTGCCGCGCAACCTGGGCGAGCTGCTGCGCGGCTTCGAGCACATCCTGGTGCCCGAGATGAACAAGGGCCAGCTCGTGACGATCCTGAGGAACGAGTATCTCGTGCCGGCACAGTCGCTCTCCAAGGTGACGGGCAAGCCCTTCACGATCCACGAGGTGGAGGACGCGATGACAGCGGCGCTGGGGATATCCTCATGAACGCGCCGGTTCTCAAGCCCCGCCAGCCCAAGGACTACGCCACCGACCAGGAGGTCCGCTGGTGCCCGGGCTGCGGCGACTACGCCATCCTGAAAGCGGTGCAGCGGACGCTGGCCGATATCGCGGCCGATCCGGCGCGCACGGTCTTCGTCTCCGGCATCGGCTGCGCGGCGCGGTTTCCCTACTACATCGAGACCTACGGCTTCCACACCATCCACGGCCGGGCGCCGGCGGTGGCGACCGGCATCAAGCTCGCCAACCCCGAGCTCGACGTCTGGGTGGTGGGCGGCGACGGCGACATGCTCTCGATCGGCGGCAACCATCTGATGCACGCCCTGCGCCGCAACGTCGATCTCACCATTCTTCTCTTCAACAACGAGATCTACGGCCTCACCAAGGGCCAGTACTCGCCCACCTCGCGGATCGGCACCCGCTCGCCCTCCACGCCCGGCGGCTCGATCGACAGGCCGGTGTCGGCCCTTCGCCTGGCGCTGGGCGCCGGCGCACGGTTCGTGGCGCGCGGCATCGACACCCAGCAGAAGGTGCTGCCCGACATCCTCAAGCGGGCGCACGCCCACAAGGGCACGGCGCTGGTCGAGATCATCCAGAACTGCATCGTCTACAATGACGGCGCCTTCGCGGGCTTCACCGACCGCGCCGTCGAGGCGGACGCTCAGATCCATGTCGAGCACGGGGCACCGCTGCTGTTCGGCAAGGACCGCAGGAAGGGGCTTCGCCTCGCGGCCGGCGGGCTCGCCATCGAGGCGGTGAGCCTGGACGAGGAGGGTGTGGAGGAAGGCCAGATCCTCATCCACGACCAGACGAACGCGATGTTGGCCACCCTTCTGGCGATGCTCGAGCCGCCGATGCCGGTGGCGGTGGGCGTGCTCTTCGACAGCCCCGCGCCGACCTACGACGCCGCGGTGCGCGCGCAGGAGGAGACCGAGCGGGCGCGGGCCGGCACGCCCGACCTGAACGCGCTTCTCAGGCGTGGCCCGACCTGGACGATGCCCGGCTGACGCCCGCCGCGCCGCTCAGCGAGCCCCGGCGCCGGTGACCACCGGCCAGTTGTCGATGAGACGCGTGCGGCCGAGCCAGGCGGCCGCCGCCAGCCGCAGCGGCCGCTCGCCCAGGCTGCGCACCGGCTCCAGGGTCACCGCGTCCACCAGATCGACATAGTCGATCGGGCTGAAGCCCGACGCAGCGAGCCGATCCCGCATCGCGCCTAGGGCAGCCTCCACCGGGTCGCCCGCCTCGATGCGCTCGATGCCCTCGCGCAAGGCGCGGGGGAAGACGGATGCCGTCTCGCGCTGGGCCGGGCTCAGATAGTGATTGCGCGAGGAGAGGGCGAGGCCGTCCGGCTCCCGTACCGTCGGGATGCCGACGACAGCAACCGGGATGTCGAGATCGCGCGTCATCCGGCGCACGACCTGGAGCTGCTGCCAGTCCTTCTCGCCGAAATAGGCGTGGTCCGGCAGGCACTGGAGGAAGAGCTTGGCCACGACCGTGGCGACGCCCTGGAAGTGACCGGGCCGGAAGGGGGCGCACAGGCCCTGCGTCAGGCTGCCCGAGACCGTGACGGCGGTGGCGAAGCCCTCGGGATAGACCACCTCGACGGGAGGCATGAACACGAGCTGCACGCCGGCCAGCGCCAGCTGGGCCAGATCGTCGGCCTCGCGCCGGGGATAGAGCGCGAAATCCTCGGTCGGCGCGAACTGGCGCGGATTGACGAAGATCGAGACGACGGCGCGATCACACTCGGCCAGCGCTGCCCGCACCAGCGTCAGGTGCCCCTCGTGCAGCGCCCCCATCGTCGGCACGAGGCCGACCTTGAGCCCGCTGCGACGCCACACGTCCACCTGCTCGCGCAGCGCTTCCACCGAGCGGACGAGAGAAGGCTCGACGCTCATGAGGCAGACTCCGTCAGCGCCAGATCCAGATCCCGCACGACGTCCTCGCAGGGCCGGCAGCCGATGCTGACCACCTTGGGCTTCGGCTTGGTCAGTGCCAGCAGCGTAGGATAGCCGGTGACGCCGAGCCCTGCCACGTCCCGGAACTCCCGTCTCACGCCGTCGACGAGCGCCGGATCCTCGAGTGCCGTCCGGGCATCCTCGCGGCCGATGCCGAACTCGCTGCAGGTCTGCGCCACGGCATCCTGATCGGTGATGTCCTCATTGTGCGCGTAGAAGCGCTCCTGGAGGCGATACAGCATGTCGAGGGCGAGGTCGGGGAAGCGCGCGCGCAAGAGCGCGATGCCCCGGCAGGCGGGCTCGGTGTCGTAGACGAAGCCTTCGCGGTCGAAGAAGGTCCGATCGAAGGGCTGCCCCGTGAGCTCCGCCACATGCTCCCAATGCCGGCTCACCTCGGCCTTGTCGACGTCGCGCATCGGCCGGTCGCCCCGGCCCAGGGCACCCAGCACGACGGTGATCTGCGCCCGGTCGCGATACGCCTCGCGCAGATGCCGCATGACGGGCGCGAAGCCCCAGCACCAAGAGCACATTGGGTTGGCGAAATAGAGCAGCTGGATCATCGCAGTCGGGCCTCTTTGCGGCGGAGGCTCGCAGGCGAGGGCGCTCCTGGCAAGACGTCATCGCGCCTCAGCGTCTGCCCGGGCTGCAGCCGACGAGCGGGAGAACCAGACGAGGACGATGAGACCCAGGAACAGCCAGCCCGAGAGCCAGAAAATGTCGTTGGTGGCCAGCATATAGGCCTGACGGGTGATCGTCTGGCTCAGGCTCTTCAACGCCTCGAGCCGGCTCAGCCCCGCGGCCTCGGCCTGGGCCAGCGCCTGTCTGGTCACCGGATCGAGCATCGACAGGCCGGCGCTCAGCCGGTGGTCGTGCAGGGATTCCCGGTTGTCCCAGACCATCTGGCTGAGCGAGGTGCCCAGCGCCAGCGCGATGAGGCGCATGAAGTTGAACAGCCCGGATGCGCTGGCGACCCGGCTCGGGGGGATCTCGGAGAGCGAGAGGGTGATCAGCGGGATGAAGAAGCAGGCGAGCCCGATGCCCCAGGGAAGGCGCGGCAGGAAGAGCTCGCTGAAGCTCGCCTGCGTGCTCATCCCGGCATTGTAGAAGGAGATGGTGGAGAAGATGAGCATGCCGACGGTGACGATGATGCGCACGTCGATCTTGTCGGTGAGCCGGCCGACCACGGGCGAGGCGATGATGCCGGCCATGCCCAGGGACGAGGTGGCGATTCCGGCCCACGTGGCCGTGTAGCCCATCTGGGTCTGCAGCCAGAGCGGGAACACCACGACCCCGCCGAAATAGACCATGAAGCCCACCGTCACGACGGTGGTGGCGATCGTGAAGTTGCGCAGCCCGAAGAGCGAGAGGTCGACCACCGGGTTGTCGTCGGTGAGCTCCCAGACGATGAAGAAGGCGAAGGCGATCACGGCAAGGATGGTCATGACGATGATGAACTCGGACTGGAACCAGCCCGCGTCGTTGCCCTTGTCGAGCATGATCTGCAGACAGCTGACGCCGACGATCAGGAGTGAGAGGCCGATCACGTCGATCGGCAGGCGTGCCGTCTCGGTCTCGCGATCCTTGAGCATCATCCAGGTGATCAGAGCCGCGGCGATTCCGACCGGGATGTTGATGTAGAAGATCCAGGACCAGCTCATGTTGTCGGTGATCCAGCCGCCCAGGATCGGTCCCGCCACCGGGCCCACGACCGCGGTCATGCCCCAGATCCCATTGGCAAGGCCGCGCTTCTCGCTCGGGTAGTTGGCGAGCAGCAGGCTCTGCGAGAGCGGAATCATCGGGCCGGCAACGGCGCCCTGGGCCGTCCGCATCAGGAGCAGCATGGGGAAGGTGAAGGAGAGGCCACAGAGCCACGAGGTGAGGGTGAAGAGAAGCGTGCAGACGACGAAGAGCCGGACCTCGCCGAAGCGCCTGGCCAGCCAGCCGGTGAGCGGCACGGCGATGGCGTTGCTCACCGCGAAGGAGGTGATGATCCAGGTGCCCTGATCCGCGCTGACCGCGAGATCGCCTGCGATCGTCGGCACGGAGACGTTGGCGATCGAGGTGTCGAGGACGTTCATGAAGACCGCGAGCGCCAACGACACGGTGATCAGCGCCAGGGCAGCGCCTTCGAAGGGCGCCGGCTGGGAGCCGCGCTCACCCGCCATGAGCGTCGGTGCCGCTGGCGCTCGAACTCGCGGGCGTGCCGGTCGAGGATGGCGCAGGGTCGAGCGCCTCCTCGCGCTGCATCCCGTTGGCCTGCAGGATCCCGGCGATCAGGGCGCCCACCCCCTTCGTCTCGTCCTGATAGACGGGCGTTGCGTAGACGGCGCGCGTGTCGGCCTTGCGGTCCAGCCGGGCGCCCGAGGTGTCGTGCAAGTCGATGCTGACCTCGGTCGAGAGGCCGGTCCGCAGGGGATCCTTGCTCAGCTCCTTGGGATCGAGCTCGATACGCACCGGCACGCGGCGCACGATCTTGATCCAGTTGCCGGTGGCGTTCTCCGGCGGCAGCAGCTCGAAGGCGCTGCCCGTGCCGGCAGCAAGGCCGGCTACATGGCCGTGAAAGACGACGTCGCCCCCGTAGAAATCCGACGTGACGGTGACGGGCTGGCCCAGCCGCACGTCGCTCAGCGCCGTTTCCTTGAAGTTCGCGTCCACCCAGACCTGGTTCAGCGGCACGATGGCGAGCAAATCCTCGCCCGGCTGGACCTGCTGGCCAAGCTGGACGGTGCGCTGCGCCACATAGCCTGTGACGGGCGCCCGGATCGTCGTGCGCGCAAGGGCGAGATAGGCGGACCGCAGCTTGGCCTCGGCCTGACGGATTCTCGGATGCTGCGCGGGCGGCGTGGTTCCGGCCGCAGCCCGTGTGGCCGCCAGCTGGTGCTTCGCCTCGTTGAGCGCGGCATCGGCCGTGTCGTAGGCGGTCTGCGCATGCTGGAACTGTGCCTCGGGGATGACCTTCTTGGAGACGAGCGGCCGGTCCCGGTCCAGGTCGCGCCGGGCCTGGTCGAGCTGCGCCTGGCGTGAGGCGACGGTGGCCTCGAGGGTGGCCTCGTTGTCGTAGAGCTGGCGCACCTCGCGCACGGTCTGGGCGAGGTTCGCCTTCGCCAGATCGAGCGCCAGCTGCTTGTCCGTCGGATCGAGCGCGACGAGCGGATCGCCCTCGTGAACGAGGTCGGTATCCTCGGTCCGGATCGCCGTGACCGTGCCGGACACCTGAGGCATCAGCATCACGACGTTGCCTTGCACATAGGCGTCGGACGTGCTGACGTAGAAGCGGGCGTCGAGATACCAGTAGGCGCCGTAGGCGAGCCCGCCCAGGACGACGAGAGCGCCAAGCCCGATCAGGAGGGGCTTGCGCCTGCTCTTCTTCGCCTCGGGCCTGTCACCGTCCCTTTCGTGGCCTTCTTCCCTCGAGTCAGGATCGGGCCCTTTGGTCTCGTCATCCATCTGAATGCCCCGGCCTGGACTAGGCAGTGTTGGCGCAGGCGCCGCGCTGCCGATCCACACCAAGGCGGCCGATGCGCCTGCTCGACAAAGGCCGGCTCGGTCGGAGAGAGGACGCGCGACCTGGCGGCCCGCGAGAACTCTTTGGAGCCGGCTCCTGGGATCAGAAGTGAACGAGGCGGCCGCGCGTTCCAGCCCCGGGGTGGGATGCGCTCATGTGCCATTCGCATGGGCGCCGCGGCTGGCGCAGCGCGCACCGACAGGTCTCGGGCGGGAAAGGGAACGAGGGGTCGGGAAAGAGGATGGTCGGAGTGGCGTGATTCGAACACGCGACCCCAGCGTCCCGAACGCTGTGCTCTACCAGGCTGAGCTACACTCCGATCGCGGAGGCGATCCTATAGGCGGGGAGGCAGGCCGAGGCAAGCCCGGAGCGCCGCCCGACGCACCTATCTCGGCATGCGGTTCCAGGCGTCGAGCGCGGCGATCTTGTAGGCCTCGGCGAGCGTCGGGTAGTTGAAGGTGTTCTCGACGAAATAGTCGACCGTGCCGCCGAGGTTGAGAACGGCCTGGCCGATGTGGACGAGTTCGGTGGCGCCCTCGCCGATGATGTGGACGCCCAGCAGCTTGCGGTCGTCGAGGCTGAACAGCATCTTCATCATGCCGCCCTGCAGCCCCATGATGTGGCCGCGCGAGGTCTCGCGAAAGCGGGCAATGCCGCACTCGTACGGGATCTTCTTGTTCCGCACCTCCTGCTCGGTGAGCCCGACCGTGGAGATCTCCGGCACGGCGTAGATGCCGTAGGGGAAGTAGTCCGGCGCCGGCGGCATCGGCGCGCCGAACGCGTGACAGGCCGCGATGCGCCCCTGCTCCATCGAGGTCGAGGCGAGGCTCGGAAAGCCGATGACGTCGCCGGCTGCGTAGATGTGCGGGACGGTGGTCTGGAACGTCCTTGGATCGACGCGCAGCCGGCCGCGGTCGTCGGCCTCGATGCCGCACGCCTCGAGCCCGAGGTCGGCCGTGGCGCCGACCCGGCCAGCGGCATAGAGCAGCATCTCGGTGCGGATGCGGCGGCCGTCTGTCAGCGTCGACACCGCCCAGCCCTGGCCATCGACCTCGACCTTCTCGACCTTGACGCCGAGGCGCATCTGCATGCCGCGCTTGCGGAGCTCGTGGACGAATTCGTCGATGATTTCGCGGTCGATGAACTCGAGGA
This sequence comes from Alphaproteobacteria bacterium, assembly GCA_016124315.1. GTDB lineage: Bacteria > Pseudomonadota > Alphaproteobacteria > SMXS01 > SMXS01 > RI-34. The sequence continues at coordinate 10,082 of WGNW01000047.1, forward strand.
AGTTCTCGCGCGGCTCGACGAGTGTCACCGGCACGTCGAGCGCCGAATAGATAGTGGCGTATTCGATGCCGATGACGCCGGCGCCGACCACGGTCAGGCTGCGCGGCACGCGGGGGTCGGTGGCGATGTCGTCGCTGTCGAAGACGCTGGTGCCGTTGAACGGGATGTGGCCGGGGCGATACGGCGCCGTGCCGACGGCGACGACGAAGCGATCGGCGGAAAAGTGCTCGTCGCCATTGCCGTTGGCGACGGTGATGGTGTGGGTGTCCTCGAACCGCGCCCGCCCGGCCACGGTGCGTACGCCGTTGCGGGCGAACTGGTGCTCCAGCACGTCGATCTCGTGGTCGAGCGTCATCCGCAGCCGGGCGCCGAGGTCCTTGCCTTCGATGTCCTTCTTGACGCGGTAGGCGAGGCCGTAAAAACCGCGCTCACGCCAGCCGGAGAGGTTGAGCACCGTCTCGCGCAGGGTCTTGGACGGAATCGTGCCGGTGTGCACGGAGACGCCGCCGACGCGCAGGCGGTTCTCCACCACCAGCACCGAATTGCCGAGCTTTGCGGCCTGGATGGCGGCCCGCCGCCCGGCCGGCCCGCTGCCGATCACGATCAGGTCGAAATTCTGCACTGCCCGCCCCCCGCCCCCGAAGTCCGGCCGGAGCTTATAC
>WGNW01000025.1 GCA_016124315.1 Alphaproteobacteria bacterium
AGAACGGCACGTTGGCCTCGCCGGCGATGGCGCGGGCGAGCAGCGTCTTGCCGGTGCCCGGCGGGCCGACCAGCAGCGCGCCGCGCGGGATCTTGCCGCCGAGGCGCTGGAACTTCTGCGGATCGCGCAGGAACTCGACGATCTCCTGCACCTCCTCCTTCGCCTCCTCGACGCCGGCGACGTCGTCGAACGTCACCCTGTCGGTTCGTTCGTTGAGCAGCTTGGCCTTGGACTTGCCGAATCCCATGGCCCGCCCCGAGCCCGCCTGCATCTGTCGCATGATGAAGATCCAGACGGCGATCAGCAGCAGCATGGGGAACCAGTTGCTGAGGATCAGCCAGAAATTGTTGGATTCCGGCTCCTCGAAGCGCAGCTGGACCTGCTTGTCGCGCAGCTTCTGGACCAGGTCGGGGTAGGCGCCCTGCTGGTACTGGGTGGTGAACTGGGAGTTGCTGTCCCGGTAGACGCCCTTGATCTGGTTGCCCGAGATGACGACCCGTTCCACGTTGCCCGAGTTCACCTGGTCCAGGAAGTCCGAGAAGCCGACCTTCTCGGTCGTGCCCGGCGACGTGCTGTGCTGGAACTGGCTGAACAGCACGATGACGATCAGCGCCACCAGCGCCCAGATAAACAGATTGCGGCCGATGTTGTTCAAGGGGGAGGTTCCCGTTCTGCGTCAGTGTTCAGCCCACCCGGCGGGCTGCCCTGCAAAGATAGGCTATTTGGGCGGGCAGACAAGAAGCTCGCGGAGCCTGGCGACAGTCCCCTTTTTCAGGGGCGCGCGGGCTCCAGCGGCGACAGGAACCGCACCGCCAGGTCGGCCGCCTGGGCATCCGGCCGGCAAAAGCCGAGCGCCGGCACGGCGACGAGGCCGCGCTCGTCGAACAGCGCCGGAAGCACCTGCCGGGCCGGTGCCGGAACCCGCTTCAGCGCCGCCTCGGGCACCGCCCGGCGCAGCGCGGCGACGCCGCTGCGCAGCCGGTCGATGGTGAGGCCGGCGCCGCGCGCCAGGAACCGCCCGTCCCACAGGGCGGGACGGCGGCCGAGGATGAGCGGCCCCTCCATGCGCCGCGCCTCGCGGACCAGCAGCACCCGGCCGGACCCGTCGGGAACGATCCGGCAGCCGGCCAGGGTGACGCCGCCGCCGAGGTCGTCGGCGCGCAGCCGCTCGAGCAGGGCCTCCAGCCGCTCGAACCGCGGCGTGTAGGCGTTGCCGCCGACGCCCAGCAGCAGCAGCGACAGCGCCCGGAGTGCCACCTCGTCGTGGGCCTTTCGGAGGACCGCCGGCGACAGCGTGGCGTAGCCGCCCTCGGCAAACCCCGAGGCCGACGCCACCAGCGCCCGCGCCTCGGCATCGAGGGCCTCGCGCGCCCGGGCCATGTGCCGCGCGGTGGCGGCGACCCGCTCGGGCGTGATGCCGAGGGGCGACAACCCGGCCCACACCTCGCGGGCGCGAACCCGCGCGAAGTCCCGGTTGCGGTTGCTGGGATCCTCGACCCATTCCTGCCCCATCGCCCGCAGCGTCTCCGCGAGCCGCGCCTTCGGCACGTCGAGCAGCGGGCGGACCCGGAACGGAGCGCCGGGCCAGGGCGGCGGGGCCTCCGCGGCCATGGCCGCCAGGCCGTAGACGCCGCTGCCGCGGCCAAGGCGCAGCAGCACGGTTTCTGCCTGGTCCTCCAGGTGATGGGCCAGCAGCAGCACGGGAACGCTATGCGCGGCGCACCAGTCGTCGAGCAGCCGGTAGCGCGCCTGCCGGGCGCTCGCCTGCAGATTGCCGCGCGGACCGCCCCGCCAGACCAGGATCTCGTGGCGCAGGCCGCGGGCGGACATCCACTGCCCCACCGCGGCCGCCTCGCCTGCGGAGTCGGGACGCAGGCCGTGGTCCACGGTCAGGGCCGTCACGGCGACGCCGCGCGACGCCGCCCAGCGCTGCGCGAGGAGGGCAAGGGCCATGCTGTCGGGTCCGCCCGAGACCGCGACGGCGGCGTGGCCGGCGGCACCCAAGCGGGGCAGGCGGTCGGCCAGGGCGGCGAATTCATCGTCGCGGACCGGTCCCGCCGCGGCTGCCATGTCGGCGGCCGCGGTCACCGTCTTACTGGCAGCCGGCGGCCTGCTGTCCCGCCTTGGCCCGCTGCACGATCGTTGGCGAGGCGTTGGGATAGCGGCGGCCGAGTTCGTCGTAGGTGGCACAGGCCTGCTCGTCCTGGCCCAGCTCGTGGAGGCTGAGGCCGAGGGTCAGGATCATGTCCGGGCCCTTGTCGCTGTCGGCGAACTGCTTGTAGCCGTTAAGCAGCACCTGGGCCGCCTGGGCGTAGTTGCCCCTGGCGTAATAGGTCTTGCCGAGCCAGTAGTTGGCGTTGGGCGCCAGCTTGTGGTCCGGATGCAGCGCGAGGAACGCCCGGAACGCACCCTCGGCCTTCTCCAGGTCGTCGCGGCGCAGCAGCGAGAAGGCGTACTGGAACTGCTCCTCGGGGGTGTCGCCCTGCAGATACTGGTCGGGCGTCTCCTCGGGCGTGCCCCGGGGCGGCGCCGGCGTGCCGCCCGGATTGGACAGCTGCGCCGACAGGGTGTCCGGCACCCGGTGCTGTCCGGATGCCGCCTGCTCGTCCGGGCCGGCCGCCTGCTCGTCCGCGGAGGACGCCCCCTCGTCGGCCGACATGCCGGGCAGCTGGGTGGGACCGCCCGATGTGGTGTCCTCGTCGTAGGAGGGCGGCGGCTCGTCCGCCGCGGCGGCGCCCTGGGGCGCCGGTGCCCCGGACTGGGCCTGTGCCAGCTTCTTCTCAAGCTGATCGATGCGGAACTGCATGTCCTCCAGCTGCTTCTCCAGCTTCTGGTTGAGCTGGGTCAGCCGGTACATGGCTTCCTCGTAGTTGCCGGTGAGCTTGCGGACGTCATTCTCGATCCGCGTCAGGCGCACCTCGGTCTGCGCCCGGTAGGGGTCCAGCGACTGCTGCTGGGCCTGGGCGGCGAGCGGAGCGGCGAGAAGCGTCAACAGGGGAACGAGGCCGAAATACTTGCTGCGCACGCTTCTGATCCTTTGTGCGGCGCGCCGCGCCGGTGGCACGGCGCGCCGCAGGAGTTTCCTTACTGAACGACCGTCACGTCGCGGCGGTTCTGGGCCCAGGCGGCCTCGTTGGAACCGACCACTTCGGGACGCTCCTTGCCGTAGGAGATGGTATTGATCCGGCCCTCATCAATGCCGAGGCTGACCAGATACCGCTTGGCCGACTCGGCGCGGCGGGCGCCCAGGGCCAGGTTGTATTCGCGCGTGCCGCGCTCGTCGCAATGGCCTTCGATGACCACCGACTTGTTCGGATACTTGCGCATCCACTCGGCCTGCTTCTGCAGCGTGGCCTGGGCGCGAGCATCGAGACTGTAGTCGTCGTAAGCGAAATAGATCCGGCTGCCGGCCGTGGCTTCCAGTTCTTCCTGGCTGCCCGGGGCATACATCTGTTCATTGACGTTTGCCTGCGGTGCCGCGTTGCTGGACTGTTGCGGCGGCGGCGGAGCCGAAGAAATCGGCTGTTCGGACTTCTTCTCGCAGGCAGCAATAGCAAGAGTAGCGGCGGCCAGAACGATGAACTTCATTCTCAGCGCGTGGGATGACATGGGAGGCGTTTCCTTCTTATATGAAGAGGGTGTTGTGGTTGTCGAGCGGAGGGTTTGCGGACGCAATAATACGAACGCGTACTCTATTGTGCGCGCCCCCGATGCCGATTTTTTCGGCACGTCTAACTATAGCCATAGCGTTTTACCTTAGCAAGGGAGACCAAGCGGGGTCCGAGGCGTCGCCCGGCGTCGGCACACGTCTCAGATTTCGGCCCGTCAGGTCGACGGACCATAGTTCGTCCTTGCCGACGTGGCCGCCTCGCGACGGGTAACCCCGGAAGAACATGATCACGCGGCCGTTCGGAGCCCAGGTGGGACCCTCGTCGAGGAAGCTCTCGGTGAGCATCCGCTCGCCGGTCCCGTCCGGCCGCATGACGCCGATCTTGAACACGCCCCCGGATGTGTAGGTAAACGCGATGAGATCGCCCCTCGGCGACCACACCGGAGTCTTGTAGCGCCCCTTGCCGAAGCTGATCCGCTTCACGTTCGAGCCGTCGGCGCGCATGACGTAGATCTGCTGGCCGCCACCCCGGTCGGATTCGAAGGCGATGAACTGGCCGTCGGGCGAGAAGCTCGGCGCCGTGTCGATGTCCGGGCCGTCGGTGAGCTGCCGAATCTTCCGGGTCCGCAAGTCCATGATGTAGATGTCGGAGTTGCCGTTCTTCTCCATGCTCATCACGACCTGGTTGCCGTCGGGCGAGAACCGCGGCGCGAAGGTCATCCCCTGGAAGTCGCCAAGCAGTTCCTGGCGGCCGGTTTCGAGATCGTAGATGTATACGCGCGGCTTGTTGTTGAAATACGACAGATAGGTGATTTCCTGGGAGTTCGGCGAGAACCGGGGGGTAAGCGCCAGGAAATCGCCCTTGGTCAGGTATTTCAGGTTGGCCCCGTCCTGATCCATGATGGCCAGGCGCTTCACCCGGTTGGTTCCCGGGCCCGATTCGGCGACGAACACGACGCGGGTGTCGAAATAGCCCTCCTCGCCGGTCAGCCGCTGATAGATGGCGTCGGCGACGCGGTGGGCGATCTGGCGCCAGTTGTCGGGCGTGGTCTCATACTTCACCCCGGTCATCTGCTGCTGGCCGTAGACGTCCCACAACCGGAACAGCACCTCGATGCGGCCGTCGGCGAGGAAGTTGACGCTGCCGACCACGAGTCCCTGGGCGCCGATGGCCTTCCAGTCGGGGAATCTCGGCCGCCGCTCGGGCACCAGGCCCTGCTCGACGAACGACTTCTGCGGCAGCGGACGGAACAGGCCGGACCGTTCCAGGTCGGCTGCCACCACGCCGGCAATGTCGTCGCCCATCTGGGTCATCTCGGCGAGCCGCGACGGCACCTGGCTCTGCGCCGAGAACGACGGCACCGCGACGGGGATCGGCTCGAAGGTGGGGTTGTTGATGTCCACGACCAGATTGGCGCGGGCCGGATGGGCCGGCACCAGCCACGCGACCGCGAGTATCACGAGGCAGAGCAGTCCCGCCAGGCGGCTCGAAGTGTGGGGATGGGCCATCTGCTTCAGTCCTCCGTCTCTATAGTGCCTTGCTGGGGTCGAAGTTCAACGTCACGTCGCGCCAGATGTCGTAATATTCTCCGGGCAGCTTGAACGGCGCGCAACGCTGGACCGCGCGCCGTGCGGCCTCGGCGGCGACCCTGTAGTAGTTATCGCTCAGCATACGCGCTCGATCGACGATGACGGGCTCCTGTGCCAGTGATCCATCCGTCCGAAGATAAATACGCAATTTGACGACCAAAGTTTCGGCGCCGGTTGCACCGACGGGCGCGATCCAGCACTGATGGATCTGCGAGGCGATGGCGCTGGCGATGCTGGCGCGTGCCTTGGCGTCGTCCATCGGGCTGCGGGCGGGCGTGTCGGGCGGCGCCGGTTTGGGCGTCGGACTGGTGGCGGTCTTCTTGTCCTTCTCCTGCGGGCGCGTGTTGTCGCGCTTGTCCAGCAGCATCTTCTCGATGGCCGCCATATCGAACTTCTTGGGCGGCTTGGGCTTGTCGTGGGGCCGGACGTTGGGCAGGTCCTTGGTCACCGGGTTGGGCTTGGGCGGCTCGGGCTTTTCCTCGGGCTTGGGCTCGGGCGCCACTTCCGGCGGCGGCTCCTCGGCGGCCTCGTCGACCCGCTGCGGCTCGCTCTGTGCGGTTTCCGTCTTCACCTCCGGCGCCTTCTCGGCCGGCTTGGGTTCCTCGGGCTTCGGCTCGGGAGGCTTCTCCTCCGGCTTCTGCTCCTGCTTGGGCGCTGCCTCGGGCGCGATCTGGTCGGGCGACACCAGCTCGACGACGGTGGCGTCGTCGAGGATCTCCGGTTTGCCGAACAGGTCGAAGCTGATGAACATCAGCGCGATGATCACCGCATGGAAGACGGCCGAAAAGATAAGAGGCTTGCGCACGAACCCTACTTGCTCCCGGCACCCTTCACCGGCTGGGTCACCAGCGCGACCCGGTTGAAGCCCGCACCGCTGATCGCGCCCATGACCTGCATGACCCTGCCGTAGGGCAGCTTCTCGTCGGCGCGCACGAAGATGCGGGTGTCCTTGCTGACGTCGGCGATGGCGCGCAGACGCTCGATCAGCGTGTTCATCTCGACCTCCGAGTCCTGGACGTAGATCGACCCGTCGGCCCTGAGCGACACCGACAGCGGCTTGGCTTCCTCGGACAGCGGCTTGGCCTTGGTCTGCGGCAGGTCAACCTTGACGCCCGTCGACAGCAGCGGCGCGGTCACCATGAAGATGATCAGCAGCACCAGCATGACGTCGACGAACGGCGTCACGTTGATCTGCGCCATGGGCTGGTAGCGGGCCTTCCGGCCGCGGACCCTGGTTCCGACCTCCGCGCCCATCAGGCCGCCTCTTCGTCGATCTGCCGCGACAGGATGGTGTTGAATTCCTCGACGAAGCCTTCCAATCGGTTGGCGAAGCGCGACATGTCGGATGCGAACTTGTTGTAGGCGATCACCGCCGGGATCGCCGCCACAAGGCCCACCGCCGTGGCGAACAGTGACTCCGCGATGCCGGGGGCGACCACGGCGAGGCTGGTGTCCGCCGAGGCGGCGATGGACTGGAAGCTGTTCATGATACCCCACACCGTGCCGAACAGGCCGACGAAGGGCGCCGTGGAGCCTACCGTGGCGAGGAAGCCCAGATAGCGCTCCAGGCGCTCCACCTCCCGGTTGAGGTTGAGCCGCATCACCTGGGCGATGCGCTCCTGCAGCCGCGCGCCCGAGGTCGCAACCTTGGTCTTGCCGATGGAGCGCTGCCACTCGCGCATGGCCACCAGGAACAGCAGCGCCATGGGATGGTTGGCCCGGCCCTGCAGCCGGTCGTACAGCTCCTCGAGCGAACGGCCGGACCAGAACTCGTCCTCGAAGCTGTCCGCCGCGGCGCTGACCCGGCGATAGCGGCCGATCTTGTCGAAGATGATCGCCCACGACCACACCGAGGCCGCCAGCAGCAGCGCCAGCACCACCTGCACCACGATGTCGGCGTGGAGGATGAGGCCCCAGATGGAGAGGTCGTGCCCCATGGGCGCGGTGCCGCCGAGCGGCGTCATGTTGATGGCGTTTTCTTCCATGCGGTCAGGCCTTTGCGAGGGATCGGACGGGGAGGATTGAGTCCAGCCGGGCGATCAGATGTGCCGGCTGGCGGCGTGGCTTGCCGCGGCCGTCGAGGCAGACGACGCGAACCACGGCGCTGGCGATGGCGGTGTCGCCGCGCCAGATGTCCTGGCGGAAATCGATGAAGGCGGCGCCCACGTCGCTGGTCTCGGTGCGCACCTCCAGCAGGTCGTCGAGGCGCGCGGGGGCGAGGAACTCCAACGCGCAGCTCTTCACCGCGTAGCCCAGCGCCTCGCGCGGCTCGCCCGACATGGAGACGGACTGGCTCACCCCGCACAGGCGCAGCACCTCGGTACGGGCGCGCTCCATGAAGCGGAGATAATTCGCGTGATAGACCATCTGGGCCGTGTCCGTGTCCTCGAAATAGACCCGCACCGGATACCGGTGCGCGCCGCGTTCAACCTTCCCCGTCGCCGCCTCAGGCATCGTCCTCTCCCGCAGGGAACGAGAGTTGCGCCTGGGCGACGGCCGGCACCGGCACGCCGAGATGCTCGTAGGCGGCACGGGTCAGCGTGCGCCCGCGGGGCGTGCGCTGGATGAACGCCTGCTGCAGCAGATAAGGTTCGATGATTTCTTCGATGGCGTCGCGCGGCTCGGACAGGGAGGCGGCGATGGTCTCGATTCCCACCGGTCCGCCGCCGAAGTCGACGCCGATGCAGCGCAGGTAGCGCCGGTCCATGGCGTCGAGCCCGCGGCCGTCCACCTCGAGCCGGGTCAGCGCCCGGTCGGCGACGGCGGCGTCCACCGCCGGCTGGCCGGCCACGTCGGCGAAGTCGCGCACCCGGCGCAGCAGCCTCCCGGCGACGCGGGGCGTGCCGCGCGAGCGCCGGGCGATCTCCGCCGCGCCGTCGCGGGTGAGGTCCAGGCCCATCACCCGGGCGCCCCGCTCGACGATGGCGCACAGATCGTCGACGCCGTAGAACTCCAGGCGCACCGGGATGCCGAAGCGGTCGCGCAGCGGCGTCGTCAGCAGCCCGGACCGGGTGGTCGCGCCCACCAGCGTGAAGCGCGGCAGGTCGATGCGTACCGAGCGGGCGGCCGGTCCTTCGCCGATGATCAGGTCGAGCTGGAAATCCTCCATGGCCGGATAGAGGATCTCCTCCACCGCCGGGCTGAGGCGGTGGATCTCGTCGATGAACAGCAGGTCGTTTTCCTGCAGGTTGGTAAGCAGCGCCGCCAGCTCGCCGGCCTTGGCGATCACCGGACCGGAGGTGGCGCGGAAGCTCACGCCCAGCTCGCGGGCGACGATCTGCGCCAGGGTGGTCTTGCCCAGGCCCGGCGGGCCGGCCAGCAGCACGTGGTCGAGCGCCTCGCCCCGCGTCCGCGCCGCCTGGATGAAGACCGACAGATTGTCCACCACCTGGCGCTGGCCGATGAAGTCGTCGAAGCGCAGCGGCCGGATCGACGCCTCGAAGGCGTCCTCCTCGCGGCGCGCCGCGCCGACCATCCTGGTCTCGCCGGCAGCGCTCATCCCGCCAGCTCCTTGAGCCCGCCACGGATCAGGGATTCGAGCGACGCCTCGCCTCCCTGCGCGCGGTTGACCCGCGCCACCGCCCCCATGGCGTCGGCCTGCCGGTAGCCCAGATTGACCAGCGCCGAGACGGCATCGGCCAGACGGCCGTCCGCCGGCGCAGCGCCGGCCCGGGGCGCGGCTGCCGCCCCGAAGCCCTCGAACGCCGGCACCTTGTCCTTCAACTCGCCGACGATGCGGGCAGCCAGCTTGGGCCCCACGCCCGAGGCTCGGCCGATCATCGCCCGGTCCTGCGCCGCCACCGCCTGCGACAGCTCCGCCGGCGTCAGGATGGACAGGATTGCCAGCGCTACCCGGGCGCCCACGCCCTGCACGCTCTGCAACCGCCGAAACCATTCCTTTTCGCCCGGGTTGGAGAAACCATAGAGATGGATGTGGTCTTCCCGTACGTGCGTCTCAATGTCCAGCACGACCATTTCGTCCCGGCCGGGCAACGACCGGAGCGTCCTAGCCGAGCAAAACACCAGGTAGCCGACGCCGGCCACGTCGATGATGGCCGATTCCTCCGCCACCTCGGCGACGGTCCCGCGCAGCCGCCCGATCATCGCCGCGCCTCCGCCGCCGCGACCCGCGCCCCGATCCCGGCGGTCGCCTGCAGCCGGTGGGCGTGGCACACCGCCACCGCCAGGGCATCGGCCGCATCGGGACCCGAGGGCTGCACCCCCGGCAGCAGCACGCCGACCATCATCCGGATTTGCTCCTTGGCGGCGTGGCCCACGCCGACCACCGACTTCTTGATCTGGTTCGGCGCGTATTCCGCCACCGGAAGGCCGCGCAGCGCAGGCGCCAGCAGCACGACGCCGCGCGCCTGGCCGAGCTTCAGCGTGGACGAGGGATTGGCGTTGACGAAGGTTTCCTCCACGGCGGCGAAATCGGGCTCCCAGGCATCGAGGACGGCGTTCAGGCCGGCGAACAACTCGGCGAGCCGCTCGGCGAGGCCGCCGTCGGCCGAGGTCCGAACGCTGCCGTTTGCCACGTGGCGCAGCCGATTGCCGTGGGCGTCGACGACGCCCCAGCCGGTGCACCGCAGGCCAGGGTCAAGCCCGATCAGTCGGACGCTATCCGCCATTCCCTATGCGCTGAGCCTTTCCATCACCTCGTCGGAGATCTCGTAGTTCGCGTAGACGTTCTGCACGTCGTCGTCGTCGTCCAAGGCATCGAGGATCTTCATCAGCGTCGGCGCGTCGTCGGCGCCCACCTCGACGGTGATCTGGGGTTTCCAGACCAGCCGCGCCTCGCTGGCCTCGCCCAGCGCCGCCTCGAGGGCGTCGCGCACGGCGGCGAAGTCCTCCAGCGCGCAATTGATCTCGTGCCCCTCCTCGTCCGACTGGCAATCCTCCGCGCCGGCCTCCAGCGCCGCCTCGAACACCTTCTCGGGCGTGCCGGCGTCGGCCGGATAGCGGATCATGCCGACCCGGTCGAACTGGTGCGACACGCTGCCCGACGCGCCCAGATTGCCGCCGTTCTTCGAGAACTTGGCGCGAACTTCCGAGGCGGTGCGGTTGCGGTTATCGGTCAGCGCCTCGACGATGATGGAGACGCCGCCGGGGCCGAAGCCCTCGTACTGCACCTCCTCATAGTTCTCCATGTCGTTGGACGACGCCCGCTTGACGGCACGCTCGATATTGTCCTTCGGCATGCTCTGGGCCTTGGCCGCCGCGATCGCCGACCTGAGTCGGGCATTGGACGCCGGGTCGGGGCCGCCCAGCTTGGCCGCCACGGTGACCTCCTTGGCCAGCTTGCTGAAGAGCTTCGACCGCTTGGCGTCCTGCGCGCCCTTGCGGAACATGATGTTCTTGAATTTGGAGTGACCCGCCATCTTCTCTGCTCGTCTTGCTTTTCTCGGTTTTGCCGTAGGGGACGGCGGTGCGGCCGTCCGTTTGTAGCCCGATATATACCAGATATTGTGGAATCGGGCAGTAGTGAGTGCCAAGGATGCCTTTCGGGCTCTCTACACCCGCATTATGGCCTCACTGTGTAACATCCGCGCTAAGGCCACGCCTCCGCCAGCCTGCCGCCGACGCGTACCGGCGCCACGCGCAGCGCCTTCCCGGTGGCGTCGTCGCTCTCCACGAACACCCCGCACAGGGTCGCATCGCCGTTTGCGGTCACGAAGCGGCCGCCGCCGATCTTGGTGGTGAAGCGGCGGAGCGGCTCCTCTTTCTCCATGCCGATCACCGAATTGTAGTCGCCGCACATGCCGGCGTCGGTCTGGTAGGCGGTGCCGCCCGGCAGGATCTGCGCGTCGGCGGTGGGCACGTGGCTGTGGGAGCCCACCACCAGCGAGGCCCGCCCGTCGGCGAAATGGCCCATGGCCATCTTCTCGGAGGTCGCCTCCGCATGGATGTCGATCAGCACGAAGTCGGCCCGCCTGCCCAGCGTGAACTCGGAGAGCGCCTGATCCACCATGCGGAACGGATCGTCAAGGGGGTCCATGAAGATCCGCCCCATGATGTTGATGATCGCCACGGTCTGGCCGCCCCGCGCCATGAAGATGGCGGCGCCCTGACCGGGCGTCCCCTCGGGGAAGTTGAGCGGCCGCATGATGCGCGGCTCGGCGTCGATGAAATCGAGGATCTCGCGCTGGTCCCAGCTGTGGTTGCCGCCGGTGAGCACGTCGACGCCACCCTGCAGCAGGCGGTTGGCGATGTCGCTGGTGATGCCGAAGCCGCCCGCCGAGTTCTCGCCGTTGGCGACCACGAAATCCAGGTCGAGCCGCTCGCGGATGCCGGGCAGCCGGTCGAGCAGCGCCTCGCGCCCGGCACGGCCGACGATGTCGCCGAAGTAGACGAACCTCACAAGCCTGTCTTTCCGAATTCAGTCACACCTTCCTCCGTCACCAGCAGGTCGAGCAGCTGATCGTGCGCCTGCGCCGGCAGCGACGCCACCCGCTGTCCCGCATAGGCCAGCCCGACCGCCAACACCCCGCCGGTGCGGCGCAAATGGGCCAGGGCGCGGTCGTAGCAGCCGGCGCCGTAGCCCAGGCGGTGCCCCGCCTCGTCATAGGCGAGAAGCGGCACGAGGACAATATCCGGCCGCACCGCCTCGGCGCGTGTCTCGGGCACGCGGACGCCGAAGGTGCCGGGCATCAGGGAGTCGCCCTCGTGCCAGGCGCGGAAGACGAGACCCTCCTGGGTGTCGACTACGACGGGGAGGCTGCAACACCAGCCGGCCGCATCGAGGAAGCTCATCAATGGCATCGGATTGACCTCCGACCGCGTCGGCGCATAGCCGGCGATGGTGCGCGGCGGCTTCAGCAGGACGCGCGACGCGAACGCCAGCACGAGACGTTCGCCGATGTCGCCGTGGCGCGCGGCGAGATCGTCGCGCACGGCCACGGCGCGGCGGCGAAGCTCCGTCTTCGTCAGATCTGCGGACATGGGCCTGGCATGGATATCAAGTGCAGTGGGACCGCCGCGACCGTAGGTCTTCGAGATTCCTCTGTGGCCTGTATGAACAGGTGGGCGCCGTTTGACGAAACCAGGGTTCCGCCAGGGACAGCTCCCGTCGAGGTTGGTATCGCCCCAGGGAATTTGACGCGCCTACGCGAGGGGCAGTACCCACTGCCTGTAGGTATTTAGGCGGATTCCAGGCGGCCGGCAATATGCTCTATCTCGCCGGCCAGGCTGTCGAGATCGCCGAGGTGGGAGACGAGATCGCCCTGGGACAGTCTGGCGCCCCCGCTCTCGTTGACCTCGTCGAGCATGATGATGCTGGCCATCAGGATCAGCTTGGCCTCGCCCACCTGGCCGAGCGCCCCGGCGAGCTGCACCACCCGCTGGTCGATGGTCTGCGCCAGCTCGCGCAGGCGCTCCTGTTCGCCTTCGCTGCAGGTGAACTGATAGGGGGTGTTGTTGACGGTGAGGGTGACCTGGGCCATTGCTGCCTCCCTAGCGTACCAGCGCGCGGCGCAGCGACCCGATCACCTCGTCGAGCCGGCCGGCCGCCTGGCTGTTGCGGTCCTCGAGGGTCCGGCACTTGGCTTCCAGCGCCGCGATCCGCTGTCGCAGCGCGCCGTTCTCGCTGCGCAGCTCTTCGCATTCCGAGCGCAGGTGCGACGCCTCGGCGGCCGACATGCCGCCGGTGCGCATCGCCACCGCGCGATTCAATCGCTCCAGCGCCGTTTTCAGGCGTTTCGTGGCTTCCGAGAGCGCTTCCGTCGATTCCGGGTTGGCCGTCATGCCGACTCCCCGCCTCTTTATCTATGATCAATGGGTTATAAACCAGTTCTCGCCTCAAATGATAGAGGCGTGGTGAACCATCCGTTACTTGCCCCGGACCGGCGGCGCTTCCCGGTTGACCTGCCTTGCCCGTTGAGTATTGTGGCGCCACCTGCGGACCCGGAGAGTCCGCGCACGGAGAATACACCAGACAATGACTCAGACCTCCGCCGTCTCGACCGCCGAGACCGTTACCCTCCGCGACATGGCGAATGCCGTCCGGGCGCTATCGATGGATGCCGTCCAGGCCGCGAATTCGGGTCATCCGGGCATGCCGATGGGCATGGCGGACGTCGCCACGGTGCTGTTCACCGAGTTCCTCAAGTTCGACCCGCGAAACCCGGGCTGGCCCGACCGCGACCGGTTCGTGCTGTCGGCCGGGCACGGCTCCATGCTGCTCTATTCGCTGCTCTGGCTGACCGGCTACGACAGCGTGTCGCTGGACGACATCCGCAATTTCCGCCAGCTCGGCAGCCCCTGCGCCGGCCACCCGGAATACGGCCACGTCCCCGGCGTCGAGACCACCACCGGCCCGCTGGGCCAGGGCATCGCCACCGCGGTCGGCATGGCGCTGGCCGAGCGGATGCAGGCCGCCCGCTTCGGCGGCGACGTGGTCGACCACCATACCTACGTGATCGCCGGCGACGGCTGCCTGATGGAAGGCATCAGTCAGGAGGCCATCTCGCTGGCCGGCCACCTGCGCCTGTCCAAGCTGATCGTGCTGTTCGACGACAACGGCATCTCCATCGACGGGCCGACCAGCCTCGCCACCTCGGAGGACCAGCAGGCCCGGTTCCGCGCGGCCGGCTGGAACGCCGTCGGCGTGGATGGTCACGACCCGGCCGCGGTCGCCCAGGCGATCCGGGGCGCCCAGTCCTCCGACAGGCCCACCATGATCGCCTGCCGCACCGTCATCGGCTACGGCGCGCCCAACAAGCAGGGCACCGCGTCGACCCACGGCTCGCCGCTGGGTGACGTCGAGATCGCCGCCGCCCGCGAACGGCTGGGCTGGACGGCCGCGCCGTTCGACGTGCCCGGCGAGGTGCTCGACGCGTGGCGTTCCGCCGGCGCCCGCGGCGCCGCCGCCCGGAACGCATGGCAGGCCCGCCATGCCGCCCTCGCCGCCCAGGCGCGCGCCGAGTTCGACCGCCGCCAGCGGGGCGACCTGCCCGCCGGCCTGGACGACGCCATCGCCGCCTACAAGCGCGAGCTGGTGGGCAAGCCGGTCAACGTGGCCACCCGCAAGGCGTCCGAGATGGCGCTCGAGGTGATCAATGCCACGGTGCCCGAGACGGTGGGCGGCTCGGCCGACCTGACCGGCTCGAACAATACGAGGACCAAGGCGCAGCAGCCGGTGACGCCGGACGACTTCGGCGGCTCGTTCATCCACTACGGCGTGCGCGAGCACGGCATGGCCGCGGCCATGAACGGCCTGGCGTTGCATGGCGGCCTGATCCCCTACAGCGGCACCTTCCTGGTGTTCACCGACTACTGCCGGCCGGCGATCCGCCTGTCCGCGCTGATGGGCCAGCGGGTGGTCTACGTGATGACCCACGATTCCATCGGCCTGGGCGAGGACGGGCCGACCCACCAGCCGGTGGAGCACCTGGCGAGCCTGCGGGCCATGCCCAACATCAACGTATTCCGCCCGGCCGACGCGGTCGAGACGGCGGAGTGCTGGCAGCTCGCGCTCGAATCCCGCGGCACCCCGTCGGTGCTCGCGCTCAGCCGGCAGAACCTGCCGCAGGTCCGTCTGACCGACGCCGCCGGCAACGCCTGCGCCCGCGGCGCCTACGTGCTGCTGCCCGCCGACGGCGAGGCCAGGGTCACCCTGTTCGCCACCGGTTCCGAAGTAGGCATCGCCGTCGACGCCCGCGCCCGGCTGCAGGAAGCAGGCATTCCGACGCGGGTGGTGTCGGTGCCCTCGTTCGAGCTGTTCGAGCGCCAGCCGGACGACTACCGCGCCACGGTCCTCGGCCGGAATACGGTGCGCATCGCCGTCGAGGCCGGCGTCAGGCAGGGCTGGGAGCGCTTCATCGGCGAGGACGGCGCGTTCGTCGGCATGAGCGGCTTCGGCGCCTCGGCGCCGGCCAAGGCGCTGTACGAGCACTTCGGCATCACCGCCGACCACGTCGTCGCCGAGGCCAAGGCACGTCTTTAATACAAGAGCTTCTGAATACGGAGAGTAGAAGAATGACCGTTCGGGTTGCCATCAATGGGTTCGGCCGCATCGGCCGCCTTGTCCTGCGGGCGATCATCGAGAACAGCAAGGACGACATCCATGTCGTCGGCATCAACGACCTCGGCTCCGTTCAGGACAACGCCTTCCTGCTGAAGTACGACTCCGTCCACGGCCCGTTCCCGGCCGCCATCAACGTCGACGGCGACGCCATGGACGTGGGCCAGGGTCCCATCCGGGTCACTGCCGAGCGCGACCCGTCCAAGCTGCCCTGGAAGGAACTGGACGTGGACATCGCCTTCGAGTGCACCGGGATATTCACCAAGGGCGACAAGGCCGCCGCCCATCTGGCCGCCGGCGCCCGCAAGGTGCTGATCTCGGCGCCGGGCACGGACGTCGACCTGACCACCGTCTACGGCGTCAACCACGACAAGCTGGAAGCCGGCCACAAGATCGTCTCCAACGCGTCGTGCACCACCAACTGCCTGGCGCCGGTCGCCAAGGTGCTGCACGAGGCCGTCGGCATCGAGTCGGGCTTCATGACCACGGTGCACGCCTACACCGGCGACCAGAACCTGGTCGACACCCTGCACAAGGACCCGCGCCGCGCCCGCGCCGCCGCCCTGTCGATCATCCCGGCGACCACCGGCGCGGCCAAGGCCGTCGGCCTGGTGCTGCCCGAGCTGAAGGGCAAGCTGGACGGCACCGCCGTGCGCGTGCCCACGCCCAACGTCTCGATGATCGACCTGAAGTTCATCGCCAAGCGCGAGACGTCGGCCGAGGAGATCAACGAGGCGGTGAAGCAGGCGGCGTCGGGCAACGATCCGCTCGCCCAGGTGCTGCGCGTGGTCGACGAGCCCTGCGTCTCCATCGACTTCAACCACAATCCGGCGAGTTCCAGCTTCGACCTGACCCAGACCCATGTGGTGTCCGGCAAGCTGGTGCGGGTGCTGAGCTGGTACGACAACGAGTGGGGCTTCTCCAACCGGATGTCGGACACCGCCCGCATCATGGCCAGCCTGGGCTGACGCCATGAGCCCGGACGGCGGCCTGAAGCGCTTCCGTACCCTCGACGACCTCAACGTCGCCGGCAAGACGGTCCTGGTCCGCGCCGACCTCAACGTGCCCATGCGGGACGGCGAGGTCACCGACGACACCCGCATCCGCTCGGTGGTGCCGACCCTCAAGGCGATCCTCGCCAAGGGCGGCAAGGTCGTCGTGCTGTCCCATTTCGGCCGGCCCAAGGGCAAACGCGTGCCGGAAGCCTCGCTGCGCCCGGTGGTCGAGCCGCTGGCCCGCGCCGTCGGCCGCCCGGTCGCCTTCGCCGAGGACTGCGTCGGCGAGGATGCGGCGAAGGCGGTGAAGGGCCACGACGTGGTGCTGCTGGAGAACCTGCGCTACCACGCCGGCGAGGAAGCCAACGGCGAGGGCTTCGCGGCCAAGCTCGCCGAGCTCGGCGACGCCTACGTCAACGACGCCTTCTCGGTCTCGCACCGCGCCCACGCCAGCGTCGAGGCGATCACCCGTCACCTGCCCTCGGCGGCCGGCCTCAGCATGCAGGCGGAGCTGGAGGCGCTGGAGCGGGCGCTGCACAACCCGGACCGCCCCGTCGCCGCCATCGTCGGCGGCGCCAAGGTCTCGACCAAGCTCGAGGTGCTGGGCGCGCTGGTCAACAAGATGGACTACCTGATCATTGGCGGCGGCATGGCCAACACCTTCCTGCACGCCAAGGGCGTCGACGTGGGCGTGTCGCTGTGCGAGAAGGACCTGAAGGACAAGGCGCTCGAGGTGATGGCCCGCGCCCGCTCCACCGCCTGCAAGATCCTGCTGCCCATCGACGCGGTGGTGGCCCAGGAACTGGCGCCCAACGTGCCGGTGCGCGAGGTGCCCGTCCGCGAGGTCGAGGATGACGACATGATCCTCGACATCGGCTCGGACACCATCGAGGAGCTGAAGCACACCCTGCGCCGCTGCAAGACGCTGCTGTGGAACGGCCCGCTGGGCGCGTTCGAGACTCGCGGCTTCGACGTCGGCACGGTGGCGCTCGCCCGCGAGGCGGCACGGCTGACCCGCGACGGCAACCTGCTGTCGGTGGCGGGCGGCGGCGACACGGTGGCGGCGCTGCACCATGCCGGCGTGGCGCAGGACTTCAGCTATATTTCCACGGCGGGCGGCGCCTTCCTCGAATGGCTCGAGGGCAAGGAACTGCCGGGCGTGAAGGCACTGCAGGCCTGACGGGGCCAACCGGACCGCCGCGGTCCGCCTGTATATTCTAGACTGTGACCCATCGGTCGAGGGAAGAGCACCATGAAGATTACCCGCACCGTCAAACAGATCCTGAGCTGGTACGAGTCGGACAATCCCGGCACCAAGGCCAACCTGGCCCGCATCCTGATGACGGGCAAGCTCGGTGGCACCGGCAAGCTGGTCATCCTGCCGGTCGACCAGGGCTTCGAGCACGGCCCGGCGCGCAGCTTCGCGCCGAACCCGCCGGCCTACGACCCGCACTACCACTTCCAGCTCGCCATCGACGCCGGCCTCAACGCCTTCGCCACGCCGCTCGGCATGATCGAGGCGGGCGCGGCCACCTTCGCCGGTCAGATCCCCCTGATCATGAAGGTCAACTCGTCCAACTCGCTGGCCAGCGCCAAGGACCAGGCGATCACCGGCAGCGTCGCCGACGCCCTCCGCCTCGGCTGCTCGGCCATCGGCTTCACCATCTATCCGGGCTCGGAATACTGCTTCGAGATGATGGAGGAGATCCGCGACCTGGCCGAGGAGGCCAAGTCGGTGGGCCTGGCCGTGGTGGTGTGGTCCTATCCGCGCGGCGGCAGCCTCTCGAAGGAAGGCGAGACGGCCATGGACATCTGCGCCTACGCCGCCCACATGGCGGCCCTGCTGGGCGCCCACATCATCAAGGTCAAGCTGCCCACGGACTTTCTGGAGCAGCCCGAGGCCAAGAAGGTCTACGAGAAGCAGGGCATCGACCTGTCCACCCAGGCGGCGCGGGTGAAGCACGTCATGCAGTCGGCGTTCCACGGCCGGCGCATCGTGGTGTTCTCCGGCGGCGCGGCCAAGGGCGCCGACTCGGTGTTCGAGGACGCCCGCGCCATCCGCGACGGCGGCGGCAACGGCTCGATCATCGGCCGCAACACCTTCCAGCGGCCGCGCGAGGAAGCCATCGCCATGCTCAACAGCATCATCCGCATCTATCAGGGCAAGGAATGAGCGACGGGGGGCGCGAGCGGACGCGGCTCTACCTGATCACGCCGCCCCAGATCGACCCCTCCCCGTTTTCGGAAACCCTGACCGAGGCGCTGGAGGGCGGCGACGTCGCCTGCCTCCAGCTCCGCCTGAAGAACGTGCCCGAGGCCGAGGTGCGGCTAGCGGCGGAAACCCTGCTGCCCATCTGCCAGGCCTACGACGTGGCGTTCCTGATCAACGACGATCCGGTGCTCGCCAAGGCGGTGGGCGCCGACGGCTGCCATGTCGGGCAGGACGACACGCCCTACGACGAGGCCCGGCGCATCCTGGGCCCGGACGCCATCATCGGCGTCACCTGCCACGACAGCCGGCACCTGGCCATGGTAGCGGGCGAGGCAGGCGCCGACTACGTCGCCTTCGGCGCGTTCTTCCCGACCGCCACCAAGGCTCCCAAGGCGCGGGCGACGCCCGACATCCTGACCTGGTGGCAGGAGCTGATGGAAATCCCCTGCGTCGCCATCGGCGGCATCACCGCCGACAACTGCCGGCCGCTGGTGGAGGCGGGCGCCGACTTCCTCGCGGTGGCCGCCGGCGTCTGGGGCCACGACAAGGGCGCCGGCGAGGCGGTGCGCCTGTTCAACGCCATCTTCGACGAGATGACAGGCTAGATTATCGGCTTTGTTATCGCCCCCCCCCTCAACGGTCATCATCGCCGACAAGTCGACGGCCAGTAGCGACCGGCAGGAACAGCCTGTTCGGTTCATCGTCGAACGGGATGAACCCGTGATGCCGGTAGAAGCGGACGGCCAATGGGCGTACACGGCAATTGAAGAATCCCGCCGTTGCCAGTCCCGGCCCATCACCCTATAGTCCGCGCCGCCGCACGATCCGGCGCCGCCGGCGGCAAGCCGCGGCACCGACCGCCCCGCGCCCAGGGCCGGAAGCGGCATACAGGAGAGCCTCAGCACAATGGAACGGACCTAATCCCGCATGGCCGTCAAATCCGCGATCATCAACGTCATGGTCAACGCCGCGCTCAAGGCCGCGCCGCAGCTGGTGCGCGATTTCGGCGAGGTGGAGCAGCTCCAGGTCTCGAAGAAGGGACCGTCCGACTTCGTCTCCACCGCCGACCTGAAGGCCGAGAAGACGCTGCTGCGCGAACTGAGCAAGGCGCGCCCCGAATTCGGCTTCCTGATGGAGGAGCAGGGCGAGCGCAAGGGCGAGGACGAGACCCAGCGCTGGATCATCGACCCGCTGGACGGCACCACCAATTTCCTGCACGGCATCCCCCACTTCGCCATCTCCATCGGCTACGAGAAGAGCGGCGAGGTCCTGGCCGGCGTGATCTACGACCCGGTGAAGGACGAGCTGTTCTGGGCCGAACGCGGCCGCGGCGCCTGGATGAACGACCGGCGGCTGCGGGTCTCCGGCCGCTCCGACCTGTCGCAGGCGGTGCTGGCGACCGGCATCCCCCATCATGGACGGGGCGATCACCGGGAGTTCCTCGCCGTCGCCGAGGTGTTCATGGCGCGCACCGCCGGCATCCGCCGCTTCGGCGCCGCCGCCCTCGACCTGGCCTATGTGGCGGCCGGCCGCTACGAGGGCTTCTGGGAGCTTGGCCTGAGCCCGTGGGACGTGGCGGCCGGCTCGATCATCGTCCGCGAGGCCGGCGGCTTCGTCACCGACTATGCAGGACGGGACCGGGCGGTGCAGACCGGCGAAGTGCTCGCCGCCAACGATCATCTGCATCCGACCCTTTGCAAGCTGATTTCGGAAGCCCGGCGCAGCGCGGCCCGGCCCGCTTCGGCCTCGCAATAGCCGCCCGACCGCCTATTTCCCCGGAATGACCCGCTCCTTCGCCACCGTCCGCACCCATGCGCTCGCCGCGCTGTTCCTGCTCGCCGTCGCGGCACCCGCCGCCGCGCAGGACGACCAGGGCATGAACATCAACATGGACGCCCTGCAGCACCGGCCGGCCGATCAGGCCAAGCCCCCGGCCAAGCCGGCGGAGCAGACGCCAAAGCAGCACAAGACGTTCACCGGCAAGTCGGTCACCGTGCTGTTCCAGCCCGGCAGCGACGCCCTCGACGCGGCGGCGACCGAGCGGCTCGACACCGTGGCGGCCACCGCCCCCCACGGCCAGCGGCTCGAGCTGATGGCCTATGCGGGCACCGCCAAGCAGTCGGCCAGCGAGACCCACCGCCTGGCCCTCAAGCGGGCGATCGCCGTGCGCGGCTACCTGATGAAAAAGGGCATGGACGGCACCCGCATCTCGGTGCGGCCGCAGGGACCGGCCGCCGAGGGCGGCGCCCCCGAGCGGGTGGACGTGCGCTACCTGGCGGAGTGATGCCTCACCGAGTGATGCGGGCCGGGGCGATCAGCCGGAAATGACGCTGAGGCGGCGCTCCTGAGCGTTGCCGAACTGCAGCTCGGCCAGCCGCGCGTAGAGCCCGCCCTTCGCCAGCAGTTCCTTGTGGGTGCCTTCGGCCACCAGCCGGCCCTGGTCGATCACCAGGATACGGTCGGCCTTCAGCACCGTGGCCAGGCGGTGGGCGATCACCAGCGTGGTCCGGTCCTCCATCAGCTCCTCCAGCGCCTGCTGCACCACCTGCTCGCTGTGCGCGTCGAGGGCGCTGGTCGCCTCGTCGAGCAGCAGGATCGGCGGGTTGCGCAGGATGGCGCGGGCGATGGCAATGCGCTGGCGCTGGCCGCCGGACAGCTTGACGCCGCGCTCGCCGAGCTGGGTGTCGAGGCCTTCGGGAAGCCCGTCGAGGAACTCGTCCGCATGGGCGGCGGCGATGGCCGCGCGCACCTCCGCGTCGCTCGCCTCCGGCCGGCCGTAGCGGATGTTCTCCAGCGCCGAGGCGGCGAAGATCATGGTGTCCTGGGGCACGATGCCCAGCCGGCGGCGCACGTCCTCCGGATCGGTGTCGCGCAGGTCGATGCCGTCGACCCGCACCGTGCCCTGCTGGGGATCGTAGAACCGCATCAGCAGCTGGAATACCGTCGACTTGCCTGCCCCGGAGGGACCGACCAGCGCCACGGTCTCGCCGGCGCGGACGTCGAAGGAGAGCTCGTGCAGCGCCGGGCTGTCGGGCCGCGACGGGTAGATGAAGGTGACGCCTGAGAAGCTGACCTCGCCCTGCGGCGCCGGCATGGGTACCGGCCGCGGCGGCGCCTCGATCTCCGGCTGGACCCGCAGCAGCTCCATCATCCGTCCGGCGGCACCGGAGGCGCGCAGGATCTCGCCGTAGCTCTCGCTCATGTTGATGACCGAGCCGGCCACCATGATGGAGAAGAACACGAACTGGGCCAGTTCGCCGTCGGTCATGCGGCCGGCGATCACGTCCTGGGCGCCGACCCACAGCACCAGGTCGATGGCACCGACCGCCAGCAGGATGACGATGAAGGTGAGCATCGCCCGGAACCGGATGCGCCGGACCGCCGTGGTGAAGGCGCTTTCGCCGACGCGCCGGAAATGCTGCCGGTCCGCCTCCTCGTGGGTGAAGGCCTGGATGGTCTGGGTGGCGCCGAAACCTTCGGTCACCATGGCGCCGATGTCGGCGATCCGGTCCTGGCTGTCGCGGGACAGGCCGCGCACCCGGCGGCCGAGGAAGATGATCGGCAGCGCCACCAGCGGCACCGCCAGCAGCACCAGCAGGGTGAGCTTCAGGTTGGTGAGGCCGAGGGCGATGAGGCCGCCGACCACGGTCAGCAGGCTGCGCACCGCCACGGAGAAGCTGGAGCCGATCACCGACTGGATCAGCGTGGTGTCGGCGGTGAGCCGCGAGGCGATCTCGCCCGAGCGGTTCTCGGCGAAGAAGCCGGCGCTGAGCGTGATGACGTGCCCGTAGACGGCGGCGCGGATGTCGGCCACCACGCGCTCGCCCAGCCAGGACACCAGGGCGTACCGCACCGCCGTGGCCGCCGCCAGGATCACCACCACGCCGAAGACGCCGAGGAAGTACCAGTTGACGTTGGTCTCGCTCTGGGCGCTGAAGCCCATGTCGACCATCCGGCGCATGGCGGGACCGAACGCCAGCACGGCGGCGACACCGACAATCAGCGCCCCGATGGCGCTGGCGACCCGTCCGCGATACGGCCGGAGGAACCGGGTGAGGAACCGGAGCTGCTTGATGTCCCGCTTGCCGGCGTGGGCGAATACCGGGCTGGCGACGTCCGTTGCCTGAGAGTCTTTCTCGGTCACGCGCTGTCTCTTCATGATTGGCCTCCCTATAGCAGTATGTAGGGCCATGTTCAAAGCGAGGGCGGAATGAGGCTTGCACATCGGGGTTGCGGAGACCGGACGGCTCACGTATACAGCGCCCTCGACGTTGACCGGAGTTACAGATGAAAAGCGGCATTCACCCGGATTATCACACGATCAACATCGTGATGACCGACGGCACGACCTTCACCACGCGCTCGACCATGGGCGCGGAGGGCGACACGCTGACGCTCGACATCGACCCCAAGTCGCACCCTGCCTGGACCGGTGGCCAGCAGCGCGTGCTCGACACCGGGCAGGTGGCGAAGTTCAAGAAGCGCTTCGCGAATCTCGGCCTCTAATCGGGCCGCATCGCAGGTTTCGGGACGCCCCCGAGGAAAGAGCCGGCCAGGTCACCTGGCCGGCTCTTTCCGTTTCTCCGCTCGGGGCAGGACATGGCGCTGCTCCGGGCGCCGTTTCTTTTGCGTCGAGTGATCGCCTCCGACTCGTCATAATCGGCGACTGACGCTTGCGGCCGCGGGGGAGCGGTCGGAAAGGGGGAGGATCATGAAGAAGCACTGGACGGGGCTTTTCGCCCTGCTCGTCGCAGCGGCGGTGGGACTCGGGCCGGCGGCGGCGGGCGGCCTGCCGAAGGGCGACGCGGCGACCCTGGCATTCGCCCCGGACCGCCTGGCCCGCATCGACGCCGCCATGCAGCGCTACGTGGACGCCGGCAAGCTGGCCGGCGTGACCGTGGCCATCGCCCGCGACGGCAAGCTCGCCTACCTGCATTCCGCCGGCATGGCCGACCGGGAAGCCGGGCGCCCCATGGCCGAGGACACCATGGTGCGCATCTATTCCATGTCCAAGCCGATCACCGCCGTGGCGCTGATGATCCTGGTCGAGGAGGGCAAGGTTCACCTGGCCGACAAGCTGTCCGACTACCTGCCCGAATTCGCCGACATGAAGGTCCAGGACGGCGAAGGCCCCGACGGTCTCAAGACCGTGCCCGCCGAGCGCCCGATCTACGTCCACGACCTGCTCACCCACACCTCGGGCCTGACCTACGACGACTACGAGAATTCGCCGGTGAGCAAGCTCTACAAGCAGGCGAACATCTTCGATCCGGCGCGCAGCCTCGCCGACTTCAGCAAGCTGATCGCCTCACTGCCGCTCGCCGTGCAGCCCGGCACCGTCTACAATTACGGCGTCTCGCTCGACATCACCGGCCGGCTGATCGAGGTGGTCTCCGGCCAGTCCTTCGGCGCCTTCCTCAAGGACAACATCTTCGAGCCGCTGGGGATGAAGGACACGACGTTCCGCGTTCCCGCCGGCAAGCAGGCGCGCTTCGCCCAGCTCTACAAGCCCGACGGCAAGGGCGGCCTGCAGCCGATGACCGGCGCCTCCTACCATGCCCGCTTCGCGCCCGACGCGGTGATGGAATCGGGCGGCGGCGGACTCGTCTCGACCGTCGACGACTATCTGCGCTTCTGCCAGATGCTGCTGAACGGCGGCGAACTGGACGGCGTACGCATCCTTGCGCCCAAGACCGTGCAGCTGATGACCACGGGCCAACTGCCGCCCGAGCGGCGGCCGTTCCTCGCCAGGCTGATGCCCGGCTACGATGTGGGGCTGGGCGTCGCGGTGCTCGACGACCTCGGCACCTCCGAGTTGCCCGGCTCGGTGGGCGAGTTCAACTGGGCCGGCGCCGCCAACACCTTCTTCTTCGTCGACCCGAGGGAAAAGGTCATCGCCGTGCTGCTGACCCAGCTCATGCCCTATGGCGACCCGCCGCTGCGGGAGGACCTCAAGGCCTGGACCTACCAGGCGATGACGGAGGCGCATCATGCTGAATAGGATCGCTCTTTTCTGCCTGCTGCTCGCGCCGCTGCCGGCGCTGGCCTCGGGCCTGCCGCAGGGCGATCCCGCCGCGCTGGGCTTCGCCCCCGACCGGCTGGCGCGGATCGACGCGGCCATGCAGCGTTACGTGGACGAAGGCAAGCTGGCCGGCATGACCATCGCCATCGCCCGCGACGGCAAGGTGGCCTACGAGAAGTCGGTGGGCATGGCCGACACCGCGAAGGGCCGGCCCATGACGCCCGACACGCTGATCCGCATCTATTCCATGTCGAAGCCGGTCACGGCCGTGGCGGCCATGATCCTGGTGGAGGAAGGCCGGCTGCACCTCACCGACAAGCTCGGCGACATCCTGCCCGAGTTCAAGGACACCCAGGTGTTCGAGAGCGAGGGGCCGGACGGGGTGCGCACGGTGCCGCCCAAGCAGCCGATCCGCATCTTCAACCTGCTGACCCACACCTCGGGCCTGTCCTATCCGGGCGACTTCGACCCGACGCCGGTGGGCAGGATCTACGACAAGAAGGACGTGTTCAATGCCGCCAACACCCTGGCGGAGATGAGCCGCAAGACCGCCACCATCCCCCTCACCGACCAGCCGGGCCACTATCACTACGGCGCCTCCATCGACATCCTGGGCCGGGTGATCGAGGTGATCACCGGCAAGCCGCTGGACGTGTTCCTGAAGGAGCGCATCTTTGAGCCGCTGGGCATGCACGACACCATGTTCGTGGTGCCCGCCCGGCTGCAGGACCGCTTCGCCGAACTCTACACCACCGGCAAGGACGGCACGCTGGCGCCGCTACGCGAGGGCGCCGGCCTCGGGCTCTACCGGGAGGACGCCAAGCTGGTATCCGGCGGCGGCGGGCTCGTGTCGACCGTGGGCGACTACATGCGGTTCTGCCAGATGATGCTGAACGGCGGCGAACTGGGCGGCGTGCGCATCCTGTCGCCCGAGACCGTCCGGCTGATGACCACCGGCCAGATCCCGGCGGACAGGCGCGGCAACCTCCCCGAGCACCGGCCCGGCAGCAACATGGGGCTGGGCTTCGGCGTGCTGGAGGATCTGGGCGCCTCGGAGATGCCCGGCTCCGTCGGCACCTTCGGCTGGGCCGGCGCCGCCAGCACCCAGTTCTTCATCGACCCCAGGGAGAAGATCGTCGCGGTGCTGATGACCCAGTACATGCCCAGCGACACCTATTCCCTGCGCGCCGACCTGAAGGACCTCACCTACCAGGCCCTGGTGGAGCCCCGCGATGCGGATGCGCCGGGCGGAAGCCGCTGACATCGAGGGCATCCGGGCCTGCGCCGCCGCGGCGTTCGAGCCCTACAGGTCCCGGATGGACAGGCCGCCCGCGCCGCTGCTGGCGGACTATGCGCGCCTCGTCGGCGACGGAAAGGCGTTCGTGCTGGTCGAGAACCGGATCGTCGGCTTCATCGTCCACTACCCGCGCCAGGACCATCTCTTCGTGGAAACGATGGCGGTCCTTCCCGATGCGCAGCACCGGGGATATGGCCGGATGCTGCTGGTGCAGGCGGAAGAAACCGCCATGCGGCTCCGCCTCGCCGCGATCGAGCTCTACACCAACGAGGCGATGACGGAGAACCTGCGTTACTACCCGCGGCACGGCTTCCGGGAGGTCCGACGGTCGGTGGACGACGGCTACCGCCGCGTCTGGTTCAGAAAGTCGCTCGCGAATCCTCCTTGAGCAGCGGCCAGGTTTGCCTTGCGGCCTTTCGCTCCCCGCTCGCATCGAGTGCGGCCCGCAGGGCCGTGCATTGAAATGCCCGGCCCGGTACCGGGGTCTCGATACGACTTGGCGCACGCGCCAAATCACTCGACCCGGGCGGTGAGGGAACGGCCCTGGTCGCTGCTCTTTCTCCGTCGTTGCGAGGCGGCACAGCCGCCGAAGCAACCTAGGGGCAGCCTGGACAGGCCCGGCCCAGCCGCCTGGATTGCCGCGCCCCTTCGGGGCTCGCAAGGACGCCCACGCAGGACGGGAGTAAACTGCCCAGCACCCTCTTGAACCGGCGGAATCAGTCCCCAAATCTCTGAGCGTCGGGCGCCGCTTACGGGTCCGACGGATAGAACCGGCCCGACCAGAAGGTGGGCCATCTGAACCTTATTGCTCAAGATGGAGAGTAAGATGCGAGTCTTTGACGCCAACCCCCTGATGCGTTCCGCCGTCGGCTTCGACAACCTCGTGCGCATGCTCGACAACGTCAGCCGCTTCAACGGCGATTCGGGCTACCCGCCCTACGACATCGAAAAGCTCGGCGACGACAACTACCGCGTGACCATGGCGGTCGCGGGCTTCACCGACGACGAGCTCGACGTGACGGTGAAGGACGACGTGCTGCTGATTTCCGGCCGCGCCGCGAAAGCCGAGGAGGCCGAGGGCGAGACCGAGACGCCGCAGCCGGTGTACCTGCACCGCGGCATCGCGAAGCGCGCCTTCGAACGCCGCTTCCACCTCGCCGACACCATCAAGGTAACCGGCGCCGCCCTCGAGAACGGCCTGCTCCATGTCAGCCTCGTGCGCGAGATTCCCGAGGAGCGCAAGCCGCGCCAGATCCAGATCAACGGCCAGGGCGCCAAGGTCATCGACCAGAAGGCCGCCTGACGCCGGCATTCTTTGCCTGTGACTGGGCCGCCCTTCGGGGCGGCCCTTCTTTTTCGGCGGCGGCGCATCCGGCCGCGCGTGGCGGAAAACAAGGGATGATTGTCATTTCCGCCAAGCATCGGCACGCCTAATCTCGGCGGCGAAAGGAACGCCGTCATGCCCCAGCCCGACATCCAGCCCCGCACCGTCGTCATGGTCGCCTTCGAGCGCGCCCAGCTGCTCGACGTCGCCGGCCCCATGCAGGTGCTGTCTGGCGTGAACGACATGGGCCTGCCCGGCTACCGGCTGACTCTGGCCGCCGCCGCGGCCGGACCGCTCCCCACCACCAGCGGCGTCCGACTCGTGGCCGACCGGGCCTTCGATGAATTCGACGAGGCCGACCTCGCCGGCCTCGACACGCTGATCGTCTCCGGCGGCGCCGGCACCATAGAGGCGGTGCGCGACCGCCGCCTGCTGGGCTTCCTGCGCCGTGCGGCGCCTCATGCGCGCCGGCTGGTCTCGGTGTGCAGCGGCGTCGCCATCCTGGCCCAGGCCGGGCTGATCAAGGGCCGGCGCGTCGCGACCCACTGGAACGACGCCGACGCCATCGCCCGCTATTTCCCGGACCTGCAGGTGGACCGGGACGCCATCTTCGTGCGCGACGGCCATGTCTGGACCTCGGCCGGCGTCACCGCCGGCATGGACCTGGCGCTGGCGCTGATCGAGGAGGATTTCGGCCACGACGTGGCCGTACAGGTGGCGCGCCGCCACGTGCTCTACATGATCCGGCCCGGCGGCCAGTCCCAGTTCAGCGCCCAGCTCGAAGCGCAGGCCCGCGAGGCAGGCCGGCTGGGGCCGCTGCTCACGTGGATCGCCGAGCATCCGGGCGACGCTCTCACCGTACCGGCGCTCGCCGAGCGCGCCGGCATGAGCGAGCGGACCTTCGCCCGCGTGTTTCGCGCCGAGACCGGCGTGACGCCCGCCGAGTTCGTCGAGCGGGCGCGCACCGAGGCGGCCCGTCGCGACCTGGAGCACACCGGCCGTCCGGTGGCGCGCATCGCCTACGACTGCGGCTTCGGCTCCATGGAGCGCATGCGCCGCACCTTTATCCGCCGGCTCGGCGTGGGGCCCAAGGCCTACCGCGACCGCTTTCGCCGGCTTCCCCCCCACGCTCTGAAGGAGACCGCCCATGAATATCGGCATCGTGGTGTTTGACGACGCGGAGGAACTGGACTTCGTCGGCCCCTGGGAGGTGCTGACCAGCTCCAACCAGGTGTTCGCCTGGCAGGGCAAGGAAGCCCCCGACTCGGTCTTCCTCGTGTCGGAAGACGGCGGCGAGGTGCGCTGCGCCAAGGGCATGCGGGTGCTCGCCGAGCACTCCTTCGACAGCTGCCCGGCGCTCGACGTCATCCTGCTGCCCGGCGGCCAGGGTACGCGGCGCGAGATGAAGAACCCGGCGATGCTGGACTTCGTGCGCCGCCAGGCCGAAGGCTGCGCCTGGGTGACCAGCGTGTGCACCGGCTCGTTCGTGCTGGTGGCTGCGGGACCGGCCAGGGCCCGCAGGGTCACCACCCACTGGGCGGCCTTTGGCGAGCTGGCGGCGATCGAGGGCGTGGGCGAGATGGTGCGGGACCGGCGCTACGTGCGCGACGGCAACCTGGTCACCGCCGCCGGCGTGTCGGCAGGCATCGACATGGCGATTTGGCTGACCGGCGAGCGCTTCGGCGCCGCCCACGGCGCCGCGGTGCAGAAGGCGATCCAGTACCAGCCCGAGCCGCCGTTTCCGGCTCAGGCCTCACTCTGAAGATCGCGGAAGGCGCGGCCGATCTCGGCCCGCACCTCGCCGGGCTGGCCGTCCACCGCCCGGCTGAGGTTCCGCAGGGCGCGGCGCAGGCCGTAGACCTGGTCCATCAGCGACAGCACCACGGCCAGCTCGTCCTCGGCCATGGCCAGCTCGCGGGTCAGGTGGCACACCAGCCGGGCGCGCGCCACGTCGACCTCCGAGTAGACGGTGCGCCGTCCGGCGCGCTGCGGCTGGATCCAGCCCCGGCGGACCCAGGCGCGCAGCCGCGTCACGGAAATCTCGCCGACGGCCTCGACCACGTCCTTCTCGCTCAGCGCCATGGCGCGCCTCCTA
Source organism: Alphaproteobacteria bacterium (assembly GCA_016124315.1). Taxonomy (GTDB): domain Bacteria; phylum Pseudomonadota; class Alphaproteobacteria; order SMXS01; family SMXS01; genus RI-34. Next base: position 29,164 of record WGNW01000025.1, read on the forward strand.
GCCCTTCATGCCCGCGCGGGGGTCGTAGCCGTGGCTCTCCCGCCACGTCTCGATGAACGCCTCCAGATCGGCATCGATCTTGGCCGGCATGACGATCTTGAGCTTCACCCGCTGGTCGCCGGCGGCGCGGTTCTTCGCGCCCGGCACGCCCTTGCCGCGCAGCCGTAGCGTCTGGCCGCTGCTGGCACCCTTGGGAATGGTGAGGTTGACCTTGCCGGTGATCGTCGGCACCTCCACCTTGCCGCCCAGCACCGCCTCGTCGAGACTGATCGGTAGTTCGACGACGATGTCGTCGCCGTCCCGCTCGAACACCGGGTGCGGGTTGACGTCGATCTCGACCAGGGCGTCGCCCGCCGGGCCGCCGTTCATCCCCGGCATGCCGTTGCCTTTCAGGCGCAGCGTCTGGCCGGCCCGCAGGCCGGCGGGCACGGCGACGTCGAGGGTCCGACCGTCGGGCATGGTGACCCGCTTCCTGGCGCCGTTGACCGCCTCGAGGAAATCCACCTGCATGTGGTAGCGCAGGTCCTGCCCCTTCATTCGGCCGCCCCGGCCGCCGCCGGGACCGCCCGGACCGCCGCCGCGCTGGAAGACGCCGGAGAACAGGTCGGACAGGTCGACGAAGTCCTCGAAGCCGGCGGAGGACTGGTAGCGGAAGCCGCCGTCGGCGTCGGCGTACTGGCGGTAGAATTCCTGCTGCGGCGGCCGCTCGGTGCCCGACGCGTCGATCTCGCCGCGGTCGTAGCGGCCGCGCTTGTCCGCATCGCCGACGATGTCGTAGGCGAGCGAGATGGTCTTGAACCGTTCCTCGGCCTTCTTGTCCCCCGGGTTGAGGTCGGGGTGGGCCTCCTTCGCAAGCTTGCGGTAAGCCTTGCGGATCTCGTCCTGGCTCGCGGTCTTGGCGACGCCGAGGACCTTGTAGGGATCTTCACTCAACGCGATACCTCTCGGGCGTGAACAGTTTTCACAACCATATGGTGGGCTTGGCGCCAGACCCAAGAGGTGTCGTGCCGATCGGAAAAAAATGGGCCCGCCGGCGACACATCGCCGACGAGCCCAGTCGTCACAGGTTCAGGATCAGAACCGCGCGGTCGCCTGGACCGAGATCTCGCGGCCCCGGGAGAGCGTGCCGGTGAGCTGGCCCGGTCCGCCGCCGGGCGTGTCGCCGCTGTAGCCGATGATCATCCGGTTGGTCAGGTTGCGCCCGATGACCGCGAACTCCCACTTGTCCTCGGGATCGTGGAACCGGATGCTGGTGTTGATCTGGGCATAGTGCTTCTGCCGGCTGCCGGGAGGCTCCTGGTCCTGGGCCCAGTAGCCCGAGCTGTACTTCACGTCGCCGGTCAGCGTGATCCACAGCCAGTCGGAGGCCGGGATGTCGTAGCTGCCGCCGATCGTGCCGACGAACTTGGGTGCCAGCGCCACCGGCCGGCCGCTCAGGTCGACGGTGCCCGTCGCCGCGTTGCAGGTGGTGTCGGCGCCCTCGATGATGAGCTGCCCGTTGTAGCAGGGCGCGTTGGTGAAGCTCTTGTAGTGGGCGTCGTTGTAGGTGAGCGCCGTCCGCAGCTGCAGGTATTCGGTGGCCTGGTAGACCGCCTCGACCTCGAAGCCCTGGCTCACCGCCTTGGCGGCGTTGCGGGTCAGGAACGAGGTGGTCGGGATGTCGAGGGCCGACCGCTGCAGGCCGTTGAACATGTAGTAGTAGGCCGCGGCGCTGGTCCGCAGCCGGCCGTCGTCGAGCAGCGCCTTGTAGCCGATTTCGCCGCCGCGCGCCGTTTCAGGACCGAACGACAGGCTGTCGACCGTGTTGGAGGCCAAAAGGATGGCGGTCTGCGACACGCCGCCCGACTTGTAGCCCGTCTTGTAGGCGGCGTAGAGGGTCTGGTTGGCGGTCGGGTGCCAGGTCAGGGTGGCTTCCGGCGACCAGTTGCTCTCGTCGACCGTGCCGGTCAGCGGGTTGCCCGGCGCCCGCAGGATGAACGACGGGAACGCGGGGTTGGTGTAGATGTTCTCGTTGACGAAGTCGATCTTCTCGCTGCTGTAGCGCACTCCGGCGGTGAGCTGCAGGTTGTCGACGATGTCCCACAGCAACTGGCCGAAGCCGGACCAGGTGGTGCGGTCGGACGTGTCGTTGGGCCAGTAGCCGACGTCGAAGTTCACGTTCGGATCCGGCGGGATCGTGTTGAGGATGCCGCCGCGGCCGACGGTGAAGCTGCGCCGCTTGGTGGATTCGAAGAAGCCGCCGAGCACGAAGTTGACCGGCGCGTCGTAATGGCTGGTGATGCGGACTTCCTGGGTCCAGCTGGTGCTCTTCTCGCCGTTGATGCCGGGGAAGTAGTCGATGGTGGTGTAGGCGTAGTTGCCCAGGCCGTTGGTATCCAGATGGAAGAAGCCGGTGACCGAATTGATGTTGATGTCGCCGATGTCGTAGCTCATGTCGAGAGAGCCGAGCCACATGGTCCGGTCGGTGAAGAAGTCCTTGTTCTTCTTCGCCAGCGGATAGTTCTCGCGGATGTCGGTGGGCAGGCCGCCGACCGAGCGGTAGCGGTCCTTCTTGCAGTCCTCGTAGGGGTCGACGATGCCGCGGGTGGTGGGGTGATCCATGCCGTACGGACACTGGATGATCTGCTGGCCGCCGGTAAGGTCGTTGTCCTTGTAGGAGTTGCCCAGGATCTTCAGCACGGCGTGGAAATCGTCCGTCGGCTTCAGCTCCAGAGTGAGGCGCCCCATGATGTTGTGGCGCGCCGGCGTCTTCTTGTTGTTGGTGGCGCCGGGATAGGGGTGGTTGGGCTCGAACGGATTGGCGAGCGGGCCCGCCAGGTTCCTGAGCCAGCCGTCCATGTCGTCGAAGCGGCCGGCGACGCGGACGCCTACCTTGTCGTTGATCGGTCCGCCATAGGCGGCTTCCACGTAACGCTCCGCCGCACGGAACTCGTAGCCGGCCTTGATGTAGCCTTCCCAGGTGTCGCCCGGGTTCTTGCTGCGCAGCGAGATCACGCCGGCGGGGCTGTTCTTGCCGAAGAACAGCGCCTGCGGCCCCTTCAGCACCTCGACCTGCTGCAGGTCGAGGAAGCCGGCGGCGGCGATGTAGCCGCGGCTGACCTGCACGCCGTCGATGTTGATGCTGACGGCGCTCTCGATGCCGGGGTCGATGGACGTCGACGTGATGCCGCGGATGGCAATGGTGCCGCCATTGCCCGAGGAGCCGGGCGTGATCTGCACCTGCGGGACCATGTCGCCGATCTGGGAGAGGCTGTCCGACCGGTAGCGCGCCATGTCGTTGGCCGTCAGGGCGCTCACCGCCACCGGCACGTCGATCAGCGTCTCTTCCTGCTTACGCGCCGTCGTGGTGACCGTTTCCAGCTGGGTCGATGGCTGGTAGGGCGCCGGCTTCGGCGGCGGTGGCGCCTTGGATGCATCGTCCTGGCCGTAGGCCGGCGCCGCCATGGCGACGGCCAGTATGGCCCCCGCCAGCAATCTGGTTCTGTACCCTCGCGATTTCATGTCCGTTTCCCCTTCTTGAGGCAGTGCCTCATCGTGTTGTTTCCGTTCCGTTCATTTTCTCCGCACGCTGTATCGCGGCGGGCCTCATGCACCGCTCAGAACCGGGCGAACCGGCGCACGAACTCGTTGTACTGGATGTCCTGGGTGTCGCCCCAGCCGATCCGCCCGTCCCATTCCCAGCGGGTCAGGCAGAAATAGACGTTCATGTTCTGCCAGGTCTGCCACGGCATCCGGGCGTCGACGGTGCCGCGGATGCGGTGCACCTGACCGCCGGCGTCCTCCACCTCCATCTGCTTCACCCGGGGCGCCAGGCCGTCCGGCTCCCGCGTCGTCAGCAGCCCGGCGCGCTTGACCGGCAGCAGCGTACCGCCGCGCCAGACATAGCCCCAGATCAGGTTCCTGCCCGGCGGCGGCGAGGCGAAGACATCCGCCGTTTCCGGCCCGAGCGCCGGGTCGTCGAACGCCAGGACGTGGAAGGCCAGGTCGTCGCCGAAGATTCCCACCATCCAGCTCAATGGCGGCATGGACCGGGCGACCTCGTGGCGCTCCTGGCCCCAGGAGCGGTCGCGGCTGAAATAGCCGTCGACGACGAACTGCTCGCCGTGCAGGTTGAGTTCGCCGTCCACCTTCATGGCCTGGGTGAAGTGGAACCCGCCCGGACGGCCGGCGGGCGGCATGATCGCCTTCTGGACCAGCCTGAAGGAGACGTTGCGTTCCGGATCCTTGCAGGTGATCTCCAGCGCCTCGAGCGGCTCCATCACCCGGATGCGCAGACCCAATGGCGCGATCTCGTAATCGTCGATGTCGCCGCCGGGAAACGGCAGGAAATGAAAGTGGTTGACGTAGTCGCAGGCCAGCGTCGAGCGGCGGATGCCCCGCCAGATGTAGACGCTGGCGCTCATCACCCGCAGCGCCGGGTGAAACCAGACATAGATCTCGCCGTTGAGCTGCTTCTCCGGGATGTTGAAGCCGAAATAGGAGGTTTCGGTGCTCGCATAGCCGGCACCCGGCGCCACCGGATGCAGGAATTCGTCCCGCTTCGCAATGGCGGCGAGTGGTTCGCCGACCAGCGGCGCGCGGTGGCCGGCCGCCGAAATGACCGGTTTGGAGTCGTTCATGCCGTAGCCCTTTCCAGCGTTTTCGCGACGTCGCAGACGAACATCCGGTAGAGCGGGACGCCCTGGTAGCCCATCTTTAGCGCCGGGTACCAGTCACGCAGGAAACCGTTCCAGGCGACCGCGCAGCAGACGGCGTTGCGCACGCCGCGCCAGACCTCGTAGAAGCGGGAGCCGCTGTCGCGGTACGGCGTCCCGCCCGCCGCCTCATAGGCGGCCAGGAAGTCCGGCCACGGGATCAGGTGCTCCACGTGCTGCCGGCAATAGCCCAGGTCCTCGGCCGGATCGCCGAGATGGGCGAACTCCCAGTCGAGCAGCGCGGTGATCCGGCCCTGATGGGTGAGGATGTTGTGGAAGCCGACATCGCCGTGCACCAGCACGAGCCGCGGCACGTCCTGCGGCACGTTGGCCAGCAGCCACTCGAAGGCGGCTTCGAGGGTGGGCGACGGCTCGATCCGGTGGCGCAGCCAGCGGTCCCGCCATTCCTCCACATAGGCACGGATGCGCCGGTGCGGATCGCCATCGCCGGGCATGCCGAAGACCGCCGGATCGGCGCCGTGCAGCCGGGCGAGGATCCCGGCCAGGTCGCGGCAGACGGCTTCGCGCCGCGGCACGTCCCGGTCCCAGGCCTCGGTGCCGCTGGTGCCGGGCATCAGCCGCGAGACGATGAAGGGCTGCCCGAGCCACCGCTCGTCGGCCTCCGACCAGAGCGGTTCGGCCACGGGCACGTCCTCGCCGTGCAGCCCCTGCAGCAGATCGAACTCGTCGAGCACGCTGTTCTCGCCGGGGCCGAAGGGCAAATCGCGCCGGACCACGGCGTCGAGCGGACGCCCGTCCGCCCGCTCGGCGCGGAACAGGTAGGTGTCCTTGGAATAGCCGGCGGTCGAGCGGGTGATGGAGGTCACCCTCGCGGGGCCGGCCAGCCGCTCCGCGAGGAACGCCTCCAGCCGTTCCGGCGTCACGTCGGTTTCGACGTTCGCGAGCCGGGCGGCGGCCTCCCGCTTCTCGCGCTCGGCCGCCGCGAATTGCCGTTCGAACCGCATGGCGTCGTCCCGCTCCTCGACCTCCTGCCGATGCCAGACCACCAGATGCCCGAGCATGTCGCTCATCATGGCGGCCTTCGCTCTCGCCTCCGGGGACGTCAGGTCGGGCTGCACGACAAGTCCCAGATCGCGCCGGATGGCGCTGAGCATCTGTGCCACGATCGCGCGGTCGCCGATCATTCCGCCTCCCCCATAAAGCTGCGCGGCTTGCTGCCGTCATTTGGGCGGATTATCCGGCAGCGGGTCCGGGGGGCACACCTGTCAACCCTAACAGGGTCCGGCACCGGCGCCCGGTCCGCTATGGTGGGCTGTCGCGGGAGAGACCATGGAAATCAGGGGTTCGCGGGTGCTGGTCACCGGCGCCAACAGAGGCCTGGGAAGGGCGTTCGTGGACGTGCTGGTCGCGCGGGGCGCCGCGACGGTCTACGCCACCGGCCGCGACCTGCATGCCCTGGAAGAGGTCTTTGGCGGGTGCGCCGGCGTGACGACCTCGGAGATGGACGTTACCTCGGACGCCAGCGTCTCGGCCGCGGCCGAGGCCTGCGGAGAGGCCGATATCGTCATCAACAATGCGGGGCTGGTGCTGCACGCCCCGCTCCTCGCCTCATCCGGCATGGCCGACGCCCGAGCCGAGATGGAGACCAATTTCTGGGGACCGCTGCGGGTGTGCCGCGCCTTCGCCCCGCGGATGCGGCAGCGCGGCGCGGGCGCGCTGGTCAACATCCTCTCCATGGGCGCCCTCGCCTCGATGCCCTTCGTCGGCAGCTACTGCGCCTCGAAGGCCGCGGCTCTCTCCATGACCCAGGGCGTTCGCGGCGAGCTGGCGGGCACCGGCATCCTGGTGGTCGGCGTGATCGCCGGGCCGATCCTCACCGACATGGCCCGCGAGCACGAGCGCGAGGGCCGCCATCCGCCCGAGGTGCTGGCGCACGCCACGCTGGACGCCATCGAGGCGGGGCGGACGACGGTCTATCCCGACCCTACGTCGGCCGGCATCGGCGACCAGTTCGCGCGCGACCCGGCGGCGGTGGAGGCGGCGTTCGCCAAGCTGAGATAGCGATTGCCGGCCTGCGCCGTGGCGTGGGCGTTATGCCGCTCCGCCTCGGCCCGTCACGGTCTCACTTCGGGGTCGGGTTGGTCGGCGCCGGGGCGTACTTGCACTGGGGCTCGGCGGCATCGGCGCTGGCCGTCAGCACGACGGCGTTGCTGTCCTCGATCAGCATGGCGGCGTTGGCGCACGTATTGTAGAGCGACTTGCAGAGCGTCTCCGGCTTGGCGCTTGTGCTCTTGATCGTGACCTTGCAACGGTCCCGTCCGTAACCCTTGCAGGTGAAGGACTGGTCCGTGTTGGCCGGTACGGTGACCTTCTCGTTTTCGGCTTCCCAGTCGCAGTTCGCGTCCTTCCCGCTGTAGACGGCGACCTTGACGTCGTTCGACCAGTCGTTCCTGACCGTAACGGTGCTGGCGGCGAGCGCGGACTGGGCGAAGAAAGCCGCCGAGCAGAGCGCGATGGCGGTGATGGCAATCCGTTTCATGGTTCCCCTCTCTACTATCGTTCCGCCCGACGCGAAGAAGCCGGGCACCCTCCGCGATGGCCCGCGACAAGCGCCGCACAGAGAGATTGTGACCGTAGCCCTATTGAAAGGATCGCAAGGCGATAGAAGGTTGTCTATTACCTGGAATGTTATGGGCGGCCGGGTGGTTCCGTTCCTGTCCTTCAGGCGCCTATCACGATGGTGTATGCCGGAGACTGGATGATGCACTCGAAGGCTGGGACCGCGCCCTAGAGCTGGATCAGGCCCATGATGGCGGCCTTCAGAGTGGCCTGGTGCTTCGAGACGCTATCGAGCTTGCGGCAGGCGTTCTGGATGTGGAACTGGACCGTCCGCTCGGCCACTTCGAGGAGTTGCGCGACCTCCCAGGCGGTCTTGCCGTGGGCCGTCCAGTACAGGCATTCGAGCTCGCGGGGGGTCAGGTCGGCCGACCTCTCCTCTTCAGGATGCAACACATTGTGATACACTGACGACATGTAGGCGCCGATGAGCATGAACTCGTTCTTCCACACGTCGACGCTGCGACTGAAAGAGCCCTCGTTGAGCCGGGAAAGGGCCACGAACATGTCGAGCCTGCCCGCAGGGCCGCGGATCGGCGACGAAATACCGCGTTCATAGCCGTGTTCCAGGGTGATTTCGAACAGCCGCGCCTGCGCGCCCTTGCACTCGGCGCGAAGTCGGGAGGCATCCCAGGAAACCGGCAGCCAGCTGTTGCGGGCCGTCTGGGACACCGGGTCGACGAGATGGTAGTCGCCGCGCCGGTACCGGACCAGCAGGTCCTGGCCGCAACTGCACATCATCCGGACGTCCGCGTCGCCATACGTATTGAACATGAACCCTTCGAAACCCAGTCCCGACAGGTAATCCGACACGAGCTGACGCATGGCGTCGTCGGCAGTCACGCCGGAGAGGTCGTCGAGAAGTCTGCCCAGGTTACGGTTCATGCTTTCCATCCCGTGAAAATTGTAACACGTCTGAAATTCTGCCGCCAAGGCGTTGCGAACCGCTCTCGCCATCCAAACGTTCAAGCGGTCGAGAGCGCCTACCGGCGCACGGCCAACATGGATATTGTTCACGGATGACGTCCGAGCCCAAGCGCCATTCCCTTCCCCACTTCAGAATTACGGCGGTCCTGTTCACGGGACTGTTGGTGGCGCTCGTCGCATTGTGGCTGGCGCGGATTCCGCTCGCGGAGTGGGCGATCGAGAACCAGATCGACAAGCTCGGTCTCGGGCCGGCGGAGGTCGAGGTCACCCACCTCGGGCTCAACGGGATCGACCTCCGGCTCGTCCGCTCGGCGGCGGGATCGATCGGGCACGTGTCGGCCCGCTACAACGTCGCCGACCTCCTGACCGGCCACATCGACTACGCGCGGATCGAGCACAGCCGGCTGGACTTCGCCTTGCGCGGCGGCAAGCTGACGCCGGCGATCCGCTCCGGCGGCGGCGCCATCGTCCTGCCGACGCGGCGGCTGGAGATCGAGGATTCCCGGCTCACCATGGACCTGGAGGGCCGCCCGGTTGTCGCCGAAGTCTCCGGCGTGCTGCTGGGCGAAGAAGGCATCACCGCGGACTTCGCCCTCACCCTGCAGGCGCCCAAGGCCCGGCTGTCCGGCCGGGTGGCGGGCGCCATGTCGCCGGACGGCTCGGTCAACGGCAGCTTCGCCGTGAGCAGTGGCGACGTCACCGTCGGCGGCGTCACCGCCAACGGCCTGTCCGGCGCCTTCAGGGTCACGCGCGACAGCAAGGGGAGCCAGTCCATCGACGGCTCCATCGGCTTCCAGCAGATCGCCAGCGGGGGGACTCCCTTGGGCTCCGGCCGGCTGACCACCTCGCTGGTCCAGCCCGGCAACGTGCTGAATCTCACGCTGGACTCGGCGCCGCTCAACTTCTCGCTGCGCGCCGACGGCGGCAGGCCGGCCAAGGGCGTCCCCTTCGCCGTCGACGGCAAGGCCTCGGCGAGCTTCATCGGCAGCCTGTCTGGCGCCACCAAGGAAGCGGACGGCAGCCTCGCCTTCGACGCCTCCGGGACCACGCCGCCCGTCGCCTCGCTCGACGGCGTCGGAGCGCTGGGGCTGGGCGACTGGCTGCGCCAGGGGACGGCCAAGGCCACCCTCTCGGGCTCGGTGAAGGATTTCGAAGTGCCCGGCGCGTTCAGCGTCGACGAGGCGAAGGTTTCCCTGGCCCTCGGCCTGGCGTCCGGCTCGCTGCGGATCACCGCGCCTCACGCGGTGTCGCTGGCCGGCCTGGAACTGGGTGCCGACCTCGTCGACCCGGGCAGCCTGCTGGCCGGCCGCGCCACCCTGACGGCCGAACCCGTGTCAGGCGATCGCCTCCTCGCCATCGAGCCGGCGGGACAAAGCCACCGGCTAACGACCGCGTCCCGCGTGGCGTTCGACTCCTCCTCCCTGTCGCTCAAGGGCACGTGGTCGATCGAGGCCGGGCTGCAGGCGGAGCACTGGTCCGCCTCGGCGCCGGCGACGCCCGCCACCGGCCCATTAACCGTGAAGGCCGACCTTGCCGTCGACCAGCCGGACGGACCGAGCCTGCCCTCGGCCAAGGTTCTGTTGCGGGGCTCCTATGACACCGACGCCACCCACGTGCGCCTGACGGCGGACGAAGGCAGGCTCGCCCTCAAGGACGCCCGGCTGAGCCAGAACCTGTCGCTGCCCGAGAGCGCCCGGCTCGAGCTCCACCCGGGCGCCACCGTCTCGGAGGACCGGAAGACCGGCGACATCGCGATCGACGGTGGACTCAGGCCGTTCAAGTGGACGCTGAAGATGGCTTCGGACACCGGCGAGCCGCGGACGATGGTCATCGGCGCGCGGTCCGTCACCTATCACGCGGACGGCACCGGCAAGCAGGTGGAATTGACCAAGGGATCGGTCTCCCTCCCGTCGGACCAGATCACCGCCGACGGGATAAGCGCCGAATACAACGCCGACGCCGCGGGCGGCGTGCTGCGGGCGAGCGTGGCGGACGTGCACAGCACCGACGAGCCGGCCCTGTTCCCGCCGCTCCATTCGCGGCTGCTCGCCCGGCTGACCGGCGACAAGGTCAAGTTCAGGGCCGGTCTCGAGGGCGGCGGCGAGACCATCCTGGTGTCGGCCGAGGGCAGGCACGACCTGGCGACCGGTAGCGGCGGCGCCACCTTCGCCCTCAAGCCCATCGACCTGGCGCGGGCCGATGCCATCAAGCAGCTCTCGCCGCTGCTGGCGTCGACCGTCACGTCGGGCAGCGGCATGGTGTCGGCGGGCGGCGCCCTGCACTGGGGCGAGGGCGCGCCGCCCGGCACCCTGTCCCTCGACCTGAAGAACGTCGGCCTGAAGGGAGACTCCTTCACGCTGTCGTCGCTCAACGGCCATGTGCGCCTCGACAGCCTGGCGCCGCCGGCGACCCTGGCCTCGCAGCACGTCACCGCCGTGGTCCAGCTGTCCGGCCTGCCGCAGATGCCCCTCGACGTCACGTTCCGCCTCGAGCCGGGCCAGCTGGTGCTGGAGCATGCCTCCGCCGAGATCTTCGGCGGCCGCTTCGAGACCACCAACGCCGTCTTCGACGCCACCAGCGGCGACGGCGCCATGAACCTTCAGATCTCCGACATGAACCTGGAGACGGCGCTCGCCGTGCTCGACCTCGCGCAACTCAAGGGGACCGGCCGGTTGGGCGGACTGCTGCCGCTGCGCATCCGCGACGGCCGGGTGGCGATCGACGCGGGCAAGCTGGAGTCGGGCACGTCGGGCGTGGTGCAGGTGGACGTGGGCGCGCTGTCGGATCAGCTGAAGTCGGCCGGCAAGAACGTGGACCTTGCGTTCCGGGCGCTGAAGGACTTCCACTACGAGCGGATGACCATCACCGCCCAGAAGCCCTTCTCGGGCAACGGCAAGGCCTTGTTCCACCTGGAAGGGAACAACCCTGCGGTGATGGACGCGCAGCCCTTCGTCTTCAACATCACGCTGGAGACGGACTTCGATTATCTGACGCAGCTGCTGACGCAGCTTTCCGGCGTCGCCAACAAGGCCCTGGGCTGGGGCGTCAAGGAATTGAAGGGGCCATGATGCCGGGCTTGGCGAACAGCGGAGATACGGCCTATGTTTCTGGATCATGACCGGGAGGTGAGAAAGGGCGTGAAGGATCGAAAGACAATGCGCGGCACCGCCGCGATGGCCCTGCTGGTGCTGGGCGGACCGCTGGCGGCCTGCTCGCCCACGGTGAAGGTGCAGGCCCCGAAGGAGCCGATCACCATCAACCTCAACATTAAGCTGGACGCGGATGTCCGCGTGAAGCTGGAAGAGAAGGCGAAGGAAGATGTCGCCAGCAAGCCGATCTTTTAGGGCAGCCCGGAGGACAGGATGAAGGGATTTTCCATGCTCAAGGTGCTGGCGCTGTGCCTCGCCACCGTCACCGCCGCCGCCGCGCTGGAGGCAACCCCCGCGGCCGCCCAGGACCGGCCGCTCGACGCGCCGCGGGCGGCAGGCGTGATCGGCGAGCGCTACGACGGCTACGTCGTGCTGCGCGACAAGAACGCGCCCGCCGGCATCCACGAGCTCGTCGAGCAGACCAACGCCCAGCGGCACAAGCTCTACGAGGAACGGGCCAAGGCCACCGACGCGCCGGTCGAAGAGGTCGGCAAGGTCTATGCCGAACAGATCATGGAACAGGCGCCCGAGAACACCTGGTTCCAGGGGCCGGACGGCACCTGGAAGCAAAAGCAGTAGCGCCCCGGCCCGGCGGCGGGCCGATTTCGCTCATGCACAACAAAATAGCCAGGCCTGCCGAGATTTCCGTTCCAGCCGGGCGGGGTCGGTCATTACTATTGACGTAAATTCCCCGTAGTCCGGAGCGGCCAAATCCGATGGGCATCAAGGCAGCGATCCACCATCTCACCAGCTACCGCTACGACCGCCCCGTCTCCATGGGGCCGCAGATCGTCCGGCTGCGGCCCGCGCCCCACTCGCGCACCCCGGTGCTGAGCTATTCGCTGCGGGTGCGGCCCGAGAACCACTTCATCAACTGGCAGCAGGACGCCCACGGCAACTGGCTGGCGCGCTACGTGTTTCCCGAGAAGGTCACCGAATTCTCCGTCGAGGTCGACCTGCTGGCCGACGTCTCGGTGATCAACCCGTTCGACTTCTTCGTCGAGGAGTACGCCGAGGAACTGCCCTTCGAGCTGCCCGACGACCTGAAGGCGGACCTGGTGGCCTTCCTCGAGCCGGAACCCGCGGGCCCGGAACTGACCCGGCTGCTGAAGTCGCTGCCGCGGCACAAGGGACGCACGGTCGAATTCCTGGTGGAACTGAACCAGCGGCTGCAGCGGGAGATCCGCTACCTGATCCGCCTGGAGCCGGGCGTGCAGACCCCCGAGGAGACGCTGACCCTCAAATCCGGCTCGTGCCGCGACACCAGCTGGCTGCTGGTGCAGATCCTGCGGCACCTGGGACTGGCGGCGCGCTTCGTCTCGGGCTACCTGATCCAGCTGAGGCCGGACCTGAAGGCGCTGGACGGCCCGGCCGGCACCGAGGTGGACTTCACCGACCTGCATGCCTGGGCCGAGGTCTATATCCCCGGCGCCGGATGGATCGGCTTCGACCCCACCTCCGGCCTGCTCGCCGGCGAAGGCCACATCCCGCTCGCGGCCACGCCCCATTACCGCTCCGCCGCGCCGATCGCGGGCGGCGTCGAGGCGGCCGAAGTAACGTTCGACTTCGACATGAGCGTGCGCCGCGTCGACGAGCGGCCGCGGATCACCGCGCCGTTCTCCGACGAGGCGTGGGAGCGCCTCGACGAGCTGGGCGAGCTGGTCGACCGGGACCTGGAGGCGCAGGACGTCCGCCTCACCATGGGCGGCGAACCCACCTTCGTCTCGATCGACGACTACCAGTCCGCCGAGTGGAACACCGCCGCCGTCGGCCCCACCAAGCGGGACCGGGCCGACGTGCTGGTCCGCCGACTGCGCGAGAGGTTCGCCCCCGGCGGCGTGCTGCATTACGGCCAGGGCAAGTGGTATCCGGGCGAGTCCCTGCCGCGCTGGACGTTCTCGCTGTTCTGGCGCCGCGACGGCCGGCCGATCTGGCGCAACCCGGACCTGATCGCCCGCGAGAGCCGCCGCGGCCACATCGAGGTCGACGATGCTCGCCGCCTGGGCGAGGATTTCGCCGCCCGGCTCGGCCTCTCGCCGAGCTACCTCCAGCCCGCCTACGAGGATCCGGCGCACTGGGTCCTCAAGGAAGCCGACCTGCCCGAGAACGTGGACCCGTCCAACTCCAGGCTGGAGAACGCCGAGGAGCGGGCGCGCATCGCCCGGGTGTTCGAGCGCGGCCTCACCAAGCCGGTGGGTTTCGTGCTGCCCGTCCAGCGCTGGAACGCGCGCGCCGGCGAGGGCTGGATGAGCGAGCGCTGGCGGTTCCGCCGCGGCAAGCTGTTCCTGGTGCCCGGCGACTCGCCCGTGGGCTTCCGGCTGCCGCTGGCGGCGCTGCCCTATATCAGCGCCGGCGCCTACCCCTACATCTACCCGGCCGATCCCTCGGAGGAGCGGCCGGCGCTGCCCGATCCGGACGAAATGATGCAGGCCTACCAGCGCAGCGAGGTGATCGAGATGGCCCGAACGCGCGACCGGGTGGTGGAGCAGCAGATGAGCGGCAGCGCGGTGCGCACCGCGCTGTCCATCGAGGTGCGCGACGGCGTGCTGTGCGTGTTCATGCCGCCGGTGGAGCGGCTGGAGGACTACCTGGAGCTGCTGACCGCCGTGGAGGCGGCCGCCGAGGCCCAGTCGCTGACCGTGCACATCGAGGGCTACCTGCCGCCGTCCGACCCGCGCCTCAACGTCATCAAGGTGGCGCCCGATCCCGGCGTCATCGAGGTCAACATCCATCCCGCGGCATCGTGGCGGGACTGCGTGGAGACCACCACGGTCATCTACGAGGAGGCGCGCCAGAGCCGGCTGGGCACCGACAAGTTCATGATCGACGGCCGCCATACCGGCACGGGCGGCGGCAACCACGTGGTGATCGGCGGCGCGACGCCGGGCGACAGCCCGTTCCTGCGCCGCCCGGACCTGCTGAAGAGCCTGATCCTCTACTGGCAGCGCCACCCGTGCCTCTCCTACCTGTTCTCCGGCCTGTTCATCGGCCCGACCAGCCAGGCGCCGCGCCTCGACGAGGCGCGCCACGACAGCCTCTACGAGATGGAGATCGCCCTGGCGATGACGCCCGGCCCCGGCGACAACCAGTCCATCCCGCCCTGGCTGGTGGACCGGCTCTACCGCAACCTGCTGATCGACGTGACCGGCAATACCCACCGCTCGGAGATCTGCATCGACAAGCTGTTCTCGCCGGATTCCAGCACCGGCCGGCTCGGGCTGATCGAGTTCCGCTCGTTCGAGATGCCGCCCGACGCGCGCATGAGCCTGGCCCAGCAGTTGCTGCTGCGCGCCCTCGTCTCGTGGTTCTGGCATCAGCCGCAGACCGGCGGACTGGTCCGCTGGGGCACCCAGCTGCACGACAAGTTCATGCTGCCCCACTATCTGTGGCGCGACTTCCTCGACGTGCTCGACGACCTCAGCCAGGCCGGCTATCCCATGGACCCCGCCTGGTACGAGGCCCAGTTCGAGTTCCGCTTCCCCTATTTCGGCGCGGTGGACTACGGCGGCGTGCACCTGGAACTGCGCCAGGCGCTGGAGCCGTGGCACGTGATGGGCGAGGAAGGCGCCGTCGGCGGCACCGTGCGCTACGTGGACTCCTCGGTGGAGCGCCTGCAGATGCGCGCCGACGACTTCAACCCCAAGCGCCACGTGCTGGCCTGCAACGGACGGCGCATGCCGATGACGCCGACGGGACGCCACGGCGAATACGTCGCCAGCGTCCGCTTCAAGGCATGGCAGCCGGCCTCGGGCCTGCAGCCGACCATCCCGGTCCACGTGCCGCTGACCTTCGACCTCTACGACCTGTGGAACGGGCGATCGCTGGGCGGCTGCGTCTACCACGCCGCGCACCCTGCGGGACGCAACTACGAGACCTTCCCGGTGAACGCCTACGAGGCCGAGGCGCGGCGCCTGGCCCGGTTCCAGCCGCACGGCCACACGCCGGGCTGGTTCTTCCCGGCGCCCGAAAATCGCTCGGAGGAGTTCCCCATGACGCTGGACCTGCGCCGTCCACGGGAATAGTGAAGGACGCATGAGCGTCACCGAACCATCTCTGGCGGAGAATTCGCGCCGCGGCCGACCCGCCCTGCTCGACGGCTACGTGCCGCTGGCCGACGCCTATGACGAGCTGATGCGGCCTGACGGCTCCATCCGCCCCCATTGGCGTTTCCTGGTCGACGCGTTCGCCGCCCTCGCCCCCGCCGAGCTGGAGCGGCGCTTCGCCACCGCCGACCGCCACCTGCGCGACGCCGGGGTGTTCCACCGCGTCTACGGCTCCGACGAGAGCGAGCGCATCTGGCCGCTGAGCCACGTGCCGCTGGTGATCGACCCGGCGGAATGGAAGGCGCTGGAGGCCGGCATCACCCAGCGCGCCGAGCTGCTGGAGGCGCTGGTCGCCGACTTCTACGGCCCCGCAGACCTGGTACGCGGCGGCCACGTGCCGGCCGCCGTGGTCGCCGGCTCGGAGGACTTCCTCCGGCCGATGGTGGGCGTGGAGCCCAAGGACGGCTTCCACCTGCGGGTCTACGCCGTCGACCTGGGCCGCGGGCCGGACGGCAACTGGTGGGTGCTCTCCGACCGCGCCCAGGCGCCCTCGGGCATGGGCTACGTGCTGGAGAACCGCATCGCGCTGTCCCGCTCGCTGCCCGACATCTACCGGCAGATGAAGATCCGCCGCGTCGCCTCGTTCTTCCAGACCCTGCGCGACACGCTGGCCGCCATGCACGAGCGCGAGCGGGCGCGGGTGTGCCTGCTGACGCCCGGCCCGATGAACGAGACCTATTTCGAGCACGCCTACCTGGCGCGCTACCTGGGCTTCCTGCTGGTGGAGGGCGCCGACCTGGTGGTGCGCGACAGCAAGCTGACGGTGCGCACCGTGGAAGGCTCCCAGCCGGCCGACGTGATCTGGCGCCGGGTGGATTCCGACTTCATCGACCCGCTGGAACTCAACCCCGGCTCGCGCCTCGGCGTGCCCGGCCTGGTGGAGGCGGTGCGCGAGGGCAACGTCTCCGTGGTCAACGGCATCGGCTCCGGCGTGCTCGAATCGCGGGCGCTGATGAGCTTCCTGCCGGCGCTGTGCCGGCACGTGCTGGGCGAGAACCTGCTGCTGCCCAACGTCGCCACCTGGTGGTGCGGCCAGGAGCGCGAGCGCGCCCACGTGCTCGACGCCTTCAACGACCTGGCCATCGCGCCCGCCTTCGGCACCACCGGCACCGGCCTGTTCCGCAGCGGCCCGCTGGTCGGCGGCGAGCTGGGGCGCAGCGCGCGCAAGACCGTGCTCGACGCCCTGAAGCGCCGGGCCGTGGATTTCGTCGGCCAGGAGGTGGTGCGGCTGTCCACCACGCCGGCGTGGACCAGCAAGGGCATGGAGCCGCGGCCCTGCGTGGTGCGCGCCTACGCGGTGCGCACGCCCGACGGCTGGACGGTGATGCCGGGCGCCTTCTCCCGCGTCTCCGACCGGCTCGATGCGCGGGCGATCACCATGCAGCAGGGCGGCAGCGCCGTGGACGTGTGGATCCCCGCCGAGGGCGACCTGCCCCAGACCACCCTGCTCACCGAGCCCGACGAGGTGCGCATCACGAGGCGCACCGGCGCCCTGCCCAGCCGCGCCGCCGACAATCTGTTCTGGCTCGGCCGCTACATGGAGCGGGCCGAGGCGAGCCTGCGGCTGATCCGCGCCTCGGCGCAGCGCCTGTCGGACCGGGAGGACCTGGACGACCGGCTGGTCGGCCGGCTGCGCGCGGCGCTGGCCGGCCTGGGCGCGGCGGAAGCGGCCGACGGCCAGGGCCTGGGCAGCGACGAGCTGGTGGACGCGCTCTACGACCTGCGGCTGAGCGGCAGCGCCGCCTCGCTGGTCCGCGGCGCCCGCACCGCCGCCTCGAGCATCCGCGAGCGGCTTTCGCCCCAGGCGTGGCGCGAGCTCACCAAGCTGGTCGGCCATTTCGACCGTCCGCTGCCCGCCGGCGCCACCGAGGGCGACATCATCGACGCCTGCGACGAGAGCCTCGACCTGCTGGCCGGCTTCGCTGGCCTGAGCCAGGAGAACATGAACCGGCTGCTGGGCTGGCGCTTCCTCGAGCTGGGCCGGCGCATCGAGCGCACCTCGGCCACCTGCAGCCTGATCGAGCGCTTCATCCGCGGCGAGATCGTGCGCGGCGCCCTCGACGTGCTGCTGGAACTCGCCGACAGCCAGATCTCCTACGGCGTGCGTTACGCCACCCTGGCCGGCCGGCCGGCCGTGCTCGACATGGTGGTGCTGGACGACGCCAATCCCCGCTCCGTCGCCTTCCAGATCGGCGTGATCTCGCGCATGCTCGCGGCGCTGCCGATCCAGACCGCCGACGGCCTGCCGACGGCGGAGGAGAAGATCGCCTCGCTGCTGGTCGCCGAGCTGGCGACCACGGCGGCGGGCGACGTGGACACCTCCACCATCGGCTGGGTGCGCATGCAGGTGATGCGGCTCTCCGACCTGATCACGGCGCGGTTCTTCGTCCACGGCAACGTCGCCGTGCAGGGATAGGACCATGGCCGCGGTGCGCTACCAGATCAACCAGACCACCCGCTACGAATACGTCAACGACGTGGCGCTCTCCTCCCAGCTGGTGCGGCTGTCGCTGGTCGACCGCCCGGGTCTCAGCGTGCTCAGCCAGGAGGTCGACATCCATCCGCGGCCGACGGCGCAGCGGGCGTTCCACGACTTCTTCGGCAACGAGAACCTGTGGCTCTCCTTCATCGAGCCCCACGCCGTGCTGGTGATCGACACCCACGCCATCGTCGAGCGCGATGCGCCGGTGCCGCCAGCCGCCGCGCAGACGCCGCCCTGGGAGGCGGTGCGCGAGGCCTGCGCCACCCATTTCGACCCGGGCCCGGACTCGCCCGCCCAGTTCCTGTTCCCCAGCCGGCGCGTCTCCCTCGACGCACAGATCACCGCCTACGCGGCGCGCAGCTTCAAGCCGGGACGGCCGATCCTGGAGGCGGTGACCGAGCTGTCGAACCGCATCTATACCGGCTTCGAGTACGCGCCGGGCGTGACCGACGTGGCCTCGGACCCGCGCGAGGCGTTCGACCTGCGCAAGGGCGTGTGCCAGGACTTCGCCCATGTGATGATCGCCGGCCTGCGCGGCATCGGGCTGGCCGCCGGCTATGTCAGCGGCTACCTGCGCACCATCCCGCCGCCCGGCAAGAAGCGGCTGCAGGGCGCCGATGCCATGCACGCCTGGGTGGGCGTGTGGTGCGGCGAGGAGCATGGCTGGGTCGAGATCGACCCCACCAACGCCAAGCTGGCCGGCAACGACCACATCCCGCTCGCCTGGGGCCGCGACTATGTCGACGTGGCGCCGGTCAAGGGCGTCATCCGCGTCTCCGGCGCCCACACCCTGAAGGCGACCGTCGACGTCGAGGAGCTGGAGCCGGAAAAGCCGCTGGTGGTGCCGGCTTAGCCCCGCCCCACCGCCGCGCTTCGCGACGACGCTTCGCGTCTCCTCAGCACGAACGGATTTTTCCGATACATTACAATCTGTTAGCCCTGAGGAGGGCCGCGGGCCCGTCGCGAAGGGCGGGCCGGGCCGCCGCGCCTTCCCGCTTGACAGGAGGCGCCATCCTCCGGCCCCCTGAAGGCCGTGGAAGGAACGGGAGGAAGGCGATCATGCCGCATGTCATCGTCAAGCTGTGGCCCGGCAAGACCGAGGACCAGAAGACCGAACTCGCCCAGGCCATCGCCGCCGACGTCAGCCGCGTCCTGGGCTCGAAGGACGAATCCGTCTCGGTCGCCTTCGAGGAGGTGGACTCCGCCGACTGGATGGAAACCGTCTACGAGCCGGACATCAGCGGCAGATGGGAGACGGTGTACAAGAAGCCGGGCTACGGGCCGGGCAAGGCATGACGGCCCTCTCGCCTCCCTAACCGTCACCCCGCATCGAAGCTCAGCCACAGCTCCTTCAGTCCCCGCAGCACGAAGCCCGGGTGGTGCCTGAAGTCGTTCCTGCCCGGCGTCAGGCGCAGGTTGGGCAGCCGCGCGAGCAGGCGCTGATAGGCGATCACCAGTTCCATACGGGCGAGCGGACCGCCGGGGCAGTGGTGCTCGCCCTGGCTGAAGGCGAGGTGCTTGCCGGCGTTCTCCCGGTCGATGTCGAGCGCGTCGGGGCAGGCGAACACCTCGCCGTCGCGGTTGCCGGCGCCGAAGCGGATGTGCACGGTCGAGCCCTTGGGGATGGGCACGCCGCGGATCTCGGTGTCGCGGGTGGCGATGCGGTCGAGGCCCTGGGTGGGCGATTCGAAGCGCAGCACCTCCTCGACGAAATTGGGAATCTTGCCCGGGTCGTCCCGCAACGCCCGGTAGACCGACGGATCGCGCAGCATCAGCCACAGGCCCGAGGCCAGGGTGAAGGTGGTGGTCTCGTTGCCGCCCACATACATGTTGTCGACGATGGACGCGATCTCGTGGTCGGTGAGCGGCCGCTCGCCCTCGTAGCGGGCCTGCACCAGGTGAGTGATGACGTCGTCGCGCGGTTCCTTGCGGCGGGCGTCGGCGGTGCGCCTGATGTAGTCCTGGAAGGCGACTCCCTGGCGGGCGACCTCCAGCTCCTGCTCCAGGGTGAGGCCGCGGGCGAAGGGCAGCGTCCAGGTGGTGGACCATTCCTTGAGCTGCGGGATGTCCTCCAGCGGGAAGCCGATCAGCAGGGTGATGATGCGGATCGGCAGCGGCACGCCGAAGTCGCGGATGAACTCGATCCCGCCGGCGCCGGCGAAGCCGTCGATCAGCTCGTCGACGGTGCGCTCGATCATCGGCTGGGCGCGGCGCAGCGCCGTCTTGGACAGCATGTCCTTGTCGATCAGCACCCGGTATTTCTTGTGGTCCGGCGGGTCCATGCCGAGGAGCGGCCAGCGGGCGCGGCCGGTCTCCCTGCCGAGGCCGTGGTCGACGTAGTACTGGCGCGCCTCGGCGTGCTCGATGAGCTGCTCGCCGCCGTGGATCTCCGGCTGGTTGGAGAAGGTCTCCGGGTCGCGCACCACCGCCAGCACGTCCTCGTACTTGCAGACCACGTAGGTGTCCGTGCCGGGAATGCGGTAGACCGGCGACTGCTCGTGTAGCCGGCGGTAGGCGGGGAACCAGTCCTCCTGGGTTTCCGGGTCATATAGGTCGATCGCGTCGGGGGCGACCGGATCGGTGCTGCTCAACGTGCCGTTTCCATGCCGAGGTTTCGGGGCGTCGTCCCGGCATCTTAGCCAGACCGATCGCGGTCCGCCAATGCGGCAAGCCGCCGCTACGGAGCCGTCCCCTGCGCCGGGGCGCTGAGCGGCGGGTCGAACGGCATCACCCGCATGTCGGACCACGCATTGGCGCTGTCCGCCTCGCGCACCAGCGGATCGGACGGACGCAGCAGCCGCGGCTTGGCGCCGGTCGCCCACGCCGCGGCGTAGACCCGCTGGTCGGGCCCCAGCGGGAACCGCACCAGCGCCTGGTCGCGGACCACCGCGACGTAGTATTCGCCGGGCCCCTTGAGCGGATAGCCCACCCAGGTGTCGGCGCTCCAGACGGTGTTGCCGCCGGCGTCCAACCGCATCAGCCGGGCGACGCTGTTGGTGCCGCCGTCGACAGGCACGTCGCGTGCCTGGACCACCTTGAGCAGGTCGCGGTCGTCCTGGGCGTGGCCGGCGGAGACGGCGAGGAACAGCGGCACCGCGAGCAGCAGCGCCAGGGCGAGTCGGGCCATCTTGGTCATGTTCATCTCCCTCCGCTCCGGGCCCGGCCGCGCCGGACGACGACCGCGCCGGCGACGCCCACGCCCGTAAGGATCACGGCGATCAGCCACGGCCAGGGCAGCACCGGCGTCGGCTTCGGCTTCTCGGGCTCCTTGGGCCACGGCAACTGGTCGATGCTCTCCGGGCACGGCACCTCGCGCGTGTCCACCAGCGTATCATCCCAATAGGTCCTGATGATCAGGACGCACTGCCCGCTGCGCTGGACCTGCTCGTATTCTACACGCTCGATCTTGCCGTTGTTGTCGTCGTCGTGCGGCTTGCCTGCGCTGTTCTCCGATTCGGTGCTCGAGCCGCTGTACTTGCCGGTCGCGTCCAGCTTGAAGCGGTTCAGCGCGCCGATATAGGGGCAGCGATGGACCACCTTGCCGCCGCAGATCAGGTAGAACAGCGGGACGCGGCCATGGTTGGTCACGCAGCGCAGGATGCAGTTCGGCGGATTGGCGGTGTCGCCGTCGACCCGGAACTTCGGATACGTCCAGTCCGCCTTGCCGTCGCCGTCGAGATCGTTGCCGGCGACGGCCTCTCCCGAACTGATCTGCGCCTCGGTGGGCGGGCAGTTGGCGGCGTGCGCGGCGGCGGTCGCGATCAGACAACAGGCACAGGCGACGAGCAGCGCCGCGGCCCATCGCGGAAAGAAGTCGAGAAGCTTTTGCATTGGCGATTCCCCCTCACCAAATGCCCAGCCATAGAGATGCGCCTAGTCGACACGCCCGGAGAGCCGAAAAACGACATAGGACGTGACGACCAGAAACTGTACGCCGTTCCACAAATAGGCGTGGACAACAGACATCACCTCTGGATTGACTTCCATTAATACCACAAGACTGACAATTCTGAAAGAATTCAGGACACCGTATAGTAACGATACCGTGACCATGCCGACGCCCTTGCGCCATGGCCCGCGCGCCGCCACCGCCTCCAGCGCGATCAGGGTGGCGAAGGCGGGCAGCGCCACGCAGTCGGCGGTGATGACCAGCGGATCGGGGGAGCCGGGAACCCACAGATAGGGGGCATAGAAGGCGGGCGCGAACCGGGTTCCCGCCAGCAGCCACTCGGCCGACCTGCCCAGCAACCCGGCGCCGGCGTCCGCCAGCGGCGGCTGGAGCGGGCTGAAGCAGAACAGGCCGAGCAGCAGCAGGAAGAGGCCGAGGAAGACGGTGATCCGCCTCAGGCCGGCCCGGGTGCGCGGGCTCGCCAGGAAACCCGGTCCGCCGCCATCGGCCAGCGCCGGCATCGGGCGCTCAGAACTTGCGGCGCAGCCAGTCCAGCATCACCCGCGTCACCTCCTCCGGGTGCTCCTGCTGGATGCAGTGGCCGCAGTCCCCGACGCGGTAGCGCTCCACGTCGTCGATGTATTCTTCCATGTCGTCGCCCAGGCCGGGCGGCACGGCCGGATCGTCGGCCGCCTGGATGTAGAGGCAGGGCACGTGGATCTCCTGCGGCACGTCGGCGGTGCTCTCCCAGTTCCACGACCAGTTGCGGTACCAGTCGATGGTCGAGGTGAAGCCGGTCCGGCGGTAGGTGTCGATGTAGACCTGCCGCTCTTCGTCGCTCAGGTAGACACGGCCGGGGCGCGGGTCGATGCGCTTGCGGATGGTGCGGTTGCGCTCTTCCTTGGGCAGCGCCTGGTATTCGGCGTAGCTGCGCGTCAGCTTGCGGAACTGGTTGGTGAAGATCGCCTCGACGTTGGTCAGCATGGCCTCGTCGGCCCGGCGCGAGGTCTGGAAGTCGCAGATGTACCAGTCCGGCCCCCAGGCGTCCCACATGGCCTGCAGCGGGTCGCGGCTCGGACGCGGGAAGAACGGCGCGCCGGCGCCGATCACGCCGGCCACCCGATCCGGATGCAGCAGCGCCATCTGCCAGACCATGATGCCGCCCCAGTCGTGCCCGGCGAACACCGCGCGCTCGTGGCCGAAGGCGTCGAGCAGGCCGGCCATGTCGCCGGTCAGGTGGTGGATGTCGTAGTCGCGCACCACGCAGGGCTTGTCGGTCCGGCCGTAGCCGCGCTGGTCGGGCGCCAGGGCGTGGTAGCCCGCCTCGCCCAGCGCCTTCAGCTGGTGCCGCCAGGCATAGGCCAGCTCGGGCCAGCCATGGGCCAGCACCACGGCCGGCCCGTCCTTGGGCCCGGCCTCGTGGACCGCCATGCGGATGCCATTGGTCTCGATGAATGTCGGTTCCGGAAAATCCGCCGGCATGGACCCCTCCTCTCCCAGGGAGCGCCCATGGTGCGGCCATAAGCCGCCACAGTCACGCGTGCATTTGCAGCGGCGTGTGGGTTACCCTGCGGTCGCGTCAACCGGGGAGGACGGCATGAAGGCACTGGCGGCGGTGGTTCGGGAAGCGAAGGGCGACTTCCTGCTCGAGGAGGTGGAGGTGGACGAGCCCCGCGCCGACGAGGTGCTGATCAGGATCGTCGCCAGCGGCATCTGCCACACCGACATCGCGGTGAAGAACCAGGACATCGCCATCCCGCTGCCCATGGTGCTGGGCCACGAGGGCGCCGGCGTGGTGGAGAAGGTGGGTAGCGCGGTCACCCACCTGAAGCCGGGCGACCACGTGGTGCTGAGCGGCGATTCCTGCGGCCACTGCCACAGCTGCCTGGAGGCGAGGACCGCCTATTGCGACGAGTTCGTGCCGCGCAACCTGCTGGGCCTGCGCGGCGACGGCAGCTCGCCGCTCACCCAGCACGGCCAGCCGCTGCGCGGCCGCTTCGTCGGCCAGTCGTCGTTCGCCACCTGGTCGCTGGCGCCGGCGCGCAGCGTCAACAAGGTGCCGGACGACCTGCCGCTGGAGCTGATGGGGCCGCTGGGCTGCGGCCTGACCACGGGCGCCGGCACGGTGCTCAACGCCCTGAGGCCGCCGCCCGGATCCTCGGTCGCCGTGTTCGGCGTCGGCACGGTCGGCCTCTCGGCGGTGATGGGCGCAAGCCTCGCCGGCTGCGCCACCATCGTCGCCGTCGACGTGAAGCGCAACCGGCTGGACATGGCGGCCGAGCTGGGCGCCACCCACTGCATCGACGCCTCGTCCCAGAACCCGGTGTCGGAGATCCGCAAGATCACCCGGCGCGGCGCCGACTTCTCGGCCGAGTGCTCCGGCGTGCCGGTGGCGGTGCGCCAGGCCGTGGACTGCCTGGCGCGGCCCGGCTGGTGCGCCCAGGTGGGCGCGACGCCCGGCGGCATCGAGATTCCCCTCAGCATGGACCATATCGGCCTGGGCCGGGGCATCAGGGGCGTGGTGATGGGCGACAGCGTCACCCAGACCTTCGTGCCCTACCTGGCCGAGCTGTGGCGTTCCGGCCGCCTGCCCTACGACAAGTTCGTCCGCTACTACGACTTCGCCGACATCAACCAGGCGGTCCACGACAGCGCGGTGACCGGCGAGGTGATCAAGCCGATCCTGCGCATGTAGCGCCGCGCCGCCGGAGGCGCGGCACCGACCACTTCCGTTGTCATATACCCCCTGGGGGTATATGTAGAGTTCACATCCGGAACAACGGCAGGAAGCGGGCATGGCTGGCGAGCACCACACCTCCCACGACTCCCACGAGGGCCACGGCGGGCACGCCCACGGCGCCTGCTGCGGCGGCCATGGCGACGGCAAGGTGAAGGACCCGGTCTGCGGCATGACGGTGGACCCGGCGACCTCGCCCCACCATGCCACCCACCAGGGCACGGACTATCACTTCTGCTCGAAGGGCTGCCGCGACAAGTTCGTCGCCGACCCGGAGAAGTACCTGACGCCGCGCGAGCCCGAAAAGGCCATCGAAGGCGCGGTCTATACCTGCCCGATGCACCCGGAGGTGCACCAGATTGGCCCCGGCGACTGCCCGATCTGCGGCATGGCGCTGGAGCCCATGACCGTCTCGGCCGTGCCGGGCAAGAGCGCCGAGCTGTCCGACATGGCGCGCCGGTTCTGGATCGGCCTGGTGCTGACGCTGCCGCTGTTCGTCACCGAGATGGGCGGGCACCTGTTCGGCTGGGAGGGCGTGACCGACGGGCCGGCGGCCGGCTGGATCCAGTTCGCCCTGGCGACGCCGGTAGTGTTCTGGTCGGGCGCGCCCTTCTTCAAGCGCGGCTGGAAGTCGCTGGTCACCCGCAACCTCAACATGTTCACGCTGATCTCCCTGGGCACGGGCATCGCCTGGCTCTACAGCACCGTCGCCCTGCTGGTTCCCGGCGCCTTCCCGGCGACCTTTCGGGGCCCGGACGGCGCCGTGCCGCTCTATTTCGAGGCGTCGGCCACCATCATCGTGCTGGTTCTGGTGGGCCAGGTGCTGGAGCTGCGGGCGCGCGAGCGCACCTCGGGCGCGATCCGCGCGCTGCTCGACCTGTCGCCCCGCAAGGCGCGCCGGCTGCTGGCGGACGGCGGCGACGAGGAGATCGACATCGACCAGGTGACGGTGGGCGACCGGCTGCGCATCCGCCCGGGCGAGAAGGTGCCGGTGGACGGCACCGTGGAGGACGGCCGCTCCGCCATCGACGAGTCCATGATCACCGGTGAATCCGTGCCGGTCTCCAAGGAGGCGGGCGACAAGGTGATCGGCGGCACGGTCAACCAGACCGGCGCGCTGATCATGACCGCCGAGGGCGTGGGCAGCGAGACCGTGCTGGCGCGCATCGTCGAGATGGTCTCGAAGGCCCAGCGCAGCCGCGCGCCGGTGCAGCGCCTGGCCGACACCGTGGCCGGCTATTTCGTGCCGGCGGTGATGGCCGCCGCCGTGCTGGCCTTTGCTGCCTGGAGCCTGTGGGGGCCGGCGCCGGCCACGGTCAACGGGCTGGTCGCCGCCGTGACCGTGCTGATCATCGCCTGCCCCTGCGCGCTGGGGCTCGCCACGCCCATGTCGATCATGGTCGCCGTGGGACGGGGCGCCCAGGCGGGCGTGCTGATCCGCGACGCCGAGGCGCTGGAGCGTCTGGAGAAGGTCGACACCCTGGTGGTGGACAAGACTGGCACCCTGACCGAGGGGCGGCCGGAGGTGACCGTCATCGTGCCGGCCGGCGACATCGCCGAGAACGACCTGCTGGCGCTGGCGGCGGCGGTGGAGCGGGCGAGTGAGCATCCCCTCGCCCAGGCCGTCGTCCGCGCCGACGAGGAGCGCGGCCTGACCGTCGGCGCAGTGGCCGACTTCGACGCCCCGTCGGGCAAGGGCGCGACGGGGCGGGTGGACGGGCGCCAGGTCGTCCTGGGCAGCCCGTCCTTCCTGGAGGCCGAGGGTGTCGACACCGGCCCGCTCGCCGACGAGGCCGACCGGCTGCGCCGCGAAGGGGCCACGGCGGTGTTCGCCGCCGTCGACGGACGCCTGGCGGGCATCCTGGCGGTCGCCGACCCGGTGCGCGAGAGCGGGGCGGGCGTGATCGCGGAGCTGCATGGACGCGGCATCCGGCTGGTGATGCTGACCGGCGACAACCGGACCACCGCCGAGGCGGTCGCCGGCCGCCTCGGCATCGACGAGGTGCGCGCCGAGGTGCTGCCCGAGGACAAGGGCGCCGCGGTCGAGGACCTGCGCCGGCAGGGCCGGGTGGTGGCGATGGCCGGCGACGGCGTCAACGACGCCCCGGCGCTGGCCGCCGCCGACGTGGGCATCGCCATGGGCTCGGGCACGGACGTGGCCATGGAGAGCGCCGGCGTCACCCTGCTGAACGGCGACCTGACCGGCATCACCAGGGCGCTGGCGCTGAGCCGCGGCACCATGCGCAACATCCGGCAGAACCTGTTCCTCGCCTTCGTCTACAACAGCGCGGGCGTGCCGATCGCGGGCGGCATCCTCTACCCGTTCTTCGGCATCCTGCTGTCGCCGGTGATCGCCGCGGCGGCCATGTCGCTGTCGTCGGTGAGCGTGGTCGGCAACGCCCTAAGGCTGCGCCGCATCCGCCTCTAGGTCCCACGCCCGGGGCGCGAAGCGCATGGACATGAAGACCGAGGCGAGGCAGCACACGCCCAGGGCGGCGTAGGCGACGGCGTAGTCGCCGGTGGCGCCGCGCAGGGCGCCGAACAGCACCGGCCCGGTCGCCGCCAGCACGTAGCTGCCGGTCAGGCTCATGGCCGACAGGCAGCGCAGCGCCTCGGGCCGCTCCTCATAGTCCACCGGCAGCATCAGCGACAGCGGGAACAGCGCGCCCGTCGCCAGCCCGACGCAGAGCATCCATCCCCAGGGCGCCGCCATGGGCGCCCAGGCCAGGCCGGCGCAGCCCGCCGCGCCCAGCACCAGGCTCCCGACGAGTTGCGGCCGGCGGTCGCGGAACGCGCCGGAGAAGCCGGTCACCGCCAGCGACGCCGCGAGCTGGGACAGGGAGAGCACCAGCAGAAGGGTGCCGGTCTCCTCGGTGGACCAGCCCGCCTCCGTGTAGGTTGGCGGGATCCAGGTCAGGGTGGTGTAGAACAGCGCCGACGAAACCGCCGCGAACAGGGTGATCCGCCAGGCGAGGACGCTGCGCAGGGGAAAGCCGAAGGCGGGCGCGGCCACCGCGGCGACCGGCGCGGGCAGCGAGGCGGTGAAGCGCCATATGGCGGCGCCGGCGAAGGCCGGCAGCGCCCAGATGGCCAGCGCCAGCGGCCAGGACCCGGCGGCGGCGAGCGACGGCGTGACGACCGCCGCGAGGCCGGCGCCCACGGTCATGGCGACGGCCTGGACCGCCATCACCGTGGCGGCGCGCTCGCGGAAATGGCTCTTGGCCAGGTCCGGCAGCAGGGTCTGGGCCGTAGCGATGCCCAGGCCGATCAGGGCGGCGGACAGGTAGAGGAAGGGGACGGTCTCGATCAGGCGGGCGAGCAGGCCAACGCCCACGACGAGAACGGCGGCGAGCACCAGGCGCTCGCTGCCCGCCCGCGCGGCTAGGTAGGCGGCCAGCACTGGAACGAGACCCATGAGGAGGACGGGAATGGTGGTGATGAGGCCGACCGCGGCATGGCTGAGGCCGAGGTCGCGACGGATCACCTCGAGCAGCGGCGGAACCGAGCTGATCGCCGGGCGCAGGTTAGCCGCGACGGCCACCATCGCCAGCAGGAACCCGACGCCACCGATCCGCTTCGCCATCCGCTTCCCTCGTCCAGGAAGCGATAGCTAGCCGATCCGGCGGGCGGAGGACAGCCCTACTGGCTGGTGTCGCCCGGAATCGTCGCCGGCGGCCCGTTCACGACCGGCTTGGCGCCCTCCGGCACCTGCCCGCCGCCGCCGAAATAGATGAAGACGGAGACTGCGGTCAGGACGATCAGCAGGAGCGCCAGCAACAGGAACCGCCGCTTGTTCGATTTCTCGTACATGCGGCCGCCGCGGGCCTCCCGGGCGTCGAGCACCGGCGGATCCTCGGGATGCCGGTTGAAACCTTCATGGTGCGGTTCGTTGTTCATGCCGTGTCAACGCCGCCCCGGACACTCAAGTTCCCCGCATCGCACCGCGAACCAGCGCGGCGTAGACCCTTTCCTTCAGGCTATCCGGCGCGCCCAGCGACAGGCGCGCCAGCGCTTCCGCTTCCGCCGGATCGTCGCCCCCGGCCATGCCGCGCCAGGCGAACCCTGCAAGGTCGCGTGGTCCGGCGCCCTGCAGGCGGCGCAGCGCAGGCAGCAGGCGCTGCTCTACCGGCGTGAAGTCGGTGCCGAACGGGAACGGCGGCAGCAACCCCCGGTCACGCAGCGGCGCGAGCGCCGCCGTCAGCCGTTCGGGCGTGTTGGCGCGGGCGGCGTCCGGCAGCGCGAACGCGGCCGGCAGCTTGCCCGCGGCCTTCGCCTTCGCCAGCAGCGGCTCCTGGAACGCGGCGTCGGCAACGGCGAGCATGGCCGCCGCCACCTCGGCGTCGCAGCGGCCGCGCAGGTCGGCGATGCCGTACTCGGTCACCACCATGTCGCGCAGGTGGCGCGGTACCGAGACGTGACCGTAGGACCACAGGATGTTGGAGGTGCGCTTGCCGCCGCGGCTTCGCGTGGCGTTGACCGCCAGGATGGAGCGGGCGTCGTTGCCCAGCGCAAAGGCCTGGGCGACGAAATTGTACTGGCCGCCGATGCCGCTCACCACGCGGCCGTCCTCCAGCCCGTCCGAGACGGCCGCCCCCAGCAGCGTCGCCATCATGGCGCTGTTGGCGAAGCGGGCGTGGCGGCGGGCGGCCCGCTTGCCGTCCTCGCCGCCGTAAAGCTCGTTGACGTAGGTGACGGCGGTCATGCCGATGCGCGCGCGAACCTCCGGCGCCAGTTCACGCAGCCGGCGGTAGAAGTCGCGGGAGCCGAGGAAGAACGCGGCATGGATCGCACGGCCCTCCACCTCGCGGGCGACGACGCCCGCTTCCAGCAGCGCCAGGAAGGCGTCGGCGATCATCTCGCTGCAGCCGTAGAGGCCCTCGCGGAACGGCTCGTCGTGGCGTTCGCCGCGGATCTCCAGCGCGTCGAGCACAGCCCGGTAGGCGTCGTTGCGGGTATGGCGCAGGATCAGCGCATGGGCGATGGAATCGCCCAGCGCACCGATGCCGATCTGCAGGGTGCCGCCGTCGGGCACGAGCGCGGCGATGCGGAAGCCGATGGCGTAGTGGGCCAGGCTGACCGGCTGGTTGGGCGGCCCGAACAGGGGAAAGCCGGCCGCCGGCCCCTCCAGCACATGGTCGAACTCGCCGGCAGGCACTTCCGCGTGGCCGCCCATGAACGGCAGTTCGCCGTTGACCTCGCCCACCATCAGGAAGCGCGCCCGCCCGTCCCGGCGGGCATCCAGCAGGTCGGTGGTCAGGTCCGGGTTGCAGCTCAGGCTGTAGCCGGCGCCGTCGCCTGGCGCGACGAGCTGGGCGACCACGTTGACGCCGGCGTCGAGCACGTAGCGGCCGGCATGGGTGTAGTTGGCCGAGATGTAGTTCTGCTGCGCCCGCGGCACGTTCAACCACTGGCCGGCCTGAAAGAAGAACTCCATCACCCGGATATTGTCGGGCAGGCTGCCGTCGCGCAGCGCTGCGGCGTAGAGCAGCTCGGGATAGCCGCCGAACACGCGCTCGACGAACGGCTCCATGAACCGCCGCTCGATGCCGCCGCCGGCGCGGGGCTTCTCCAGGGTCAGGGCGGTGATGATGGTGAGGGACAGGGACGGGTCCGCCATGGCGCGGCGGACCAGCTCGTTGGCCACCAGGTTCGCCTTGCCCAGGCCGAGCGGCAGCGCCATCACGATCCGCGGCCCGACCTCCCGCAGAATCGCATCGACGACTCCGGCTGCATCTCCGTGCCGGACCGGTTTCAGGTCCCCGTCATTCGGCAAGCGCCACCCAGCCCTCGTCCGGCGCGAAACGCGGCCCCCATTGCTGCTCGAACCCGGTGAGCATCCGGACGATTTCCTCGATTCCCCGTTTTCTCGCGTAGTACAGCGGTCCGCCGGTGAAGGGGGCGAACCCGGTTCCGAATATCATGGCGCCATCGACGATGTCTTCATCGGCGACGACGCCCTCGCGCAGGCAGGCGACGCAGGCGTTGAGCAGCGGCAGGATCAGCCGGTCGGCGGCGGCCTCGGGCGGCGTACCGGCGGCGCCCTTCTTCGGCTTGCCGCCGGACCAGGGGTAGAAGCCCTTGCCGGTCTTCATCCCCAGTTCCTTCGCCTCGACCTTCCGGCGCAGCCGGTCGAGGCCGGGCATGTCCCGCAGGCCGAGCTTGGCGCTCAGCATCTCGGCGACGTCGAGGCAGATGTCGAGGCCCACCCGGTCGGCCACTTCCACCGGACCCATGGGCATCCCGAAGGTCTCGGCCGCGGCGTCGACCGTGGCCGGCCCGACGCCCTCGTCCAGCATCGCCATGGCCTCCGCCAGGTAGGGCATCAGCGCCCGGTTGACCAGGAAGCCGGGCGCGCTCGCCACCGGAGCGGCCAGCTTGTCGATCTGGCCGACGAAGGTTCGGGCGCGGGTGAAGGTGGCCTCGAAGATCTCCCGGTGACGCACCACCTCCACCAGGTCCATCCGCGACACCGGGTTGAAGAAGTGCAGTCCCACCAGCCGGCCCGGATTGCGCAGTCCTGCCGCCAGGTCGTCGAGGCCGATGCTCGACGTGTTGGTGGCCAGCAGCGCCTGCGGCTTCAGCTTGGGCTCGATGCTCTCGTAGAGGGAGCGCTTGATGTCCAGCTTCTCGGGCACCGCCTCGATCACCAGGTCGGCCTGGCCGACGGCGCGGTTGTGCGGGTCGGCGGCGAGCCGGTCCATGACGTCGCGGGTGTCGGCCCTCGACAGGTGGCGCTGGCGGCACAGCTCGGCGGTGCGCCGCACGGCGCCGCCGATGGCCTCGGTCTTCATGTCCGACAGGGTGACCCGCAGGCCCTTGAGCGCGCACCAGCCGGCGATGTCGCCGCCCATGGCGCCCGCGCCGATCACGTGGACGTGGCGGACCGGCCGTCCGCCGGCCTTGCCCAGCGCCTTCATCTTCTCGCGCAGGAAGAACACGCGGATCAGGTTCTGCGCGGTGGGCGTGGCCAGCAGCCGGGCGAACGACGCGACCTCCTCGCGGCGCATGGCCGCGGGCCGCTCGGCGTGCTCGACCCACAGGTCGATCAGCGCCGCCGGCGCCGGATAGAACTCGGGCGGCGCCCGCCTGGCCGCCTCGCGACGCATGCGGCGGGCGATCACCTCGCGCAGCGCCGGCAGCCTCTCCGCCTTGGCCTTCAGGCCGTCGCGCCGGTCCCCGAGGCCCTCGGTGACCGCGGTGCGGACCGCGGCGGCGACATGGCGTTCCTCGGTGACCGCATCGACCAGCCCAAGCGCCTTGGCCTTCGCGGTGTGCACCGTACGGCCGGTGAGCATCATGGTCATCGCCTCGACGGGCTCGATCAGCTGGACGGAGCGGGCCGTGCCGCCCAGGCCGGGATGCAGGCCCAGCAGGATCTCGGGAAACCCGAAGCTGGCGCCGTCGACGGCGATCCGGTAGCGGCAGGCCAAGGCCAGCTCCAAACCGCCGCCCAGGCAATGGCCGTGGACGACGGCCACGGTCGGCACCTCCATCTCGGCCAGCCGGTCGACCACCACGTGGCCCTGTCGGAGACGCTGCTCCACCGCGTCGGGGTCCTGTGCGCCGGCGAACTGGGCGACGTCGGCCCCGGCGCAGAAGCCGGAGCGCTTCGCCGAGCGCAGCACCAGCCCGGCCGGCCGCTCCGACGCCACCCGGCGCAGGATATCGTCGAGTTCCCGCAGTACCGCCTCGTCGATGGTGTTGACGGCGGCGCCCTCCTTGTCGAACAGCAGCCAGACCACGCCCCGGTCGTCGCGGCCGTAGCGCCAGTGGCGCAGTTCCTGGCCGGCGCCCGGCGGCAGCCCGAGCTCGATCTGGCGGGGTTCGAGGGCGGCGGCGACGTGGTCCGACAGCGGGCGCATGCCTCAGATCGTCTCGATCAGCATGGCGCCGCCCTGACCGCCGCCGATGCACTCGGTGGCGATGCCGCGGTGCAGGTCCATCCGGTGCAGCGCGTTGACCAGGTGCAGCACGATCCGGTTGCCGCTGGCGCCCACGGGGTGACCCAGGCTGACGGCACCGCCGTCCGGGTTGAGCCGGTCCCGCTCGATGCGGCCGAGCGGGCCGTCCAGCCCCAGCACGGTCGTGCAGTAGCCGGGATCGTTCCAGGCGGCGAGGCAGGCGAGGACCTGGGCGGCGAACGCCTCGTTGAGCTCCCACAGGTCGATCTCTGCCAGGCCGTAGCCGTGGCGCTTCAGGATCGCGGTGGAGCACAGGGTCGGCCCCAGCCCCATGATGGAGGGATCGAGCGCCGACCACTCGCTGTCGACGATCACGGCGCGCGGGGTCAGCTTGTGGTCCTCCAGCGCCTCCTCGGACGCCAGCACCACCCAGGACGCGCCGTCGGTGATCTGCGAACTGTTGCCGGCGGTGACCTTGCCCCAGGGCGGCTCGAAGGCCGGCCGGAGCTTGGCGAGCTTCTCCACGGAGCTGTCGGGCCGGACGCCGTCGTCCCGCTCGAAGCTCCGGCCGTCGCGGGTGATCAGCGGCTCCACCTCGCCGTCCAGCCAGCCCTGCTCCTGGGCCCGCGCCAGCCGGTGATGGCTCTCGACCGCATAGCCGTCCGCAGCCTCGCGCGAGACGCCGAACAGGTGCGCCAGCACCTCTGCGGTCTGGCCCATGTTGAGCTCGACCACCGGGTCGGTCAGGCCCCGCTCCAGCCCGATCACCGGCTTGAAGAAGCGCGGCCGGAAGCCGGCCAGGGCCTTGAGGCGCGCCGGCAGGCTGCGGGCGGTGGCCATGGCGCCGTACCATTCGGCCGCCTCGCGGCGGAACACCAGCGGCGCGTGGCTGAGGGATTCGGCGCCGCCCGCCAGCACCAGGTCGGCGTTGCCGGCCTGGATGTAGCGGAAGGCGGTGTCGATGGACTGCATGCCCGAGCCGCAGTTGATCTGCACGGTGAAGGCGCGCATCGCCTCGCCCATGCCCAACCGCAGGGCGGCGACCCGGGCCGGGTTCATCTCGTCGGCAATGACGTTGACGCAGCCCAGGATGACCTCGTCGAAGGCGTCACGGGGCATGTCGAGCCGGTCGAGCAGCGACCGCCCGCACTGGACCGCGAGGTCGACGGGGGTGAACGGCCCGGGCTTGCCCCGCGCCTTGATGAACGGCGTGCGGGCGCCGTCGACGATGTAGACCGGCCGCGCCATCAGCCGCCGAAGGCCGTGCGACGGCTGACTTCGGCGGGGTGCTCGCCCCTGTCGCGGGCAAGCGGGCTGAGCTCTTCGGGCGCGAAGTCGTCGACCTCGACGACCGCCGCGACCGCCTCCTCGAGCGAGCGGATCTGATCGAGCTCGGAAGGCATCAGCTGGCCGCGCCTCACCGCCTCCTCCAGGTCGTCGATCTTCTCCTTGTGGATGCGGTGGACCAGCGGCTCGAGCGAGACGACCCGCTCGAAGGCATGGTTCAGCCGCGCCAGCGCGTCGTCGCCCCGGCCCTGGTAGATGCCGGCGACAAGGCGATCGCGGGTGGCCGACGGCGCCAGCAGCAGCTCGGCGCAATCCCGGACCAGGTCGTCGTCGGGGCCGAGCCGGGCCGCGCCGAAGGGCTGGACGGCCACCTTGAGGACGGCGGCGGCGAATCGGTTCGGCAGGTTGGCGAGCACGTCGGCCATCAGCCGTTCGATGGCGGTACAGCCCAGCGCCATGCAATAGTCGACCAGCGGCAGATCGTCCTGCTGGCGGCCCTCGTCCTCCCAGCGCTTGAGCACCGCCGAGAGCAGGTAGAGCTCGGACAGGATGTCACCGAGACGCCCGGACAGCATCTCCTTGCGCTTGAGCGCGCCGCCCAGGGTCAGCAGCGCCACGTCGGCCATGATCGCGAAGGCCGCCGCGTAGCGGCCCAGCCGCTTGTAATGGTCGCTGACCGCGCCGGCGTCCGGCGCCGGCGACACGGCGGCGCCGGTCCAAGCACGGCCCAGCGCCCGGAACCAGGTGGCGATCGCATGGCCGGCATGGGCCCAGAACGCCTTGTCGAAGGCGGCGAGGCCGGCGCGCGAGTCTTCCATGCCCAGGGCGTTCATTTCGTCGAGCAGATAGGGATGGCTGCGGATGGCGCCCTGGCCGAAGACGATCAGGCTGCGGGTCAGGATGTTGGCGCCCTCGACGGTGATGCCGACGGGCACCGCCCTGTAGAGGTTGCCCAGGTAGTTCTGCGGCCCGTCGATCACCGCCTTGCCGGCATGTACGTCCATGGCGTCGTCGACGCACACGCGCATCCGCTCGGTGGCGTTGGACTTCATGATCGCCGAGATCACCGACGGCTTGTGGCCCTGGTCGAGCCCGGCGCAGGTGAGCCGGCGGGCGGCGTCGAGCATGTAGGCGTGGCCGGCGATGCGCGCCAGCCGCTCCTGGATGCCCTCGAACTTGCCCACCGGGATGCCGAACTGCTGGCGCACCCGCGCGTAGGCGCCGGTGGTGTGGGCGCAGAACGCCGCGCCCGCCGCCGACAGGGACGGCAGCGAGATGCCGCGGCCGGCCGCCAGCGCGCTCATCAGCATCTTCCAGCCCTTCCCCGCCTGCTCCGGTCCGCCGATGATGTGGTCGAGGGGCACGAACACGTCGTGCCCCCAGTTCGGGCCGTTCTGGAACGGCTGGCCCGACGGCAGGTGTCGGCGACCGATCTCGACGCCCGGCAGGTTGGTGGGAATCAGCGCGACGGTGATGCCCAGGTCGGCCTCGCCGCCCAGCAGCCGGTCCGGATCGTGCATCTTGAAGGCGAGGCCGAGCACCGTCGCCACCGGACCCAGGGTGATGTAGCGCTTGTGCCAGTTGAGCCGCAGCCCCAGCACCTCCTCGCCGTCGACGGTGCCGCGGCAGACCACGCCGGTATCGACCATGGACGCGGCGTCCGAGCCGGCCTCCGGGCTGGTGAGCCCGAAACAGGGGACCTCGTCTCCCCGCGCCAGCCGCGGCAGCCAGTAGTCCCGCTGCGCGTCGGTGCCGAACTGCATCAGCAGCTCGCCGGGGCCGAGGGAGTTGGGGACCATCACGGTCACCGCCGCGGTGATCGACCGGGTCGACAGGGTGCGCACCACCTCGGAGTGGGCGTAGGCCGAGAAGCCCAGGCCGCCATACTCCTTCGGGATGATCATGCCGAAGAACTTGTGCTGCTTGATGAAGTCCCACGCCTCGGGCGGCAGGTCGCGCCATTCCCACTGGATGCGCCAGTCGTCGAGCATGTCGCACAGCTCACGCACCGGTCCGTCGAGGAAGGCGCGCTCCTCCGCCGAGAGCACCGCCGGCGGCGTCTCCAGCAGCTTCCTCCAGTCGGGATTGCCGGTGAACAGGTCGGCGTCCCACCAGACGTCGCCCGCCTCCAGGGCCTCCTGTTCCGTCTGCGACATCCCCGGCAGCACGGATCTGGCCCAGCCATAGATGGGACGCGTCAGCAGCGATCGGCGAAGGGATTCGAGTGCCATGGAAGCTCCTTATGGGAGACCGCACCTGGCCAACGTGACGGAAACGCTCTTGTTCCGCTTCCGGGCTGGTCCATATCAGGAATGATATAAGATTCGCCTCGCCTTACCCAAAGGGGAACATGTGACCGGGTCCGGCGTTGTGGCTTCATTCAGCCGTGGGCGGCCGGCACATGGCGGAAACCAGGGGGAGATCGCGACAGTGTCATCGTCGACGGCGTCAGCCTCCGAGCCGGACGCTCCTGCCGCGGCCCGCCGGGACCTCGCAAGCGCCTATGCCGAGGTTCGGGCGGCCAGCGCGGCCTTTGCCGCGCCGCTCGCGCCCGAGGATCAGGTCGTCCAGAGCATGCCGGACACCAGCCCCACGAAATGGCACCTCGCGCACACCACCTGGTTCTTCGAAACCTTCCTGCTCAAGCCGTCGCTGCCCGGCTACCGGCCGCTCGACGACGCCTACGACTACCTGTTCAATTCCTACTACCAGCAGGTCGGCCCGCAGTTCCCCCGGCCGCGGCGCGGCCTGCTGTCGCGCCCCACCGCCGAGGAAGTGCTCGACTACCGCGCCCATGTGGACGCCGCGATGGCTCCACTGCTCGACCGCGCCGACGCCGCGACCGCCGCGCTGGTGATCCTGGGCCTCAACCACGAGCAGCAGCACCAGGAACTGATGGTCACCGACATCAAGCACGTGCTGGCCCAGAACCCCTTGTCGCCGGCGCCGTTCCGGGTCCGGGTCCGGCTCGGCAGCGAGGCGGAGGCGATGACCTGGCTGGATTTCGACGGCGGCCTGCGTTCGATCGGCCACGACGGGCAGGGCTTCGCCTTCGACAACGAGGGGCCGCGCCACCAGCAGTTCCTCGAGCCGTTCCGCCTGGCCTCCCGGCCGGTCACCAACAGCGAGTTCATGGCCTTCATGGACGACGACGGCTACCGCAAGCCGGCTCTCTGGCTGTCGGAGGGCTGGGCGCTGGTCAACGAGCAGGGCTGGGAGGCGCCGCTCTACTGGGAGCCGGGCCGCGACGGCTGGACCCAGTACACTCTGCACGGCCGCCGCCCGGTGGACCCGGCGGCGCCGGTCAGCCATGTCAGCTACTACGAGGCCGCCGCCTTCGCCGAATGGTGCGGGGCGCGGCTGCCCACCGAGGCGGAATGGGAGGTGGCCGCCAGCGGCCTGCCCATGGAAGGCAGGTTCCTCGACATGGCGGACCTGGAGCTGGAGCCGGCGCCCTGCCCTCCAGGCGCCGGTGCTCCCGCGCAGATGTTCGGCGACGTCTGGGAATGGACGATGAGCGCCTACGCCGCCTATCCGCGCTATCGGCCGGCCGCCGGCGCCATCGGCGAGTACAACGGCAAGTTCATGAGCAACCAGATGGTGCTGCGCGGCGGCAGCTGCGCCACGCCCGCCGGCCACGTGCGCCCCACCTACCGAAACTTCTTTCCGCCGGACGCCCGGTGGCAGTTCTCCGGATTCCGCCTCGCAAAGGACAGTTAGCTTCATGGACCAGGCGACCCAAGGCGCGAGCGCGCCCTCCACGCCGGCGCCGAGCGCCGCCTGCCCCGCACCGGCCTTCCTGCTGGACCAGTGCCCGCCGAAGGACGACTTCGCCGCCGACGTCCTGAAGGGCCTGTCGC
The DNA here is from genome assembly GCA_016124315.1 of Alphaproteobacteria bacterium. Lineage (GTDB taxonomy): Bacteria > Pseudomonadota > Alphaproteobacteria > SMXS01 > SMXS01 > RI-34. Next base: position 66,770 of record WGNW01000025.1, read on the forward strand.
AGCCGCAGAAATACATCCCGCCGAAGTACTTCTACGACGCCCGCGGCTCGGCCCTGTTCGAGCGCATCTGCCGTACGCCCGAATATTACGTGACCCGCACGGAACTGCAGCTGCTCGCCGAGATCGGGCCCGACCTCGCCTCCCTGGTCGGTCCGGAGGCGACGGTGGTGGAGTTTGGCAGCGGCTCCGACGCCAAGATCCGCCGACTGCTGGACGCGCTGGAGGCGCCGCACGCCTACGTGGCCATCGACATCAGCCGCGAGCCGCTGGAGCGGGCGGTGGAGGATCTGGCGCGCGACTATGACGGCCTCACTGTGGGCGGCATCTGCGCCGATTTCACGGCGCCGCTGACGCTGCCCGAGCAGGTGCTGGCAGGGCCGGGCAAGCGCGTGGGGTTTTTCCCCGGCTCCACGGTCGGCAACATGGAGCGGGACCGCTGCCGCACCTTCCTGGCCCACACTCGCGAGATGTTCGAGGGCGGCGATGGCTTCATCATCGGCGTGGACCTGCGCAAGGACAGCGCCATCCTCGAACCCGCCTACAACGACGCCGACGGCGTGACCGCCGAGTTCAACCTCAACGTCCTGCGCCGCATCAACCTGGAACTGGGCGGCGACATCCGGCTCGCCAACTTTGCCCATCACGCCCTCTACAACGAGGAACTCGGCCGCGTGGAAATGCATCTGCGCAGCCTCGCGGACCAACGGTTCACGGTGGCGGGCCGGGAGTTCGAGATGGAAGAGGGCGAAACCATCCACACCGAGAATTCCTACAAGTACGGCGTGGAGGAATTCATCGACGCGGCCGAGGGCGCCGGTTACCGGCCGAGGCGCACCTGGCAGGACGAGCGGTCGCTGTTCAGCATCCACTACCTGGAAGCGGCCTGACGGAACAAAGCCCGCTGGCCTGCGGTTTCTGCACGACGGCAACCGCAGGAGCAGAGCCATGGTCACCGACAGCCAGGACGGCCCCAAGCCCTCGCAGGAGCAGGCCCACCAGCCGGGGAGCGAGCGGGAGATGCACCCGAAGCCGAACTACGGGCCCCGCTTTCCCGGCTCGGGACGGCTGCGCGGCAAGGTGGCGCTGATCACCGGCGGCGACAGCGGCATCGGCCGGGCGGTCACGACCCTGTTCGCCCGCGAGGGGGCGCGGGTGGCGATCGTCTACCTGGAGGAGACCGAGGACGCGCGGGACACGGCGCGAGCCGTCGACTTCGAGGGCAGCGAGTGCTTTCCCATCGAAGGCGACGTGGGCGATCCCGCGTTCTGCCGCCACGCCGTCGGACAGGTGGTGGAGCGGTTCGGCAGGCTCGACATCCTGGTCAACAACGCCGCCGAGCAGCACGTGCAAGACGACCTGCGCGATATTTCCGAGGACCAGCTCGAGCGCACCTTCCGGACCAACGTGTTCGGCTATTTCCACATGACCCAGGCCGCTCTCGATCACCTGAAGGAGGGCGCCGCCATCGTCAACACCGCCTCGATCACCGCCTACCGGGGCAGCAGCCACCTGATGGACTACGCCGCCACCCGCGGCGCCGTGGTCGCGCTGACCCGCTCGCTCGCCAGTTCGCTGGCGAACCGGAAGATCCGGGTGAACGCCGTGGCGCCCGGACCGATCTGGACGCCGCTCATCCCGGCCAGTTTCGACGCGGACCACGTGGCCGAATTCGGCGCGGAGACGCCCATGGGGCGTCCCGGCGAGCCCAACGAGGTGGCGCCGTGCCACCTCTTCCTGGCGTGCGACGACTCCAGCTATATGACCGGCCAGGCGCTCCACCCCAACGGCGGCGGCCTGATGGCGAGCTGAGAGCCGCTAATCGGCGCCGTTGACGTGGATCACGCCGCAGGCGATCCGCGGGCCGGCGGCGCCGGCCGGGTTGCTCATGTAGTCGTCGGCGCCGGCGTGGATCACGAACGCAGAACCGTCGGCGTCGTCAAGGGAGACGGCGCTGTCCTTCGCCAGCGACACGCCGGGCAGGAACAGGTCGATGGTGAGGGCGCCGTTCTCCGGCACGTTGATGTTGGGCATGTCGCCGGCGTGGAAGCCGTTCGGGTTCATGAAGCCGTGGGCGGCGCCCGTGGGATTGAAATGGCCGCCGGCCGACTTGAAGTCGCCCTCGCAGGAGCCCTTTTCGTGGATGTGGAACGCGTGTTCGCCCGGGGGCAGCCCGGTGAAGCTCGCCGACAGCACGACCCCGGTCGGGGCGGCCTTCAGCTCCACCACGCCCACGTCCTTGCCGTTGCGGTCCTTGAGTAGGGCCGTCGCCGTCTGCGGCGCCGCCGATCCTCCCTGCGCCATGGCGGCGCCCGTGGAGGACGCCGCGAGGACAAGGCCCAGGCCGGTGGCGCCGGCCAGCATCTTCAAGCTTCGCATCGTCGTTCTCCCTCCGAAAACGCCAAGGATGCCATCAAGCCCCGCAGTTTCCAATTGGCGCGTTCCCGGCCTATTGGTCTTTACTGTCGTCCTTTTTCGGCATCACCCGCTCCAGCAGGCGGATGGCCACGAGGATGGTGAGCGCGAACCCCGTCGCCGCCAGGGCAATAAAATAGTAGCCCAGGCCGACCGCGCCAGTCAGCCACAGCGACGCGCCGGTGGTGAGGCCCGAGACATGACCGCGGGCGGTGATGATGGTGCCGGCGGCAAGGAAGGCGACACCGGCGGTCACCGCCTCGATGATCCGCAACAGGTCGATCCGCGCGGTCGGGCCGAAGCCCAGCGCCTGGGTGAACACGCCGGTCGCGATGACCATGAAGCTGCATGCCGCCAGCGCCACCAGCATGTGGGTGCGCAGGCCCGCCGGCCGGCTGCGGTATTCCCGCTCCACGCCGATCAGCGCGCCGAGGACGACAGCGAGCCCCATGCGGATGAGAATCTGCTCAGGCGAAGCAGCCAGGCCCGGTCCCATGACCGATTCACCCGCTAAGGCGGCCGGCGATCTTGGTGACCCGCCGCCCCTGGAAGCGGGCGCCCTGCAGTTCGAGGGGGCTGGGCCGCCGCTTGCCGTCGGGCCCGGCGATGGTGCTGGCGCCGTAGGGCGAACAGCCGGCCACCTCGTCGACGCTCATCATGCCTTGATAGCCGTAGGGGAGCCCGACGACCACCATGCCGAGATGCAGCAGGGTGATCTGGGTCGAGATGATGGTGGTTTCCTGGCCGCCGTGCTGGGTGTTGCTCGATGTGAACACCGAGCCCGGCTTGCCTTCCAGCGCGCCCTTCTGCCAAAGCGGCCCGCAACGGTCGAAGAAATTGCGCATCTGGGCGCACATGTTGCCAAAGCGGGTGGGCGTGCCGACGACGAGGGCGTCGAAACCGGCCAGCGCCTCGGGCTCGATCACGTCGCCCGCCAGCTCGGTCTTCGCCCCGGACTTTTCCAGCATCTCGGCGGGCATCAACTCGGGCACGCGGCCGATGGTCGGCGCGCCGCCGGCTTCCGCGACGCCTTCGACAACCGCCTTGGCCAGCGTCTCCACGTGGCCGTACATGCTGTAGTAGAGCACCAGGACCCGGGGCTCGCTCATCATTGCCTCCTACCGGTCGCAGCGAAATGGGACCCTTCGCCCCGCTAACGCCGCGCCTTCGACGGAGTTCCGGGGCCGCTCAGCGGGAGTCGAGGACGATCACCCGGTTGCGCCCGGCTCCCTTGGCGGCGTAGAGGGCGGCGTCCACGCGGCCCAGGGTATCCACCACCGGTTCGCCTTCCACCGCAAGCGCGGCGCCGATGCTGATGGTGACGCGCAGCTCGTGGGCGTCGTCGAGCACGAACGGCCGCTCGCTGAGCTGCATGGCGATGTTGCGGGCAATGGTCCCGAGCGTCTCGTCCGAGCACTCGGCGATCAGGGCCACGAACTCGTCGCCGCCCCAGCGGGCGCAGATGTCGTAGCTGCGCAGCCCCGCGCGCAGCCGGTGGGCCAGTTCCGCCAGCTCCTTGTCGCCGGCGCTGTGCCCCGAAGTGTCGTTGACCGCCTTGAAGTGGTCGATGTCGATGAGCAGGAGGCCGAGCGTCTGGCCGCTTCGGCTGGCACGGTTCCGTTCGGCCTCCACCGCCTGGATGAAGCCGCGACGGTTGAACACCTCGGTCAGCGGGTCGACATGCGCCAGCCGTTCCAGCTTCTCGGTGCGCTCGCGCACCCGATCCTCGAGCAGCCTGGTGTTCTCGCCGACCGTTCTTGCCATGTCGGCGAACGACTCGGACAACCGGCCAATCTCGTCGTCGACGGAATCGATGGCGGCGGCGTCGAAATCCCCCTGGCGCACCCGGCGCACCGAGTCCTCCAGCCGCCCCAGGCGGACGAGCACCAGCTGGCGGAACAGGATGGTGATCAGCAGCGTAGCGACCGCCAGGGCGACTACGAGGAACGCGCCGATGGGATTGAACAGCTGGCGGTCGATCAGCGTGTCGACGTCCATCAGGGTGACGTTGAACCAGCCAATCTGCTGAAGGTACCCCACGCCCGCGAGCACCCAGCGGCCGCCCACATGCACGAAGCGGGATTCCACGTGGTCCGGATTCTCGGCCACGCTCTTCATCATCGCGGCAATTTCCTGGCGCCCCTCCGCGTGGTCGACCAGCCGGAAGATGGTCTTCTTCGACTTGGCGTCCTTGGTCAGGCTGTGGAAATCCACCATCCGCGGGTCGCGGTGGGCCTGGATCGCGCCGGCGTGGTCCACGAACATGCTGTCGATGCCCTCCTGGGGCAGATCGACCACCTCGCGGATGAACTGGGTGAGGTCGATGCCGGTGCCGACCACGCCGATGGTCGCGCCGTCCCGGCGCACCGGGCAGTTCACCCAGACCTTGGTGACCCGGATGTTGTCGTCGTGGTCGACGTTGAGCTGGCAGTCCGGGCTGGTGGCCACGGTCTTGAAGTACCAGCCGTCCCTCGGGTTGCCGGGGCTGACCGTGTAGCGCAGCTGGTGGCCGTCGTAGCTGTCGTCGCGGTCGTTGAAATAGTAGTGGCCGGACCGGCCGATGACGAAGAAGTAGCTGTGGTCCTCGAAGGTCTGCCGGTAGTGCTCCAGTTCGGCGATGCCGCGCTGCTTCTTGCCCGCATCCTCCTCGTCGGCCGCCCACGACACGATCGCCGGCGAGCGGGCCAGCGTCTGGGCGAGGGACGCCTCGCGGAACAGGGTCTCGAGGCCGCGATACCGGTCGAACTGGACCTGCTTTTCCGCGAACAGCGTCCCCAGGCGCATGACCACCGCGTTGACCAGATGGTCGAACGCGACGAAGGCGCCCGCCGCCGTGACGACGAAGATCGCAACGGTGAGGAGGAGAACTCGTATCTGCAGGCTGGCCTTCATCGGCAAGCCGTTGCGGCGCTCGGCCATTGCGGCCCCCGGGCGTTGGTCCCTTAGACCTGAGGTCTTATCCCAACTGGGGGAGACGCCTCCACAAAAACCTCACAGCCGCGTCGGGCGCCGCCGCTTTGCGCAAGGGTGGGCGGAGGTCAGTCGCGGATGTCCTTGTGGACGGTCTCGGGCAGCAGGAACAAGCACACGAGGAAGCCCATCGCCACGATGCCGACCATGTACCAGAGGCCGGCATAGACGTTGCCGGTGGAGACGATGATGTACTGGGAGACGAACGGCAGGAAGCCGCCGAACCAGCCCACGCCGAAATGGTAGGGCACCGACATCGAGGTGTAGCGCACCCGCGCCGGAAACAGCTCGGTGAGGATCGCCGCCACCGGCCCGTAGGCCAGCGACGAGAGCAGTATCAGCCCGAGGACGATCAGGATCACCAGCGGATAGTTGATGTCGGCGCCGCCGCCCGCAGCCGGGTAGCCTGCCGCCGAGAGCGCCTGCTCGATGCCGGGCTTGTCGAAGCCCGAGACGGTCTGGCCGCCCACCGAGACCACGACGTCCTGTCCCGGCACGCCCGGCGCCCGCTGGTAGCTGATGCCGTTCTTGGACAAGTACTCCATGACCAGGGCGCAGTCCCGCTTCTGTTTCTGGGCCAGCACGTTGTAGGGACAGTTGGTGGACTCCACGGTGACCGGCGCGCGGTCCATGGCGGCCGAAAGCGCCGGGTTGGCGGCGCCCGCCAGGGCATGGAACAGCGGAAACACCAGGATGATCGACAGGCCGTAGCCGGCGAGCAGCACCTTCTTGCGGCCGATCTTGTCGGACAGCCAGCCGCACAGGATCATCAGCGGCATCCCGAGGGTGACGGAGATCGCCATGATGATCTCGGCCTGGGTGTCGCTGAGCTGGACCGTGTCGCGCAGGAAGAACAGGGTGGAGAACTGCGCCGTGTACCAGATCACCGTGTGGCCCGCCGCGACGCCGAACAGGGCGATCAGCACCAGCCGCGTGTTCTTCCAGGTGGAGAAGGCGTCGCGGATGGGATTGGACGACGTCTTACCCTCGTCCTTCATCTTCTGGTAGACGGGGCTCTCCGAAAGCTTCAGCCGGATGTAGAGGGAAATCGCCAGGATCACCAGGGAGAACGCGAAGGGGATGCGCCAGCCCCACGCCGTGAAGGTCGCCTCGGAGACGAGATGCTTGCTGGCCAGCACGACGATGATCGACAGCAGGAAGCCCATGCCCGCCGACATCTGGATGAAGCTGGTGAACAGGCCGCGCTTGCCGGACGAGGCGTGCTCGGCCACATAGATCGCGGCGCCGCCATATTCGCCGCCCAGCGCCAGGCCCTGCGCCAGCCGGAGGGTGACGAGAATGACGGGCGCCCAGATGCCGATGGTGGTGAAATCGGGAATGATGGAGATGGCCGCGGTCGCCAGACCCATGATCGAGATGGTGATCAGGAAGGTGTACTTGCGGCCGATGAGATCGCCCAGGTGGCCGAAGACGATGCCGCCCAGCGGCCGCACCAGGAAGCCGGCGGCGAACACCGCCAGGGACTTCAGAAAGCCGGCGGTGCCGCTCTCGCCCGGGAAGAAGTGCTGCGCCAGCAGGCCGGCCAGCGTGCCATAGATGAAGAAGTCGTACCATTCGAAGACCGTGCCCAGGGTGGACGCGGTGATCACCAGGCGGGTGCGATTCCCGAGTGAGTTCGCTGAAGTCGACATGGGCTGTCCCGATTGAGTGGCTGACACGCTGAACCGGAACGCGGACCCGCGCGGCGCTGGACGCCTTCTTCCCCCGTCTGACGCTTCTCGGCGGCGCCAGCTACGGCGACTTCCTACCCCGGTTGATCCGTCATACAGGGGTCGCGGTGGTTCTACAAGACTTAGGGGCGCCGCTCAGTGCCGGGGTTCGATCTTGTGGGCGCGGGCGGTGATCAGGTCCATCAGCGCCAGCAGCACGCCGGTGACCACGAAGGCGAGGTGCACGATGACCAGCCACATCAGCACCTCCTTGTCCACTTCGGCGGCCCTCATGAACTGCTTGAGCAGCTGGATGCCGGAGATGGCGACGATCGAGGCGATCAGCTTCAGCTTCAGCCCGCTGAAATCCACCTTGCCCATCCACTCGGGCTTGTCCTCGTGGTCGCCCACATGGATCTTGGAGACGAAGTTCTCGTAGCCGGAGAAGATCACGATCAGCATGAGATTGCCGGCCAGCGACAGGTCGATCAGGGTAAGCAGCGACAGGATCATGTTGGTGTCGGACAGCTCGAGCACCGTCGGCACGATGTGCGCGAACTCCTGGATGAACTTGACCATCAGCAGCGCGAGCGCCGCCACCAGCCCGAAATAGAACGGCGCCATAAGCCACCGGCTGGCGAACATGACGTTCTCGAGAAATCGTTCCATGACCCCCTCGTCTTCATGAACCGGATAACCGCTGGCAAGGTATTCATCGCGGCCGCGAATGAAAGCGGAATTTTGCGACGGCTTCCATGCCCGCGCCTGCACCGATCTGCTATAGGGAGGTCCCCAACCGGAGCCCGTCATGACCGAACCGTCCGCCACCCTGTTGCTGCCCGGCGACCCGCCGCCCTTCGAGCTGGTCAACCCCGGCGGCGGCTCGACGGCCGTGCTGATCTGCGACCACGCCGCCAACCGGATTCCGGGCCGGCTGGGCGACCTGGGGCTCGCCCCGGGCCGCATCGAGGAGCACATCGCCTGGGACCCGGGCGCCGCGGCGGTCGCCCGCCGGCTGTCGGTGCTGCTGGACGCGCCGCTGGTGCTGAGCGGCTATTCGCGCCTGGTGGTCGACTGCAACCGGCCGCCGGCGAGCCCCCAGTCCATGGCGCCGGCGAGCGCCGGCGTGCCCGTGCCGGCAAACGCCGAGATCGGCGCGGCCGAGCGCGCGGCCCGGCTGGCCGAATTGTTCCATCCCTACCACGACGCGGTGGAAGCCCTGCTGGACGAACGGGCCGGTCGGCCCAGCCTGCTGCTGTCCATCCACAGCTTCACCCCGGACATCGGCGACGGCCCCCGCCCGTGGCAGGTCGCCCTCGCCTACGGACGGGACGGCCGGCTGGCGCGGCTGCTGCTGGCGGCGCTCCGGTGCGAGCCGGAACTGACGGTGGGCGACAACCAGCCCTACGCGGTGACCGACGATACGGACTACTCGATCCCCGTCCACGGCGAGCGGCGGGGCATTCCCCACGTGCTGGTCGAGATGCGCCAGGACGGCCTGCGCGAAGCCGGCGGCGCCGACCGATGGGCCGCGCGCCTCGCCGGCGCCTACCGGGCCGTTGAAGCCGACGCCCTGGCGCTGCCCTGAAAGCCGGGCTCAGGCAGCCGGCGACTCCCGCGGAACCTCGTCGGTCCACACCGTGAAGCGGCGCAGGCAGGCGGGCCCGAAGCTGTTGCTGATCGCCACGTCCGACGCGTCGCGGCCGCGCGCGAGCATGATCCGGCCGATGCGCGGACGGTTGTGCCTGGCGTCGAAGGTGAACCACTGGCCCTCGAGGAACACCTCGAACCAGGCCGAGAAGTCCATCGGATCGGGCACCGGCGGCACGCCGATGTCGCCCAGGTAGCCGGTGCAGTAGCGGGCCGGAATGTTCAGGCAGCGGCACAGGGTGATGGCCAGATGGGCGAAGTCGCGGCACACGCCCTTGCCCTCGACGAAGGCGTCCGACGCAGTCCGGGTGGACCGCGCGTCCGGATAGCTGAAGCGCAGGTGGCCATGCACGAAGTCGCACACCGCCTGCACCCTGTCCCAGCCGCCCGCGATATGGCCGAAGTGCGACCAGGCGAAATCGGCGAGACGATCGGTTTCGCAGTAGCGGCTGCCGAGCAGGAACCCGAGCACGTCGTCCGGAAGCTGGTCGACCGGCACCTGCCGCGCGTTGGGCGCCACCAGGTCGGGCAGGCCGCTGTCCTTCACCAGGCCATCGGCGAAGATGCGGATGCGGCCGGCGGGCACGGTCAGCCGCGTGCACCAGTTGCCGAAGCCATCCATGTAGGCATGGAGTGGGAGTTCCGGGTCGGTGTACATCGTATCGGGCACGATGACGTCGCCCGAACGGGAGGAATGGATGTTGAGCATCAGGATCATGGGCGTGTCCTGAGAGCAGTCGAAGATCAGGTCGTACCCGACCCGGATCTGCATGACCTGCCGGCGGGTATAGATGGACGTGACGTCGTTCATGGCGAAGGTCCATAGCGTAAGCCGGCTGAAGGGCCGGGCCGCGATTTCCGGGAAGCTGGAGCCTGGCCGCACGCAGGACAGGCTCCCGAGACTATTCAGCTTTTACGACCCGGCGAGGCAAAGGTTCCCGCCGGGCGTGCATCATGCCCGCGCGTGAACGCCTTCGCGCACTTCCTCCACCACCTTGCGGACGAAGGCCGGCAGGTCGTCGGGCGAGCGGCTGGTGACGATTCCCTTGTCGACGACCACCTCCTCGTCGCGCCAGCGGCCCCCCGCGTTCTCCACGTCGGTGCGGATCGACCAGTAGGAGGTCACTGCCCGGTCCTTGAGCAGCCCGGCCTCGACCAGCATCCACGGGCCGTGGCAGATGGCGGCCACCACCTTGCCCTGGCGCGCGAACTCCCGCACCAGGCCGACCGCCTTCTCGTTGCGGCGAAGATGGTCGGGATTGATCACCCCGCCGGGCAGCACGATGGCCTCGTAGTCGCCGGCGTCGACGGCGTCCAGCGCCTTGTCGACAGGCACGGTGTCGGCCCAGTCGCCCTTCTGCCACGCCTTGATGCTGCCCGCTTCGGGCGCGGCGACGTGCACCGTAGCGCCGGCCTTGCGCAACTCGTCACGGGGGTAAAGCAGTTCCGAACGCTCGAAACCGTCGGTGGCGAGGATCAGGATGCGGGCGTTCTTGATGTCGGACATGGGGGCTCCTTCTCGATGGATGACGTGAAAGACCTCGCCCGATTCAACAGCCCGGGGAGAGCGTTGTTCCGCGTTTCCGGGATAACGACGGCGGAATGTTCAGGGGCCGCTCAGTCGCGGCTGGCGATGATCCAGACCGCGTGGATGATGCCCGGGATGTAGCCGAGCAGGGTGAGCAGGATGTTGAGCCAGAAGGCGCCCGCGAAGCCCACCTGCAGGAACACGCCGAGCGGCGGCAGCAGGATGGCGACGATGATGCGAAGCAGGTCCATGAAGGTCTCCCGTTGGGGTTTCCGGAGGCCCGCAGCGGAACCGCGGGGGCACCCGCCTTGAACAGCGCGCACCGGGGAATGGTTCCGAAACGATGGCTCAGATAGCTGCCGTCGCCGGTTCCGCCGGCGCCGCGGCGGGCGGCGGCTCGATGTGCCTGCCCCAACGGTCGGAGTAGTGGAACACCAGGGCCACGCCGACCACCGCGACCAGCTGCAGCAGCATCAGGCTCAGCGGGCCGTAGCCGACGATCCGGGCGGCGAGCGGGCGCGGCTTCGACAGCCTCAGTGTCGCCACCAGCGCGGCGACCGCCGCGATCAGCGCCGCCGCCTGCCAGCCGAACAGCACGCCGAGCCGGTTCATGCCGCGGGTGAAGCCGAAATCGGTCGGCTCGGTCACCGCGAACATGCCGAAGGAAAGCGCGAACAGCGCCAGCCAGATCAGCGCCAGCCCGTAGACGATCCAAACACCGCGCATCGCTCCATCCCCCAAAAGGCTAGCCTGCCAGCCCTGCATGGTTCCCCAAGTCGGCGCCGATGTCATCCTTCATGCGAAAGCGCAGGCCGACGGCGAGGCGCCGCGCCGCGCCCACCGTCGGGCAGGTCCAGCGGACGAGGCCGTAGGGGCTGCCGCAGATCGCCGGCGCCGGACCCAGGCACCGCCGCCGCAGCCGGCGCCAGGACGGCGACGTTCGCATATGCGCCAGCACCCCTTCCAGCTCGCCGGCGCCCTCGGCGACCGCCTGCTCCACCGCCAGCATCAGGTCGCCCGCTTCCGGATAGAACGGCGAGAGCGAGGCGGCGCGCGCCTCGTCCTCCCCCGCCCAGACCGCCGCGTCCGCGATCATGGCGCAGGCTTCGGCGTAGCCGGGCACCCGCTGCAGGCCGAGCGCGGCAAGCAGGGCGACGGCGTTGGCGTTGACCGTGCAGTCGGCGATGGCGGGCTCGGGGCCGGGGCGCAGCCAGGTCTTGAAGGCGCCGACCCGCGCCCATGGCGGGCCGGGTTGCACGGTCGCCAGCAGCCGGTGGCCGACCACCGTGCGACAGGCAATCCGGCGCGCGTCCTCCCGCTCGAGCCAGCCGGCGCGCCACAGCAGCAGGACCATGATCGCCGTGTCGTCGGCATCCTCGGCGAGGTCGGGCGCCCAGCCGGGCCGCAGGTCGGCCGGCCAGAAGCGGAATCCCCCGTTGGGACCTCGGCATCGCTGCAGCATACGCAGCGCCGCGTCCCGGCCCGCCCGGCCCAGCACCGCCGGCGCGTCGGGTCCAAGGGCGCGCAGCACCTGGGCCACGGCGAAGCCGTTGCGATCGACGGCGTCGAGGCCGCCGCCGCTCAGCTGGCAGGGGAAGGAGCCGTCGGCGTCCTGAAGCGATGCCAGGGCGGGGATCAGGGCCGGAGGCCGACCTGCATCCACGGCTTGCCGTCCGCTGCGACGCCGAAGCCGATCATGCCGTGCCGGCCGTGGCCGTCGCCGCCTCCCTTGCCGAGCACCGCCTCGTAGATGGCCGTATCCCAGCCGTAGCGGCATGCCAGATCGCGCAGGGTGCGGCTGACCGCCGCGTCGCCGCCGAGCAGGGGTCCGGCCTGGACGAAGAAGCCGGCCGCGATCAGCCTGCCGTCCAGCATTGCGAGGCTGAGCCCCGCCGTGCCGGGCAGCAGGTAATCCTCGCAGGGCAGGCCGGTGAGCTGCGAGGCGAGCGCGATCACCGCGGCGGAATCCATGCCGCAGCGGATCAGCAGCCGCTCGATCTCCCAGATCTCGGGCTTCTGCAGCCGGCCGTAGAGCTCGATGGTTCCGGCGCCCGCGTCGACTCCCGCCATGCGCCAGACGATGCGCGGCGGGATGGCGTGGAGGATCGACGGCCGCAGCAGTTCCACCGGCAGTTCCGTGCCGGCCATGTCGACGTAGAGCTTGTAGCGGTCGCGCTCGCCGTCGTGCCGGCCGCCGATCCACGCGCCGAAACGCAGCGGCCGGTCGGCCTGGGGCACCAGCCAGTCGGGCACGTCGGTGTTGACGCCCAGCCCCTGCAGCACGCCGAGCGCCGACGTCAGGCGGTCGGCCTCGGGCGTGTCCGGCCCGGCGGCCTCGGCGGTCCAGCGCACCGACGCGTCGCGGGACGACCACGACATCTCCACCGGGTAGCCGGTATTGGTGAGGCTGCTCGCCCGCCACGCCACCTCGGGCCAGCGGGACCGGCGCGTCGCCCCGAGGGTGGCGCCGAGCGCCCGTCCGGCGCGACGGACCGCCTGGGGCGCGACGGGCCGGAGCCGGGTGAACGCGTCGTCGAGAAGCGCCGCCTGGGGCGCGATGCGGGCTGCGAAATTCATAGCTGTATGGGGACGATCTCTTCCTCAGACGTCTGCCAAGCTAGACGCCTGAATTCGCCGTTGGTTCCCACCACCGTGAAGCGGTAGCGGAATTCCCGCTTGGCGGGGTCGATGAGGGCGAGCCGCAGGTCCACATTCTCCACCTGCACGCCGTCGATGTCGATCCGTTCCGACCGGCTGTAATTGTTGGCCGGGTCCTGGTAGTCGACGTCGATGAACAGCTGGCGGACGGCGGCGCTGTCGAACAGCGGCACGAACTCGATGTTGAGCGCCTGATCGAACGGATCGTTCACCACCACGGCCGACGCTGCGAGTTCCTGCGGCGGGGTCTGCCGGACCGAGCCGTCCTTCAGGTGATGCTTCAATGCAAAAGTCAGCGTGCGGGTGTCCGGCGGCACCGGTTTCGGGGTACGCAGCTTCCAGACCTGGGCCGGGGAATCGGGCAGCACGATGAAGGTCTTCTTCTGGGAGAAGCCCGCGGGACCCGCGGCTTCCAGTGTCGCCTCGATGGAGTTGACGATGCCCGCGTCGATGGTGCCGGGCGCGACCGAGATTTCCAGGAAGTCCAGCACGTCGTAGGGATTGACGAACAGGGTGCGGTCCGCCGTGCGCTCGGCCGGCAGCTCGACGCTGGAGCGGTCGGAATCCCAGCCGGCGTCCGGGCTGAAGTGGAACTGCTGCTGCTGGGTGTATTCCACGTCGTGGGTGGCGTTGAGGAAGACGGTGAAGTCCTTCGGTCCCTTGTCGTCGGCCCGGAACACAAAGTCGCCATGCTTGTGGTCCTGGGCGTTGGCGGGATCACCGTAATCCAGCGCCACCTGGGCCGAGGACAGGCCGATGCGTTCGAAGTCGATGGGCGCCTCGGCCATCACCTTGAACTCCCGGAAGAACGGATCGTCCAGGTCGACCTCGGTGAAGTAGCTGGCCTTGTCGTGCAGGTCCGCCAGCAGCAGGCCGAAGAAGCCCTGCGGCGCATAGGTGCGCCGGGTCGCCTCGGCCCGGTTGTAGTAGAAGGTCAGCTTCTTGCGCTCTTCCTGGCGGATGAACTTCAGCTTGAGGCTGACCACGCCCGGCATGGTGCTCGGGGTCGGTGTCGGCGTGGGAGTCGGCGTTGGTGTCGGGGTAGGCGTCGGCGTGGGCGTCGGCGTGGGCGTTGGTGTCGGCGTGGGAGTAGGCGTGGGGGTGGGGGTGGGGGTGGGGGTTGGGGTTGGGGTCGGTGTCGGCGTCACCGACCGCGGCCGGCTGATGGTGCCGCGGTAGGACGACGGCTGGCCGCCGGCGACACGCCCCTGGATCTTCACCACCCGGTCGTTGGGATCGCCCGTCGCCGGGTTGCTGGCGTCGCCCCGCGCGTCCGCATCGCCGTGGGAGCGCGCCGGCGTCGACAGGGTGGCGCCGGCGCGGGCGATCAGTGCCACCGCCACGTCGGAGCGGCGCATGGACAGGCGCATGTTGTGCTCGCGCTGCGCGTCGCCGGTCAGCGGCGTGTTGCCGCTGCCGGGCTGCGCCTGAGTCTCGTAGCTGGCGTGGGCATCGACCTCCACGGCGTGCGGCGGCGCCAGGGTCGAGAGCCAGCGGGTCAGGCGCGCGGCACCCTCCTCCGAGCCGGTCCAGGTGGCGCCGTCGCCCTGGGCGATGCCGCTGGCCGTCCGGTAGCGAGTGTCGGCGGTGGTGTTCTCCACATAGGCCCGGTACTGCTGGCTGGGCGGCTGGGTGCTCCAGCCGGCAGCGTCCGGCTTGTCGAAGTCGAAGAACAGGTGGAAGGTCTGCTGCTGGGTGGCTGCCGGCCAGTCCACCTCAATGGGCACCGAGCCCTCCGGCGGCACGTCGACGGTGAACTGCCCCTGCTGGTTGAGCGTCTTGACGACGCCGCCCGCCTTCACCACCGCGCCCTCGCCGGTCACGGTGATGGTCTCGGTCGTGCCCGAGGCCGACGGCGTGTGGGTGACGCTCTGGCCCGCCGGCAGCGGCGTCGGCGTGGTGCTGGTCGGGGTTAGCACGGCCGGCTGGCGCACCGGCTGGGCCTGGCCGCCGCCCGAGGCGCCGGACGAGCCGGATTGACCACCCGACTGACCGCCCGACTGACCGCTGGCGCTTCCACCGGCCTGGCCGCCCGATTGGCCGCCGGAGCGGGCACTCACGGCCTCCCCGGCCGCCTGTCCCGCCGCACCGCCGACCTGGCTGCCGGTCTGGCCGCCGACCGCTCCGCCGACGGCGCTGCCCGCCGCCCGGCCGGCCGCGCCGGCACCTGCGGCCGCGGCGCCACCCGCCTGGGCACCACCCGATGTCCCGCCGGATTGGCCGCCCGCTGGCGAACCACCGGCATGGGTGCCGCCGGACTGGGCGCCCCCGGACTGGGCGCCCCCGGACTGGGCGCCCTGCGCGCCCGATTGACTGCCACCGCCGGAATCCGCCGGCTTCTCGCCGCGCAGTGCCTCGCGGGTGAACTTCGCCACCTCGGCGAGGGGATCCGCCTGGGCGGTGGGCGAGGCAAGCTGGCCCGGCGTGAAGGTGGGCTCGAACCACTTGGACAGCAGGTCGTCCTTGAAGAACGCCAGCGCCCAGTCCTCCTGCTGCTTCTCGTCGGCCTCGCCGGTGAAGTTGAGGATCTTGATCTTGATGGCGCCGTTCTGCCGCAGGCTTTCAAAGGCTGCGTCGATGCCGGCGCGCACCCACTGGTACTGCGCCTCCAGGCTGGCGCTGAAATGGTTGAAGATCATCTCAAGGTCGGCGGTGATCTCCACCTCGAGCGCCGGCCGCATGCCGCTGTAGGTGAAGGTGTAGAGCACGCCGATGGGCGCCAGGCCGTTCTCGAAGGCCTGCTCGAGGATGGTGGCGCCTTCCTGCGACAGGGTGAGGCTGAACGCCGCCCGGTTGTCGGCGTCCATGGTCGGCGTGGTGGCGCCCAGGATGTCCTCGACCGCGTTGAAGGCGCCGGGCGGCGGTTCGGCGGCGGTGGCGCCGCCCGAGCCCTGCAGATTGAGCGCGATGCACTCGACGCTGCCGCTCTCGAAGATCACCGGCGACAGGCGCGGCTGGGTGACGCCCGGTTCGGTCATCACCGCGCCGAGGATGCGGGTCTTCTGGCCGTCGCTCAGCCCGACCGTGGTCTCGAACATGGCGAAGCCGCCGCCCTTCACCCCGGCGCCGGCGACCGCCGGCTTGTACTTGATGAAGCTGAACGCGGCGCGGTTGCTGTCCATCCGGCGCGCGAGCTGGACCGGGCCGGTGAGGCACCAGAACTGGTTGGTGTCGGCGTGATCGCGGAAGACGGTGATGCCGTCCACTTCGAGCGGCTTGTCGAGGCTGAGCATGGGCGTTCTCCCGATATCGCGCCGGTCAGGGCGTCTTGATCTGCAGCACGGGGGTTTCCGAGGCGGTCCAGTCGGTGCCCTGCTCGAGGCCGTTGTCGAACAGGAAGGTGGTGCGCGCCTCGTAGCGGTCGTGGCTCTCGTCCACGTAGTCGAACTCGAAGTAGCCGCGGGCGCTGGCGTCCTCGAAGACGAAGCTGTCGTTGAACGAGAGGCCGGCGGGGAAGTCCTCGTAGCGCATCTCGGCGGTGGCTCGCTTCAGGTGCCGGGCGGCGAAGTCGGCCGGCGGACGCACCTCGACGACGCGCCGGCCCTTCATGTCGGGGCGGACGATGATGCGCCGTTCCATGGTGACGGATTCCGGCACCTCGACCATCCTGCCGTCCTTGAACAGGAAGGTGGCCTTGAAGAACACCTGCTTCAGCTCCGGGTCGGCGACGTCGACGGTGAAGCGCTGGGGCGTGCTGCCCTGGCTGAAGGCGAAGGAATCCTCCTCGTGGATGTCGTTCGCCTTGTCCTCGTAGCGCAGGTCGACGAACACCTGGTCCACCTGGGTCCAGTCCACGTTGGCGACCACGTCGAGCACCCGCTTGCGGGGGAACGGATCGCGCACCGTGACCTGCTCGTCCTCGGTGGTCTTCCAGCCGCTGTCCACGTCGCGGTTGTCGGCGGCGCGGTAGACCAGCCGGTAGTCGAAGGCGCGCTTGCGCGAATCCAGGATGAAGATGCGCCAGGTGGCGTCCTGCTTGTCCTTGGTGAGCTGGAAGATCTCGGTCTCGTCCAGGTTGCTGCCCTCGTCGCGGTAGCGCACATGGGCCTCAACCATGGGATAGGCATCGAACGGGAAGTTGACGGCGACGATCGGCACCGTGGAGACGGCATAGAGCTCCCGGGGGTCGATCTCCAGGTTCTCCACCTCGGTCTGGAACGGCTCGGAGACCACCTTGCGCGGCCGCTCGGTGCTGTCGACGCCGGTGAAGCTCACCTCGTAGTGCACGTCGACGGGCAGCCGCATGGCGCCGTTGTCCAGCACGCTCAGCCACTCGAAGCTGCTCTGGGGCTGCGCCTTGCCGAGCAGCACGTTCTTCGGCTCGTTGCCGTACTGGGCCTGGACGTTGATCGAGCCGATGGCGTCGGTGTCGAAGTCGGTGCGGGCGACCACGGACAGGCGCCGCTTCTCGAACCAGGGATCGTCCAGGTCGACGTCGGTGATGAAGCGGCTGCGCGGCAGCAGCGTGTCGCGCATCAGCCGGAACATGCCGGCCAGGTGCCCCTGCGGGTGGATCGACCGCTGTACCGTCACCCGCTCGGAGAAGTTGACGTTGAGCGCCTTGCGGTCGGTGCGCTGGTAGGTCGCCTTGGAATAGGAGAAGAAGGTCGACGACGCCATCATCCCCGCCGGCCCGCCGCCGATGGCGCCGGCCACGCCCGAGGCGATGCGCAGCGCCTTCACCCACTCCTCCTCCTTGCCCGGCTCGATCGGCGGCAGGGTCGGCTGGAAGAAGGCGTCGGTGATCATGGAGCGGACCTGGTTGAGGGCCGCGTCGCGCCGGTCGGTGATGGAGCGGTTGTCCTCGTCCTCGGTGACGAAGGTGTCCGCCTCGAGCACGATGACGCGCTTTTCCACCAGGTCGTCGACGGCATTGGAGATGTCCACCGACGAGAACAGGAAGCCGCCGGAGAACTTCTCGTCCATGTGGTTCTGCACCCGGTCCCAGTCGATGCTGAGGCGCACCGAATAGGCTGGCCGCAGGCCGAGATAGTTGAGCGAGTAGACCACGGCGATGGGCAGGATCTCGCCGTCCAGCGACTTCTCGATGACGGTGACGCCGGCGGCGTCGAGCTTGACCGAGAACGCCGCCTGGTTGTTGCCATAGAGCGACGGCGTGGCGCTGTGGTCCATCTTGAGCACGAACTCCGGACCGGTGTCGGCGGCTCCCGCCGCGGCGGGAGCCGCCGCCGCGTCGCCCGACTGCTTGCCCAGCATCAGCAGCCTGACCGTGCCGCTGATCGTGGTGACCGGCGCAATGCGCGGCGCGTCGTGCAACCGTTCCTCGTCCTGGATCTTGCGCCTGATCTCGTCGAGCTGGTCGTCGCTGGCGCCGATGTTGACGTCGAAGTTGAGGAAACCGCCGGTGCCCGCCCGGCCGCGGAAGCGGATCAGCGAGAACTGGGGCACCTCGGCGCCGCCGGCGCCGGGGTCCTTCTCGGTGGTCAGGTGCGGCATCAGTGGCAGGTAGTAGTACTGCAGCGGATCGGCGTGGTCGGGGAAGACGGTGATGCCGTCGATCTCCCGCTGCTTGCTGTCGAGCAGAAGCATGGTCGGTCTCCTCGGTGGCGGGCGGTCAGGCCGGGATTTCGAGAATGACGGTCTCGCCCTCGCCGGGCTGGTCCGTCAGCTCCTTGCGCGAGCCGTCGGCCATGAAGAAGCGGGCACTCCAGGTGTAGTCGCGGGCCGTCTTGTTCTTCAGGTCGACGGTCCAGTTCTTGGCCTGCTCGCCGGCCTTGAACAGCAGGTCCTTGCGCTCGTCCACATGGTTGGCGTCGTCGGTGTAGTGCAGGCTGACATTGACCAGCTTGACCGATGCGAAGTCGATCAGGTCGGGCACCACGGTGATCTCCAGCCGGTCCGCCACCACGTCGCCGAGCTGGATGGTGGAGCGGGTCGCCGCCGTCTCGGGGATGTCCTGGGTGGTGCCGTCCATGTACTGGATGGTGCCGGAATAGCGCACCTCGCCGGCGTTCTCGTCGATCACCGGGAACGTCCAGTCGAAGAACGGCGTCGCCTTCGACAGCGCCATGGACTTGGTCTGGGTGTAGTTGTTGTTGCCCGGGTCCTTGTAGACCAGATCCACCATGATCGACTGGATCTTGGTGTTGAGGTCGCCCACCGCGCGCAGCCCGACCGTCTTGTTGGCCGAGAACGGGTCGTTGATGTAGAGCTGCGGCGCGTCTTGCTCCTTGCCCTTGACCTCGAATTCCCGCCCGTCGGTCATGAAGTACTTCACGTCGTACTTGATGGGCTTGGTGCGCGGCTTGAAGATCACCTCGCGGATCTGGAAGGTGTTCTGCTGCTGGGTCATGGTGAACTGGCGCTCGATGGGCGTGAGGCCCGAATCCTCGTAGCGCACCTTGATCTGCGCCTGGCTGACCTGGCTGAAGTTGATGTCGCCGGCCGCGATGTCGACCATCAGGATGCCCAGGTCGTCGACGTTGATGGTGAGCTGGGTATCGTCGGTGGTGACCTCCTCCGAGGTGAACACCCGGCTGTCGCCCTTGTAGTTCACCTGGTAGACGTACTTGTACTTGCGGTTCTTGTCGGCGATGAAGGTGCGGAACTTGCCCACGTCGTCGGGACTGTCGAAGGTGTATTCCTGCACCGCCGGGTTCTGACCGAAGGGATAGGACAGCTTCACCTCGACGTCGAAGATCGGCAGGTTCTTGAAGTCGGCGTTGACCCGCACCGAAACCTCCAAGGTCTGGAAGAACGGATCGTTGAGATCGACGTCGAGGGCGTAGTCGTTCCAGTTGAAGACCTTGCCGTCAGGGCCCTTCATGGTGGTGATGTTGGGCAGCAGGCCCTGCGGCGCGATCGGCCATTCGATCACCGAGCTCTGCTTGAAGCTGATGTTGACGCTGGCGATCTGGGTCTTCGACACCGTCCGCTTGATGTCCTCGATGCCCTGATCCTCGCGCAGGCTCTTGGTGTCGGGATCGACCTTCTCGATCTCCTTGAGCATGTTGCGCTCGACGGCGTCCTCCACCTGCTTGGTGATGGCGGAGCGGATCTCCTCCTCCATCTTGCGCTGATCGTCCGCCGACATCCCCGGATTGCCGACGAAGTTGAACTCGGTGCCCATCACCTCGCGCTTGATCATCGTCTCGCGGATGGTCTCCTGGTAGCTGTCCTCGCTCCAGAAATTGTCGTCGGTGTCGATGGTCTGGACGAAGGAATAGAACTGGCTGGCGTTCCACCAGCCGCGGGCGGTGATCGGCGGCAGCTTGGCCCAGATGTGCAGGTCGTAGATCACCGACACGAAGCCGCCCTGGCCCTGCAGCGCCTGCTCGAACACGGTCGAGCCTTCCTTGGTCAGCTCCACCCAGAAGGTGGCGACGTTGTTGCCGTAGAGCGACGGCTTGCCGGCGCCGCGCACCTTCTGCACCAGGGTGCTGCCCTCGCCGATGTTCAGATTGGCGGTGCCGCCGGTGTAGGTGAGCGGCGCGACGATCACCTGCGGCGGCGTCCGGCCGCTGGGCTGGTACAGGGCGTTGACCTGCTTCTGCAGCTCGCCCGTGACCGTCGCCAGCTTGTCGGGGGCGACGACGAATTCCGTGTCGAAGGCGCACACGCCGCCGAACAGGTCGTCCCCCTCCTTGCGCAGTTCCCGGTACTTGATGAACTTGAAGACCGGCTTGCCGTCCTCCAGGCGGAACCTGGGCGTCTGCGGCACCAGGTAGAAAGTATGGTCGCTGCTGTCGTCGCCGTAGACGGTGACGTCGCCGATGGTCTGAACCTTGTCGATCTGAAGCATGGTGCCCTCCTGTTCCTATTTCCCCTCGCGCCGGACCGCCGTCAGGCGACCGACTCCCAATCCGCCGCGTCCAGCCGGACGCTCAGTGTCTCGATGTCTTCCGTGGTCTGCCGCGTGACGCTGCTGGCCGCCTGGGCGGTCGCCGTGCTCCAGGCGCGGCCATCCCCGGCACCCTCGCCCGCGTCGCTGGCGGCGGCGTGCTCGGCCGTGGTCGTCGTCACCGGCACCCGGCGGGTGACGTCGTAGCGCAGGCCGAGAACCCCCCGCTCGCCGCCCAGCGCCGCTTTCACCGTCTTCAGCCTGGCGTCGTCCAGCATGACGTTGAATGCGGCGTGGTAGGGCGGCATGCCCGACGACTTGGTCTGCTGCAGCACGGTGTCGCCGTCGTCGCCGGCGAGCACCAGCGAGACGGCGCCGACGGTCTCGGGCACCGGCCGGAGGTCCAGCGCATCGGGCTCGCGGCCCAGCTTGCGGGCCAGCTCGCGCCGCGCCTCCGCCACCTTGTCAGGGTTCAGCCCCCATGAGCCGGTGATCTGCAGGAACGAGACGCTGCCGGCAGTGAGCAGGTTGAACTGGCGCCGGCCGTTGGCGTCGGCAGCGATGCCCGGCGCCTTCGGCGCGTAGTAGTAGAGGTCCGGCTCGTCGTCGCCGGCGGGATAGACCAGGGCGTCGCGCAGTTCGAGGGCCTTCATCGGACGGTCTCCACGGAAGGGGCGTCCGCCCGCGCGCTGCTGGTGAGCCGCAGCGTGCCGGCGGCCGGGTCGACGGGATCGGACCACGGCGCGGCTGTCTCGCCCGCCGGCCGGAACCAGCGCCAGCAGAAGCCCGGCCGCAGCGGATCGGTGACCAGCCAGCGCCATTCCCGCGCGGGCGCCGACGGCGTCATTCGCACCAGGCCGACGGCGTCGGGGTCGTCGAGGCGGTCCTCGGGCGCGCACTCCACGGCGGCGACGGTGGCGTCGCCGTCGAAGGCGCAGGCGAGGTCGGCTTTCGCCGGTCCCCATCCCGGCAGGGCGGACAGGTCCAGGTAGAGATCCTCGGCAGGCCGGGAATCGACGGCGAGCGTGCGGCTGCCGTCGAGGGCGGTCGCCGCGACGGCGAGGACGGCATCGTCCACGTCGCGGGGCAGGGCGAGCGCGGCCGACGGCGTGTCCTGATCGAGTGAGGCCGCCGCCGACCACGGCGCGCCGGCGCGCGTCCCGGAGCAGGTGACCCTCAGCCGCATCAGGTCGAGCACGGCGGGCGCGGCCTCCAGCCGGACGAAGCGCACCGGGAAACTGCTGGGCGCGATGGTGAGCAGCGCCCCCTCGTGGTGCAGCACCGGCCCGGCGAGCCGCTGGGCGCCGCCCGATCCGGTGACGAACGCGACGGTCTGGTAGTCGAAAGCAAGCGATTCCGCGGGCGACAGCCGGATGCTCACCGACTTTGCCGTCTCGCCGTCGCGGAAGGTGGCGGCGGCGGCGACCGTCTGCGGCCGGTCCGGCGGGAACGGCGGCGCGCGCAGCTCGGTGCTCATCATCAGCACGCCGACCCGGTGCGGCGGCAGGTTGGCATAAAGGCTGACCACGTGGAGCCCGGTCGCGAACGGCACCACCGGCGCGTCGCGGGTCAGGGTGAAGCCGTCGGCGAGCGCCAGCCGCGCCGTCTCCAGCGGGCTGGAGGCGAGCACGAAGCCGCGCGGCACCACCGCCTCGTCCGACAGATCCCAGGTGACGCTCCCCGCCGCCATCGCCGCGGTGTCGAGCGCGAAGGCGGTGCCCTTCGCCGGATCCGCCGCAGGCGCGAGACGGCCCCAGCGGCCGATCAGCCGGTCGGCGCAGGCCTGGGCGGCCGCCAGACGCGTGGCGTCGGTGGCGGCGCCGTCGATGCGGAAGACGGCCGCATCGTCGATCCCCAGCAACGCCTCGGCGATGGGTCCGGCGCGCCACGTCCCCTCGGATGCCGCCGCGGCGAGCACGCCGGAGAGCCGGGCCGGGTCGAAGCTGGCGCGGGCGGGCGCGCGCCGCGCCATGCCACGGGCTTCCACCTCGGCGACGGCGGCGACCGGCACCAGACCGTCGACCAGGGCGCCGTGCAGCAGGTTGGCGGCAGCCGTGCCGAGCCGGGCGGCAAAGGACAGCGAGCCCGATCCCGCCCAGACCAGCGGCCTTGGCGCCAGCAGATCGTCGGGCAGGTCGACCGCCCCCGCTGCCTGGAACCTGAGGAAGCCGCCGAGAGGGGCGAGCGGCTCTACCTTCGCCTCCGGGTGCAGCGCGAACACCGCCTGCTGCCGCTCGGCAATCGCGAAGCGGCCGGCGAAACGGACGGCGAGCTGGCCGAACACCTGCGGGCCGGACGGGCCGCCGTCGATGCGGATCAGCTCCAGGCTGAGCGCCGGAGCGCCGCCCGGCTCGCGGGCCACCGCCAGATCGAGCGGCGCGGCGAACACGCGTCGCGGCTCCTCCCAGGCGAAGAACAGGCCGTCGCCGGCCGCCACCGGCTGGGACCAATCGGGTATGCCCTTGCGCGACACGGCCGGCTCACGTCATCGGCAGCACGAGGAGGCTGAAATCCGCCTCGCGCCAGTCGGGATCGACGGTCTGGGAGCCGTTGCGCCGGACGATCTGCTGCCGGAACCGGTAGGTGCCCTGGGTGTCGCGCCCGAGCAGCAGGTCCATCAGCGGCAGGCGGACCTGGGCGACGCCCTGGGTCTGGTCGCGGCTCAGCTTCAGGTTGCCACTGCCCTTGAACTCGGCGTTGATCAGGATGATCGACGTCGGCTCGGCGGCGTCGCCCAGCAGCTCCGGCATGGTCATCACGTCGATCTGGCGTTCGTATTCCGCCGGCACCGACGTGTCGCTGATCAGCGGCAGGATCTTGTCCGGCTCGGGCAGGATCTCGACGTCCGACAGGTCGAACACCGCGTCCAGGTCGCCGTCACCGCCGAGCGGGGCGCCGGGCCGGACGGTGAAGGAAACCGTCGCGCCCGGCGCGACTTCCGGCGGCGGGTCGAGGGCCAGTCCGTCGATGGCGGCGGGCACGTCCTGATCACCCCGGCGGATCCGAACGGGCAGCGCGTTGATGCGCACCGGGCTCTCGATGGCGTTCTGCATCGTCACCGCCATCGCCCCGTCGCTCCCCGCCGGCTGCTCGGTGAAGGTGAAGAGGTCGCCATGGGTGTCGGCGAAGCGGATCTCCACCGGCACCGACTCGGGGCTGGACAGGCCGGTCTCGACCATCACCTGCCCGGAGAACAGGGTGGTGGCGTCCCGGCTATAGGCGGCGCCGTAGAGCTGGCGGAACGCCTCCAGCTTCACGGTCAGGCTGTCCACGAAGCCGTTGGCGAGGTCGATGGCGACGTCGGGCTGGTCGGCCAGGATGGAGCCGGACGGACCGGGCACCCAGAGCTTGAGCGACGCCTTCGCCTGCAATGGCCGGAGCTCCGGTTCGGTCTGGCGGGCGGTCGCCGCAGGGATTTCCCGGGCCAGCGCGTCATGGGCCGCGTCGAGGCGCGCGTCGTCGATCCAGGGCTCGACCACGTAGTCGACGGTGACCTGGGCGTTCTCCATGTCGCCGTCCTTGGCGGCGATGCGCACCACCATCTGCGGCAGGAAGGGCGCCGTGTCGCGGCGGGCCAGCTTGAAACTGTCGGGCAGGTAGTAGAACACCCAGGGCTCGCCGCGGTCCTGGAAGTAGGCGTGGAAGCGGGCGTCCGAACCGCCCTGCGGATAGGCCACGGTGATCCGGCGGAAGTCCGCCGCCGCCGCTGTCCCGCCAGTAGCCGCGCCATCATAAAGATAAGGGTGCAGCCGCGGGTCGAGGACGAAGGGCTCGGGATCGGCCGCATCGTCGAGGGCGCGCTGGACAGTGTGATAGGTTTCCGCCGGCGTCGGCTGGTCCGGCAACCGGGAGAAATCGAAGCCGCTGTCGACCTGGACCGTGAGCGGCATGACCGTGGCGCGCAGCAGTTGAGGCCGCGCGGCGCGGATCGGCTGCGCCCGGGCCACCGACGCCGCGACGGCAGGCTGCAGGGCGATCCGCCGGTCGCGCACCAGCACCGGCGCGTCCGTGGGCTTGGCCGGGGCCGGGTCGCGCACCGCCACGGTGATCGCCCGGCGTACCACCAGGGACGGCGAGGCGGCCGGCGTCTGCAGCGCGAACAGCAGCGCGTCCCGCTCCGACAGGGTGAGGGTCGCCGATACGGTGACGCCCTTCGGGTCCTCCGCCACCTCGGTGAAGTCGACCCGCTTCTCGATCGCGTTGGACGGCCCGGCGCCGTAGCGGAAGAACAGCGCCAACTCGTGCGGCAGCGGCGCGGCGCCCTGGGCACCGTTCCCCAGTTCCGGCGCCGGGAACCGTTCCAGCCCCGCCTTCAGCAGCCAGCCGCCGTCCTGAGCGGCGGTCACGCCGATCTCGTAGCGCCCGCCCGCCTCCCTGAGGCGGTAGCGCGGCAGGTAATACTTCTTCGCGGCGTCCGCCGGGTCCTCGAACAGCACCGTGTCGGCGGGCTCGGGCACCGGCGAGATCGGTACCTCCAGCTTGTCGCGGGTGTCCCCCTCGTTCGCCTTATCGATGACGTCGACGATGTGGGGCCGGATCCGGGCAAGCTGAAGCGCCAGCCGCGGGTTGGCCTTGGCCACCGGCTGCACCGCCGTCCTGAGCCGCGCCTGGGCGAGGGTGGTGGTGACGCGCACGGGAGCGGCCAGAGAAGCTGGCGACTGGGGCTGGGCCGCAGGCCGAACGAACGACGGCTGCACCGCCAGCTCGGCCCGGGGCATGACGCCCATGCGAGTAAAGACGGGCGCCTTAGCCACGGCCCGCCTCCACGCGGCCTGTGGCAGAAACTGTTCGAATACGCAACGCGGTCATCCCCCTCTCCGGACGTCCACGAAGCACGCGCCCCCAAGGCGCGCTTCAATTCCCTCGGCGTTGGCCTGGACGCTCCGCCAGAGTCCCGCTCGAGTCAAGTGGAACAAATCGGCGCCTTACGGACAGTAATGAACCGCACCGATCCCGAGGCCGACACAGAATCTGTCCCGGCTATGCTTGGTCTAGTCTAGATTGCCCAATTCCGATTCCTGTCAGACCATTATGGCCAAACTGTGTCTCATGAGGCCCCTTTCGGCCTCAATGCCGTCATTGAGCCGTCTTTTTTCAGACTACCAACCTTGGCGCCACCGCGCCGGCCGACACCGTCGCCGCGCCCGTCGGTCCAGCGGCGGATCGGGAAACTATCGAATGGCACGCGCGTTTACCGCTTCACAGCCTGGGCCGCAGGCGGTGCCACCTTCCGGCGCGACTCACCTACGACCAGATCGGACCCCATGAGCATCCCGCTCGCTTCCCCGACCTCCACGACGCCCGACATCATGGACGAATTGAGGCGGGCGACGGCCTCCAGCCACGCCGGCCTGGAACGGGCGCTTGAGTCGTCCGGCCTGCTTTCCGGACCTCCTGGCGGCGCGCTGCTCGAGCGCTTCTATGGATTCCACGCCGCGTGGGAGCCGGCCATGGCCGCCGGCCTGGGCGACGACGCCCTTTTCGAACCTCGCCGCCGCCTCGCGCTGCTGGAAGCCGACCTGCACGATCTCGGCCGAACCCCGGCGGAGCTGGCGCGGCTGCCCCGCTGCATCGCCGCAGCCGGTCTGGCGGCGGCGCCCCACGGCTCGCTCTACGTGCTCGAAGGCGCGACCCTGGGCGGGCAGGTCATCCGGCGCCGCCTGCACGCCCGCGGCACCCCGTGCCCGCGATATTTCAACCCGTACGGCGCGGCGACCGGCGCCATGTGGTCCGCCCTCAAGGCAAGGCTGCGCGGAGCGACGACCATGGAAGGACGCGCCGCCATGACGGCTGCCGCCGTCGCCACCTTCGAGCTGCTGCACGACTGGCTCCGGCCGGTCCTGGGGGAGGCCCATGACCGAGCTGCCTGACCTCGAGGATTGCGCGCGGGAGCCGATCCGCGTGCCCGGCGCCATCCAGCCGCATGGGGCGCTCCTCGTCGTCTCGCCGGAGGACTTCACGGTGCTCCAGGCCAGTGCCAACGCGGCGACGGTGCTCGGCCTGCCGGACGGCGCTCTCCCCGCCTCACTGGACGACCTGCCGGCCGGAACGCCGGACCTCGCCGCGGAGCTGCAGGCATGGCAGGCCGATGAGGACCCGGGCTTCCTGCGGTCCATCCGGACGCGGGGGCGCGTGCTCCAGGTCTCCGGCCACAGGACCGACCAGGGACTGATCCTGGAATTCGAGGAGGTGGAGGAAGCGGAACTGGAACGCTTCGAAACCCTGCTGCCCCGGATCCGGCGCTTCCTCGAGCGCATCGAGCAGGTGACGGACAGCGGCGAGATGTTCCACCAGATGGCGGTCGAGATCCGTCGCCTGACCGATTTCAACCGGGTGCTGATCTACCGCTTCGACGAGGAATGGAACGGCATCGTCGTCGCCGAAGACGGCGACGGCGCCCTCCCCTCCTATCTGGACCTGCGGTTCCCGGCCTCCGACATTCCCGCCCAGGCGCGCGAGCTCTACCGCCTGAACCGGCTGCGGCTCATTCCGACCGCCACCTACGACCCGGTGCCCATGGTGCCCGGCACCTGCGGCGACGGGCCGCTCGACATGAGCCTGGCGGCCCTGCGCAGCGTCTCGCCCATCCACCGGGAATACATGCGCAACATGGGCACGGCCGCGTCCATGTCCATCTCGCTGCTGGACGGCGGTCGCCTGTGGGGCCTGATCTCGTGCCACCATGCCGAGCCCAAGACCGTCTCGCCCCAGGTGCGCGCCGTCTGTGAGTTCGTCGGCCGCATCGCCGGCCAGCAGATCGGCGCCCGCGAGCGCACGGCCGAGGTCGAGCAGCGCATCGACCTGAAGCAGATCGAGACCCGCCTGATCGCGCGGCTGTCGGAGGCCAGGTCCTACCAGGACGGCCTGCTCGCCAATGACGCCCTCTGGATGGGCCTGACCGGCGCCGACGGCGCGGCGGTGGTCACCGAGGACGACATCCTCTCCGCGGGCAACGTGCCGCCGGACAAGCGGGTGCGCGACCTTTGCCGGTGGCTCGATACCCAGGGCATCAACCGGGTCTTCGCCACCGACAACCTGCAGGCCCACTGGCCCGAGGCCCGCGACCTCGCCGACATGGCGAGCGGCCTGATCGCCGTGCCGATCTCCCAGATCCGGCCGAGCTTCCTGCTGTGGTTCCGCCCCGAGATGATCCGCACCGTGGCCTGGGGCGGCAACCCCGCCAAGGCGACGGAGACCGAGTCGGGCCGCATCCATCCACGCAAATCCTTCGAAACCTGGAAGCAGCAGGTGCGCGGCCGCTCGGAGCCCTGGTCCGCCGCCGAGGTCGGCAGCGCCGGCGACTTCCGCAATGCCATCATCAACTTCGTGCTGCGCCGGGCCGAGGAACGGGCAGAGCTCACCGACGAGCTGGAGCG
Source organism: Alphaproteobacteria bacterium (assembly GCA_016124315.1). Lineage (GTDB taxonomy): Bacteria > Pseudomonadota > Alphaproteobacteria > SMXS01 > SMXS01 > RI-34. The sequence continues at coordinate 94,835 of WGNW01000025.1, forward strand.
GACCAATTCCGAGCTGGAGGCCTTCTCCTATTCGGTGTCCCACGACCTGCGGGCCCCGTTCCGGCACATCGTCGGCTTCTCGGAACTGCTCGCGGAACGGCTCAAGGACATCGACCCGACGTCGCGCCACTATCTCGACAACATCCACGGCGCGGCGCTCTCGGCGGGACAGCTGGTGGACGACCTGCTGAACTTCTCGCGCCTGGGCCGGACCCAGCTCGACATGGCCCGCGTCGACATGGACAAGCTGGTGGACGAGATCTGGCGCAGCGCCTGCAGCCACATCGAGGGCCGAACGGTCGAATGGGACATCGCCGCCCTGCCGCCGGTCTGGGGCGACGGGTCGCTGCTGCGCCAGGCGCTGGCCAACCTGATCGACAACGCCCTCAAATATACTCGAGACGAAACCGTGGCGCACATATCCGTCAAGGGCGAGGAGACTCCGGACGAAACGGTCTTTGCCATCGCCGACAATGGCGTCGGATTCGACATGAGCTATGTCGGCAAGCTATTCGGCGTCTTCCAGCGGCTGCACCACGCGGACCAGTTCGAAGGCACCGGAATCGGTCTCGCCCTGACCAAGCGGATCATCGACCGGCACGGTGGCTGGATACGCGCCGAGGGAACGCTCGGGCGCGGCGCGACGTTTACCTTCGGTCTACCCAAGCGTTGAGACGCACGAGGTGCCATCATGGCGACGTTACGCCCCATACTGCTTGTCGAGGACAGCCCGTCCGACCGAGAACTGACCCTGGCCGCGCTTGCGCGATGCCAGATCGCCAACGAGATCGTCATCGCCCGGGACGGCGAGGAAGCCCTCGAATGGATCTATTCGCGTGGTCCCTGGAAGGGCCGTGACCCGACCGATCCCGCCGTCATCCTGCTCGACCTGAAGCTGCCCAAGATCGACGGTCTGGAAGTGCTGGAACGGCTGAAGAAGGACCCGCAGCAGCGCCATGTGCCGATCGTCATGCTCACGTCCTCGCGCGAGGAGCGCGACGTGGTGCGCAGCTATGATCTGGGGGTCAATTCATTCGTGGTGAAGCCGGTGGAATTCGATCAGTTCTTCGAGGCCATCCAGGACCTCGGCATGTTCTGGGCCATCCTCAACGAGCCGCCGCCGCGCAAGTCGCAGGCCTAGCTTGTCCGATAAGTTCGACGGTACCATACGGCTGTTGATGCTGGAGGACAGCGTGCTCGATGCGGAGCTGTCCTGCCACTATCTCAAGCGCTCGCGCCTCGATCTGTCGATCACGGTCGCCCGCGGCCGCCAGGACTTCATGGCGGCGCTCGACGGCGGCGCGGTGGACCTCATCCTCGCCGACTATTCGCTGCCGGACTTCGACGGGCTGAGGGCCCTCGAGGCGGCGCGCGAGACGCTGCCGGAGGCGCCCTTCATCTTCCTGTCCGGGGTCATCGGCGAGGAGTTCGCCACCGAGGCCCTCAAGAAGGGAGCCACCGACTACGTACTGAAGCGCAACGTCGCGCGGCTTCCCGCCGCCGTGGAACGCGCGCTGTCGGAGGCCCGCGAGCGCCGCGAACGGCGGGCGGCAGAGGCGGCGCTGCACCAGAGCATGGTGGGCATGCGCCTTGCAGTCGACGCCGGGCGCCTCGGCACCTGGGACTATTCGCCGGTCATCGAGAGCCTGAAGCTCGACCGCCGCTGCCGCGCCATGTACGGGAAAAGCGCCGACCGCTCGTTCTCCCTGGAGAACATCTACCAGCGATGTCATCCCGACGACGTGCAACGGGTCCGCGAGGCGGTGACGGCGGCACTCGACCCGCACGGCTCGGGCGAGATGTCAGAAGAATACCGGGTGATCTCGGAATCCGGCCGGGAGACCTGGGTGGCGGCGCGCGGCCAGGCCTTCTTCGAGCGCGGCCGGTGCATCCGCCTGACCGGCATCATGCAGGACATCACCGAGCAGAAGCGCTCGCAGGAGGCCATGCAGCAGCTCAACCAGGCGCTGGAAGCCCGCGTGGCGGAAAGCAACCGGGAGCGCGACCGCATGTGGAGCCTGAGCCAGGACCTGATGACGGTGTGCCGGCCGGACGGTAACCTGGGCATGGTCAATCCCGCCTGGAACCGGATTCTCGGCTGGCCGGAAGAGGCCCTCGTCGGCCGCCCGCTGCTCGACCTGGTGCACGAGGAGGATCGGGAGAGCACACGGGAAGCGCTCGAATCGGTTCTCGCCGGCAAGCCCTGCCCGGGCTTCGACAACCGCGTCCTCTGCCACGACGACGACTGGCGCTGGATCCGCTGGATCGCCAACGCCGAGGACCGCACCGTCTACGCCGTCGGGCGCGACATCACCGCCGAGATGGAGAACGCCGAGCGCCTGAGGCAGATCCAGAAGATGGAGATGATCGGCCAACTCACCGGCGGCGTGGCCCACGATTTCAACAACCTGCTGACCGTCATCGTCGGCAACCTGGACATGGCCGCCAAACGCACGCGCAAGCTGCCGCCCGACGACCTCACCGACCTGGTGCAGCGGCTGCTGGAGAACGCCCGGCGCGGCACGGAGCGGGCCACCGCCCTCACCCAGCGGCTGCTGGCCTTCGCCCGCCGCCAGCCGCTCGATCCGGCGCCGATCGACGCCAACCGGCTGGTGCTGGGCATGTCGGACCTGTTCAGCCGCACCCTGGGCGAGCACATCGCCGTCGAGACGGTGCTGAGCGAGGACCTCTGGACGGTACATGCCGACCCGCACCAGCTCGAGAACGCGCTGCTCAACCTGGCGGTCAACGCCCGCGACGCCATGCCGGAGGGCGGCCGGCTGGTCATCGAGACCCAGAACTGCTGGTTCGACGACTTCGCCGCGGCGGGCATGGCCGAGATCGACCCCGGCCGCTACGTGCTGCTCGCCGTCACCGACACGGGGACGGGAATGGACGCGGAGACGCTGGAGCAGGTCTTCGAGCCGTTCTTCACCACCAAGGACGTGGGGCACGGCAGCGGGCTCGGGCTCAGCCAGGTGTACGGCTTCGTGCGCCAGTCGGGCGGCTACGTGAAGATCTACAGCGAGCCCGGCATGGGCACCACGGTCAGGCTCTACCTGCCGCGCCTGGAGGAGGGCGTGGAGGAAACGCGCCCGCGGCCCGAAGGCCCCTTCGCCGAGCAGGAAAGCCAGACCACCATCCTGGTGGTCGAGGACGACGAGGACGTGCGCATCTATTCGACCGACCTGCTGCGCGACCTGGGATACCGGGTGCTGGAGGCGGGCAACGGCGCCGCCGCGCTCGCCATGCTGCGCGAGCATCCCGAGGTCCGCCTGCTGTTCACCGACATCGGCCTGCCCGGCGGCATGAACGGCCGCGAGTTGGCCGACGCGGTGCGTCGGCTGCGGCCGAGGCTGCGCATCCTGTTCACCAGCGGCTTCGCCACCAACGCCATCGCCCACAGCGGCCGGCTGGACCCGGGCGTGCAATTGCTGCCCAAGCCCTTCACCTACGAGACCCTGGCCGCCAAGATCGACGACGTGCTCCGCACCCCCATGGAATCCTCCCGGGTGCTGATCGTCGAGGACGAGGTGCTGGTGCGCATGGTGGCCGTCGACGTGCTGGCCGACATGGGCTTCCAGGTGGAGGAGGCCGGCACGGCCGCCGAGGCCCTGGAGAAGCTGCGGGCGGCGGGCGACCGGTTCGACGCCGCCATCATCGACATCGGCCTGCCCGACATGAAGGGCGACCGGCTCGCCGCGGAACTGCGCGACCTGCGGCCCGGCCTGCCCATCGTCATCGCCAGCGGCTACGATATCGGCGACGTGCGCGACCAGTTCTCCGGCGAGGACAACATGGGCGTGGTCCCAAAGCCCTACGACGGCGACGACCTGATCCGCGAACTGGAGCGCCTCGGCATCCTCGCCTGATCGCAGAACGACAAAGTAAAGCGCCGCCGACTTCTCGATCGTTTCTTTCCCGTCTCCGTCGCCGGAAGAAGAAAGCCGTTGACGTACACCGATATCGGGCAGAACACTTGTCCGATTGGAGCCGGCGCCGGGCCACGCCGCTCGTCTGTCCGAGAGGGGTAAGCGATGAGCGAGACCAAGGGCATGCACGGCGTCTCCTACAAGGCCGTGGACGGAACCTATTTCGAGCGGCGCGGGCTGCGGCGGTACGCCGGCGTGTTCTCGCTGTGGGCGCTGGGCGTGGGCGCCGTCATCTCCGGCGACTTCTCCGGCTGGAACTTCGGCCTCGGCTTCGGCTGGGGCTCCATGCTGCTCGCCACCGTCATCATCGGCGTGATGTATCTCGGACTGACCTACTCCATCGCCGAGATGTCGCCCGCCCTGCCCCACACCGGCGGCGCCTATTCCTTCGCCCGCTCGGCCATGGGGCCGTGGGGCGGCTTCGTCACCGGCGTCGCCGAGAACATCGAGTACATCCTGACGCCGGCGGTGATCGTCTTCTTCATCGGCTCCTACGTGGGCGCCATCCTCGGCACCGACGCCGCCATCCAGCCGCTCTACTGGGTGATCGGCTACCTGGTCTTCCTGGGCCTCAACCTGTTCGGCGTGGAACTGTCGTTCCGGGTCACGGTTGTCGTGACCGTCGTGGCGCTGGCCGTGCTGGCGATCTTCTTCGTCAGCGCCCTGCCGCATGTGGACTTCCAGCGCTGGGCCATGAACATCGGCGTCGGCCCGGACGGCGCGCTGGCGGAACTGCCCGGGGGCGGCGGCCCCTGGTTCCCCGACGGCGTGCACGGCGTGCTCGGCGCCCTGCCCTTCGCGGTCTGGCTGTTCCTTGCCATCGAACAGCTGCCGCTGGCGGCCGAGGAAGCGGTGGATCCGCGCCGCGACATGCCCAAGGGCATCATGCTCGGCATCTTCACCCTGATCCTGACGGCCTTCGGCGTGCTGTTCTTCAACGCGGCCATCGGGCCGGGCTCGTGGGGACTGCGGGCGTCGGGCGAGCCGCTGCTCGACGGCTTCCGCACCATCTACGGCACCGACATCGCCAACCTGCTGGCGCTGGCCGCGATCCTGGGGCTGATCGCCAGCTTCCACGCCATCATGTACGCCTTCGGCCGGCAGATCTATTCGCTGTCGCGCGCCGGCTACCTGCCGCAGGGCCTGTCGCTGACCCACGGCAGGCACAAGACCCCCTACGTCGCGCTGATCGCCGGCAGCCTGGCGGGGTTCGGCGTGATGATCGTCATCTGGCTGGCCTACGGCGCCGAGACGGGCGGCAGCCTGATCGGCGCGACGCTGCTCAACATGGCCGTGTTCGGCGCCATGCTGTCCTACATCTACCAGGCGGTCTCCTTCATCCTGCTGCGCACCAACATGCCGCACATCCAGCGGCCCTACCGCAGCCCGTTCGGCATCCCCGGCGCCGTCGCCACCATCGTGATCGGGCTGGTGACCATCTACTTCCAGGTGACCGACCCGTCGTTCCGCGAGCCGGTGATCGCGGTGGCGGTCTACTACGCCATCATGATCGTCTACTTCGCCATCCGCGGCCGGCACCACCTGGTGCTGTCGCCCGAGGAGGAATTCGCCATCACCAAGGGTGCGTCCGGCAGCGGCCACTGATACGCTCGTGGCGCGGGGCGCCACCCCGCGCCCATCCGAGCGAGCGAAGGACCCATGGACCCGAGGCAGGTAAGGACCGCTGACGACGCCAAGGCCATCGTCGAGGAGCGGCGGCTGGACTACGTCAAGGTCGGCGTGTTCGACGTCGACGGCGTGCTGCGCGGCAAGTACATGAGCCGCGGCAAGTTCCTTTCCGCCCTGGAGAAGGGCTTCGGCTTCTGCGACGTGGTGCTGGGCTGGGACTCCAACGACCAGCTCTACGACAATGTCAGCCTGACCGGCTGGCACACCGCCTATCCCGACGCGGCCGTGCGCCTGCTGCCCGACACCTGCCGCGCCGTGCCCATGGAAGGCGACATGCTGCTGTTCCTGGGCGAGTTCGCCGGCGAGGCGGAGGGCGCCTGCCCGCGCGGCGTGCTGCGCCGGGTGCTGGGCCGGGCGGAGTCCATGGGCCTCTCCGTCCGCGCGGCGGCGGAGTTCGAGTTCTTCCTGTTCGAGGAAACGCCCCATTCGGTGCGCGACAAGCACTACCGGGGCCTGCGCAACATCACCCCCGGCTTCTTCGGCTACTCGGTGCTGCGCAGCTCGGTCCACGCGGGCTTCTACAAGGACCTGCTCGAGATGTGCGCCGCCATGGACTTCCCGCTGGAAGGCCTGCACACGGAGACCGGCCCCGGCGTGCTGGAGGCGGCCATCGACCATGACCTGGCCCTCGCCGCCGCCGACAAGGCCGCCCTGTTCAAGACCTTCGTCAAGGTGCTGGCGCAGCAGCGCGGCTGGATGGCCACCTTCATGGCCAAGTGGTCGCCCGACTGGCCGGGCCAGAGCGGCCACCTGCACATGTCGGTCGCCGACCGCGACGGCAAGGCGGTGTTCCACGATCCCGGCAAGCCGCACGGCATGTCCGACGCCATGCGCTGGTTCGTCGGCGGCCAGCAGCGGCTGATGCCCGAGCTGCTGGCCATGGTGGCCTGCACGGTCAATTCCTACACCCGGCTGGTGCCCGGCTTCTGGGCGCCCACCCAGGCCACCTGGGGCGTGGAGAACCGCACCTGCGCGCTCCGGGTCATCCCCGGCGCGGCCAAGAGCCAGCGGGTCGAGTACCGGATCGCCGCCGCCGACATCAACCCGTACATCGCGCTCGCCTGCGCGATCGGCTCGGGGCTGTGGGGCATGGAGCACCGCATCGAGCCGACCGAGGCGGTCGCCGGCAACGCCTATGCCATGGACTTTCCGGCCGAGCAGGGCCTGCCGAGGTCCCTGTCCGAGGCGGCGGAGCGGCTGGCCGGCTCGGCGGTGGCGCGGGCGCTGTTCGGCGACGCCTTCGTCGAGCATTACGCCGCCACGCGGGACTGGGAGGAGCGCGAGTTCCGCAAGTCCGTCACCGACTGGGAACTGGCCCGCTACTTCGAGATCATCTGATGAGCGCCACGGTGCAGTGCGTCAGCCCGGTCGACGGGCGGGTCTATGTGGAGCGTCCGCTCGACGGCGGCAACGCCGTCGACGCCGCGCTGGAGGCGGCGGTCGCGGCCCAGCGCCGCTGGAAGGCGGTGCCGCTGGAGGAACGTCAACGCCTGCTCTCCCGCGCCGTGGACGCCTTCGTGGCGCGCGGCCCCGAGATCGCCGCCGAGCTGACCTGGATGATGGGTCGCCCCGTTTCCCAGACGCCGGGCGAGGTCCGTGGCTTCGAGGAGCGCGCCCGCTACATGATCGAAGCGGCGCCGCGCGGGCTGGCGCCGCTCGAGCCTGAGCCGAAGGACGGCTTCATCCGCTACGTGGCACACGAGCCGCTGGGCGTGGTGGCGGTGGTCGCGCCCTGGAACTATCCCTACCTCACCGCCGTCAACGCGGTGATCCCGGCCCTGGCGGCGGGCAACGCGGTGCTCCTGAAGCACTCCCACCAGACGCCGCTGTGCGCCGAGCGCTTCGCCGAGGCGTTCCGCGAGGCCGGCCTGCCCGAGGGGGTGTTCCGCCACCTGCACCTGAGCCATGCCGACACCGCCGCGCTGGTCGCCGACGATCGGATCGCCGGCGTGTGCTTCACCGGATCGGTGGACGGCGGCCACGCGGTGCAGCAGGCGCTCGCCGGCGGCTTCGCCGCGGCCGGGCTGGAGCTGGGCGGCAAGGACCCGGCCTATGTGCGCGCCGACGCCGATCTCGCCCACGCCGTCGCCGGGCTGGTGGACGGCGCCATGTTCAACTCGGGCCAGAGCTGCTGCGGCATCGAGCGCATCTACGTGCACGAGGCGCTGTTTGACGATTTCGTCGCCAGCGCCCTGGAGACTGCCCGCGGCTACGTGCTGGGCGACCCCACCAGCCTGGAGACCACCCTCGGCCCGATGGTACGCACCGCCGCCGCCGACTTCGTGCGCGGCCAGGTGGACGAGGCCGTGCGCCAGGGCGCGGCGGCGCTGATCGATCCGTCCCGCTTTCCGGCCGACGCCCCTGGAACGCCCTACCTGGCGCCCCAGATACTGGTGAATGTGGACCATTCCATGCGGATCATGACCGAGGAGACCTTCGGGCCGGCCGTCGGCATCATGAAGGTGCGCTCCGACGAGCAGGCGGTGCGGCTGATGAACGACAGCCGCTACGGGCTGACAGCGGCGATCTGGACTGCCGATCCCGACGCCGCGCGGCGGCTGGGCGGTCAGGTGGAGACAGGCACCGTGTTCATGAACCGCTGCGACTATCTCGACCCGGCGCTGGCCTGGAGCGGCGTCAAGGACAGCGGCCGCGGCTGCACCCTCTCGACCCTGGGGTACCAGTACCTCACCCGGCCCAAGTCGTTCCACCTGCGGCTCGCCACGACCTGATCCGGAGGACAGACGGACATGACGCCCCTCACCGCCACCTGGAGCTTCCCGACCCGCATCCTGCACGGACCCGGCCGCATCGCGGAACTCGCCGACGCGTGCCGCGGCGCCGGCATCCGCCGGCCGCTGTTCGTGACCGACGCCGGCCTGGCGGACTCGGCCATCGCCGCGCGCGCCCTCGCCTGCCTGAAGTCCCACAGCATGACCGCACCGGTCTTCGCCGAGGTCCGCGCCAATCCGGTGGCGGCCAACGTCGAGGCGGGCGTGGCCGCCTTCCGCGACGGCGGCCATGACGGCGTGATCGCCTTCGGCGGCGGCTCGGGCCTCGACGCGGGCAAGGCCGTCGCCTTCATGAGCGGCCAGGGCCGCCCGATCTGGGATTTCGAGGACATCGGCGACTGGTGGACCCGGGCCGATCCGGACGGCATCGCGCCGGTGGTCGCCGTGCCGACGACCGCCGGCACCGGATCGGAGGTGGGGCGTGCCGCCGTGGTGCTCAACGAGGAGACCCACGAGAAGAAGATCATCTTCCACCCGAAGATGATGCCGGCGGCGGTGATCTGCGACCCGGAGCTGACCGTGGGCCTGCCGCCCCACGTCACCGCCGCCACCGGCATGGACGCCTTCACCCACTGCTTCGAGGCCTACTGCGCGCCCGGCTTCCATCCCATGGCCGACGGCGTCGCGCTGCAGGGACTGGGACTGATCGTCGAGCACCTGCCGGCCGCCTATGAGGACGGCGCGAACATCGTCGCCCGCTCCCGGATGATGGCGGCGGCCTCCATGGGCGCCGTCGCCTTCCAGAAGGGGCTGGGCGCCGTGCATGCCATCGCCCATCCGGTCGGCGCCCTCTACGACACCCATCACGGCCTGACCAACGCCGTGCTGCTGCCCTACGTCATGATGCACAACCGGGCCGCCATCGAAACAAGGATGGAGCATCTGGCGGCGGTGCTGGGCCTGTCCCACCCCAATTTCGACGCGGTGCTCAACCACATCCTCTACCTGCGCGAGCACATGGGCATCCCGCACGCCCTGTCCGGCATCGGCGTCGACGCCGGCCGGGCCGCCGAGATCGGCCACTTCGCCGCCGCCGACCCGTCGGCCGGCGGCAACCCGGTACCGGTTGAGGCCGCCGCCCTGGAGCGCATCTTCCGCGCCGCCGTCGCCGGCTCGCTGGAGGACGCCGCGTGAGCGGACTGAAGATCCTCGTCGTCGACGGCTATTCGGAGGAGGGGCGCACCCAGCTGGCCGCCTGGGGCGGCACCGTCGCAAGCGACCTCTATGCCGGCGCGCTGCGGCGCGTCCGCGGCGACCTGGCGATCGAGACGGCGTTTCCCGCCCTGCCCGACGCCGTCCTGCCCGACGTCGCGGCGCTGCGCGGCTATGACGGCGTCGCCTGGACCGGCTCGTCCCTCAACGTCTACAACGGCGGCCCGGAAATCGAGCGGCAGCTCGAGTTCTGCCGCAGCTGCTTTGCTTCCGGCGTGCCCCAGTTCGGCAGCTGCTGGGGCCTGCAGGTGGCGGCGGCCGCGGCCGGCGGCACGGTACTCCGCAACCCGCTCGGCCGCGAGATGGGCATCGCCCGCAAGATCGTGCTGACCGAGGCGGGCCGCGCCCATCCCCTCTACCACGGCCGGCCGTCGGTGTTCGACGCCATCGCCGTGCACAAGGACATCGTCACCGCGCTGCCGGAAGGGACGCGGATCCTCGCCTGGAACCCCATGGCGCGGGTACAGGCCGCCGCCTTCACCCACGACGGCGGTGCCTTCTGGGGCGTCCAGTACCACCCGGAGTACACTTTCGGCGAGATCGGCGCGGCGATGCGGCGCTACGCGGCCGGCCTGGTGGAGGAGGGCCTGTTCGAGAGCGAGCAGGCAGTGCGCCGGAGCGCGGGCATCTTCGCCTCGTTCGACGACGATGGCGGCGGTGCCGCCGACCGCTGGCTGGCCGGCCTCGACGACGACGTGCTCGACCCCGCCGAGCGACTGCGCGATCTGAAGAACTGGCTGGACTTCGTCGAAGCCGGCCGGCGGCGCCGGACGGGATCGGGAAACTCCTGACAACTCAAGGCACTAGGCGCCAAACGCCGGTGCAGCGGAAGTGGGCGCGCTGGACTTCGCCAGCCAAAGCCATCATGCTCTGACAACCAAGACCGCGCCAACGCAACGATAGTTAGAGCCCTTCAGCCCGTGCGCTTTTCCCTGTCCTGCATCCTCGCGCTGCTCGTGCTGTTGGCGCCCGCTCCAGCGGCGCTGGCCGCGTCCGCGAACCGGGGCGGCGGCGAGGTCCGGCGGGCGCTGGAGAACGCGGAAGCGTCCCACGACCTGCAGCGCTCCCTGCCCGGCATCGACGCTCCCGCCGAGACGCCCGAGCAGCAGCAGAAAGACAAGCCCGACAGCCTCCTCGACCCGCCGCCCTGGCTGCTGAAGCTGCTGGGCGACGTCGGCATCGTGGTGTTCTGGGTCGTGATCGCCGCCACGGCCCTCGCGCTGATCTGGGCCGTGGTGCGCGAGCTGCCCTTCGTGGCGGAGCTGCTGCCGCGACGCAAGCCCGGCAAGCCGGCGGCACCGGAATACCGCGTCCGCGTGCAGCCGAGCGCCGAGGAGGCGCACACCCTGCTGGAGGACGCCGATCGGCTGGCCGCCCTGGGCGACTTCGCCGGCGCCGTCCGGTTGCTGCTGCACCGCACGCTGGAGGACGTGGCGGAGCGGCTCGGCCAGTACCTGCCGGCGGCGTGGACCAGCCGCGAGGTGCTCGACCGCTCGCCGCTGCCGCCGGACGGCCGGCACGCCTTCGACGAGATCGTCCGGGCGGTGGAGACCAGCCATTTCGGCGGCCGCTCCTTCGGCGCCGACGACTACGCGCGCTGCCGCCGCAGCTACGAGCGCTTCGCCGGGATCGCCGCATGACAGGGCGCGGCGCCTCGGGCTTCTCGCGGCGGACCGTCCACTGGATGGTCGGCGCCGGCGTCGCCTGCTTCCTCGGCATGCTGCTGCTCGGCGCGCTCTCGGGAGACACGGCGGGCGAGATGTCCGGCGCCAACCCCTACTCGGAATCGGCCATCGGCTACCGCGGGCTGGTGACCTTCCTCGGCGAACTCGGCATGCCGGTGATGGTAAACCGCAGCGACAGCTTCTACGAGAGGCTGGACGGCAGCGGCTTCGAGATGCTGCTGGAGCCGCCGGCCCCATCCGCCCTGGGCAGCCTGGCGCTGCATTTCGCCGGCACCGGGCCCGTGCTGGTGGTGCTGCCCAAGTGGAGCGCCGAGGCCGACCCGAAGAAACCGAGCTGGATCCGGCGGGCGAAGCTGCTGCCTGCCCCGGGCGTCGCCGGCATCCTGAGTGCACTGGTCAAGGACGCGGAAATCGTCCGGCCCGCCCGCCTCGGGACCCTCGCCAGCACCTATGCCGCCGCGCCCACGCTGGCGCACCCGCAGCTGGTCAAGGGAAAGAACCTGATCCCGCTGATCGCGTCCGACCAGGGCATCCTGCTGGGCTGGATCAACATGTCGGGCGCCGCCGTCTACGTGCTGGCCGACCCGGACGTCCTCAACAATCACGGCCTGGACAACGGCGCCAACGCCCGGCTCGCGGCGGAGATGATCGATTTCATGCGCGACGGCCGCACCGTGGTGATCGACGCCACCCTGCAGGGCTTCACCCGCAGCCCCAGCCGCTGGCGCACCCTGCTGGAGCCGCCGCTGCTGCCGGTCACGCTGCTGGGGCTGGCCGCCTGCGCCGTGCTGTTCTGGTCGGCCGCGACCCGCTTCGGCGCCGCCGTGCCGCTGCCGCCGCGGCTGGCGCCCGGCAAGCAGGGCCTGATCGACAACACCGCCTCGCTGCTGGGCTACGGCGGCCACCTGGCGCTGCTGGTCGACCGCTACCGGGCCGCCGCGCTGCGCCGGGTCTCCGCTTCGCTGCATGCGCCCGCCGACCTGGACGCCGTCGACCTGGCCCTGTGGCTCGACCGCATCGCCCAGTCGCGCGGCCTCGACGTGCGGGTCGCCGACCTGGGCGCCGAACGGCAGGCACCCGGCGGCCTGGGAGAGGCTCACGCGCTGCTGTCCGCGGCGCACCGGATACATCGCTGGAAAACGGAGATGCTACGTGGATCTGTCGGGTATTGAAGCCGTCTGCCGCAATCTGAAGCAGGAGATCGGCAAGGCCGTGATCGGCCAGGACGAGGCCGTCGACCTGCTGCTGACGGCGCTGCTGGCGCGCGGCCACATGCTGCTGGAGGGGGTGCCGGGCACCGCCAAGACGCTGCTGGTGCAGAGCTTCGCCGCGGCCCTGTCGCTGGACTTCGGGCGCATCCAGTTCACCCCGGACCTGATGACCGGCGACGTCATCGGCACCAACCTGTTCAACTTCCAGACCAACGAGTTCCGGCTGACCAAGGGCCCGATCTTCACCCAGATCCTGCTGGGCGACGAGATCAACCGGACGCCGCCCAAGACCCAGGCGGCACTGCTGGAGGCGATGCAGGAGCGCGGCGTCACCATCGACGGGGTCACCTATCCCCTGGGCGACGAGTTCCTGGTGGTGGCGACCCAGAACCCCATCGAGCAGCAGGGCACCTATCCGCTGCCGGAGGCGCAGCTCGACCGGTTCCTTTTCAAGCACGTGCTGGGCTATCCGTCCCGCGACGAGGAGCGGCAGATCGTCGCCCGCCACGGCACCGGCGGCGCCACGCCCAAGCCGCGGGACCTGGGCGTGACGCCGCTGATCGGCGGCGGCGACCTCGCCACCATGCGCGACGCGGTGACGCGCGTCCGGCTGCACGACGACGTGGTCGACTACGTGGTCGACGTGGTGCGCGCCACCCGCGAGCACCCGTCGCTGGAGGTGGGCGCCTCGCCGCGCGCCGCCACCGCCGTCGCCGTCGCCGCCAGGGCCTACGCCGCCATGAAGGGGCGCGACTACGTGATCCCCGACGACGTGAAGGCGCTGGCCGCGCCGGCGCTGCAGCACCGGCTGGTGCTGTCGCCCGCCGCCGAGATCGAGGGTCTGACCGCCGCCGCCGTGATCGGCCAGGTGGTCGACCAGGTCGCCGCGCCGCGCTGAGCATGTACCCGACCCGCCGAGCCCTCATCCTGTTCGGCGCCGGCGTGCCGGTGGGAGTGGTGTGCGTGCTCTGGGGCCTGCCGCTGGTGCCGGTGCTCTGGCTACTGGCCTCGCTCGGGCTGCTGGCGGCCGACCTGCTGCTGGCGCCCCAGGCGCACCGGTTCGACCTGTCCCTGCGCGAGCCGCCCTTGCTCTATGCGGGCGGCAGCGACCCGCTGGTGCTGGACATCGGCATCGACTCCCTCCGGCGGCCCGTCGCCGTCGACGCCTGGCTCGACGCCGACGACCACCTCGAGCCGCTGCCGGCCGCTTCCCTGCTGGTCGAGCCCGGCGCCGCCGTGCGCTGCGCGTTCGAGTTGACGCCGCGCCGGCGGGGTGCCGCCGCCATCGACACCCTCACCCTGCGCTGGCGCGGCCCGCTGGGCCTGATGGCGCGGCAGATCGACCACCGGGTGGATCTACGGATCGCCATCAGCCCCAACGTCCGCGCGGTGCGCCAGGCGGCGCTGGAGTTCTTCGCCCGCGATGCGCGGCTCGGGCTGAAGGCCCAGCTGGAGGCCGGCAGCGGCTCCGACTTCCACAGCGTGCGCGACTACGTTACCGGCATGGAGCACCGCTTCATCGACTGGAAGCGCTCGGCTCGCCACCGCCGGCTGCAGGCCCGCGAGTTCCGCACCGAGCGCAACCACCAGATCTACCTGACGCTGGACACCGGGCACCTGATGGCCGAGCCCCTTGGCGGCCTGTCGCGGCTCGATCACGCGGTGAACGCGGCGCTGATGATGGCCTATGTCTCATTGCGCTCGGGCGACCGGGTCGGCGTGGTCGGCTTCGACTCCCGGGTGCGGCTGTTCGCCCCGCCGCTGGCGGGCGGCAACGCGTTCCCACGGCTGCAGCACACCGTGGCGCAGCTCGAGCCGAGCGGCGAGGAGACCAACTTCACCCTCGGCCTCGCGGAGCTGGCGGGCCGGCTGAACCAGCGGTCGCTGATCGTGCTGATCAGCGAGTTCGTCGACACCACCACCACCGAGCTGATGATCGAGAACGTCGCCCGGCTGGTACGCCGCCACCTGGTGCTGTTCGTCACCTTCCGCGACCCGGCGCTGCGGGACGCCTGGGACGCCGAGCCCCAGGACATCGAGGGCGTCGCCCGCGCGGTGGTCGCCGACGACTTCCTGCGCGAGCGCCAGGTGGTGTTCGAGCGGCTGCGTCGGCTCGGCGTGCTGATCCTCGACACCTCGGCCGAAATGCTGAGCACCGACCTGGTGAACCGCTACCTCGCCATCCAGCGCCGGGAGATGATCTGATGGAGATGAAGAGCATCCGCTTCCGCCAGGAGCGCGAGGCCGGCTGGCGGGAGCTGGAAGGGCTGGTGACGAAGGCCGAAAAGGGAGGCCTGAGGACCCTGGACGCCGACGAGCTGATGCGCCTGCCCCGGCTCTACCGCGCCGCCCTGTCGTCGCTGTCCGTCGCCCGCTCCATCTCGCTCGACCGCAGCCTGACCGCCTATCTCGAGTCGCTCGCGGCACGGGCCTATCTCTACGTCTACGGCACCCGGACCGACATCCCCAAGGCGCTCGCCCGCTACTTCCGCCACCTGCTGCCCGCCACGGTGCGGGGGATGGCGCGGCCGCTGGCCCTGGCGATCCTCGCCCTCGGGCTGGGCTGGATCGCCGGCCACACGCTGACCGCCCACAGCCCGGACTGGTTCTACACGCTCGTGGACGACGGGATGGCCGGCGGCCGCACGCCCACGGCCAGCCGGGAGTTCCTGGAGAAGTCGCTGTACGGCGGCGGGCCCGGCCCCGGCTTCGGGCTGGGCGTCTTCGCCACCTACCTGTTCACCCACAATGCCGCCATCTCGATGATGTCCTTCGCGCTGGGGTTCGCGCTGGGCATCCCGACGCTGCTGCTGCTGTTCTACAACGGCGCCACCATCGGCGCGATGACGGCGGTGTTCGCCAGCAAGGGTCTGGGCGGCGAGTTCTTCGGCTGGCTGGCGGTCCACGGCAGCACCGAGCTGCTGGCCGTCGCGCTGTGCGGCGCCGCCGGCCTGTCCATCGGCGGCGCGGTCGCCTTCCCGGGCCCGCATCCGCGCCTCGCCACCCTCGCCCGCACCGGGCGGCGGGCGGGCGTGGTGGTGATGGGGGGCGTGCTGATGCTGCTGGTGGCCGGCGGCCTGGAAGGCTTCGCCCGGCAGCTGGTCACCGACACCACGACACGCATGCTGATCGGCGGCGCCATGCTGGCGCTCTGGACCGCCTATTTCGGCTTCGTCGGCCGCGGGCTGGGGCCGGCCGATGTCGACTGACGCCCCCGCCGCCGACGGCCTGCGCCGCATCGCCACGCCCGAGGGCGTGCCGATCACCGTCCGCCTCGCCGGGCGGGGCGAGCGGGCGGGCGCGGTGCTCATCGACCTGCTGATCCTCGGGACGGGCGGCTTCCTGCTCAGCCTGCTGTTCGGGCTGGCGCTGGGCTGGATGGGCCTGGCCGAGACCGCCTTCGCCTCGTTCCTGATGGTCTGGTTCCTGGTACGCAGCTTCTACTTCGTGTTCTTCGAGCTGCGCTGGAACGGCGTCACCCCCGGCAAGCGCGTCCTGAAGCTGCGGGTGACCGACCGGGAGGGCGGGCCGCTGAGCGCCTCGGCCGTGTTCGCCCGCAACCTGATGCGCGAGGTCGAGCTGTTCCTGCCCGCCACCTACCTGATGTCGGGGGCGGCGGGCCCGGCGGACGCCGGCATGAAGCTGCTGACCCTGGGCTGGATGGCGGTGTTCGTGCTGATGCCGTTCTTCAACCGCAACCGGCTGCGGGCGGGCGACATGGTGGGCGGCACCATGGTCATCGAGGCGCCCAACGCCCTGCTGGTCGAGGACCTGGCCCGGCGCGGCGCCCGCAACGACGCGGCGGCCGCCTACGTCTTCACCGCGCGCGAACTCGCCGCCTACGGCATCCGCGAGCTGCACACGCTTGAAGACGTCATGCGCCGCGGGCATCCGGAGGTGATGGGCGAAGTGGCGCGGCGCATCGCCCGCAAGATCGGCCGGCCGGAGCGTGACGCCCAGGACGCGCGGGCGTTCCTCGACGCCTACTACACGGCGCTGCGCCGGACGCTGGAATCGAAGGCGCTGTTCGGCATCCGCCGCCGCGACAAGTTCGACGACCGCTGAGGGTCAGTCGAAGACCTGGGCGATCGCATCCGCGCCGATCCCCTCCTTGGCGCGACGCAATTCGGCATAGAGCACGGAGAGGCCGATCATCAACAGCACCGTCATGAACGAGTTGGCGAGGAGAGCGCCGATGACGCCCCCGATGGCCGTCGTGTAGGCCGAGGGAGCCGCTGCCGGTTCGCCGACAGGGAGCGCGACGGCGACCAATATCACCATCAACACGGCCACAAAGGCATAGGACAGCACGACGTAGATCAGGCCCAGACCGAATATCGACCAGCGGTAGCCCCGCGTCAGGTCGACGCTGCGCGCCAGCGAGGTAAAGACGCCCGTATTCTCGACGACCGACGCGGGCACGGCGAGGCACCAGATTATAGCGACGATGATGCCGGGAATAACCAACAACACCACACCGGCCGCCGTCCCGACGGCCGCCACGATGGAGATCGCCCAGACGATGAAGAACTTGCCCAGTCCTTTACGCAGCGCCTGCAAGACCGACACGGGATTGCCGGAAAGGGCGCGGAAGGTCGCGAAACTTACCGCGCCCCACAGGACGAAGGTGAACACGAAATAGGCCAGGTAGGCCAGCCCCATACGCGGCGCAATAGATACGGGACCGAGGTCGCCCGAACCCGCCGAAACCGCGAACAGGAACAGGATGATCTGCGGAGCGGCGAGCAACAGGATCGCCATCCCGCCCATGCTTAGGAAATGCCTGAAGAAAATTACGAAGGTCTGGCCAATGACACGGCCGATGCCGAACGGCTGTTCCACCACCATCGTGGACATGTATCCCTCCCAAAATAAGGCCGGCTTGCGGGCGCCGGCTGGCCCTACGCTATGCGTTGTTCAATCGAAAACCTGTGCGATCGCGTCCACGCCGACGCCGTCCTTGATGCGGCGCAGCTCGCTGTAGAGCACGGTGAACGTAACGGCGCCGAAGGCCGCCACGAGCGCGTTGGCGACGGCGGTGACGAGAACCGGAAGCAACGGGACGAAGCTGACGATGAGGGTCGCCAGACCCACGGCGATGGTGAAGGCGATGACGATCACCGCGTAGACCAGCGCCAGTCCGAGTATCTGCCAGCGATGGCCCCGGGTGAGGTCCGCGCTGCGCCCGAGCGCGGCGAACACGCCGGGCCGCTCCACCACCGCGGCCGGCACGGCGACGGCCCACATCAGCGAGAGAATGACGCCCGGAATGATGAAAAGAATGTAGCCGATGCCGATGGCAATGCCGGCGACGATGAACAGACCAAGGATCGGCAAGGCTGTCGCGAGCCCCCGGCCGATGCTGTCGCCGACGGAGGCCGGTCGTCCCGACAGGTCGCGAAACGTGCCGAAGACCAGGGAGCCGTAGAGGATGAGAGCGAGAACCGCCGAGATGATCCCCATGGCGCCGATGGCGCGCAGATTGCCGAAGCTGAAGCCGGCCCCGGGCCCAACCATGGTGCCGAAGAAGACCTTGTTCAGCACCAGCTGCGGCACTGCGACGAACAGCAGCGCCAGCACGCCGAAGGGCACGACGTTGCGCGACAGGACGGAGAAGCTCTGGCTGATGATTCCGCCGATGCGGAAACTGGTCTGCGTCACGGTCGACATGGGATCCCCCTCCCTGCTTTCGGCTACGCGACCGACAGTGTGGCGCGGCGGCGGGTGAGGGACAAATCCTTTCTTCGCCGGCGCGCGCAGCGGCTTTGTGATTTTGCGGGAGCCGTGACAGGATACGCGCCATGCGCACCCTACCGCCCCTCGCGATCCTCCTGTGCTGCCTCGGCCCGGCCGTCAACGCCGCCGAACTGGGCTGCGTGTCGACCACCTTCCGAATGCTCGGGCTGGCCAACGACAAGATCTGCGTGGAATCGTTCCGCGACCCCAAGGTGGACGGCGTGGTGTGCCACGTCAGCCGGGCACGGACCGGCGGCGTGAGCGGCCTCGTCGGCGTCGCCGAGGACACCTCGGACGCCGCCGTGTCATGCCGGCAGATCGGCCCCATCCGCTTCGTCAAGCGCATCGAGGACAAGGAGGAGGTGTTCAAGGAGAGCCGCTCCGTCCTGTTCAAGCGGCTGCACGTGGTGCGGTTCTACGACCGCCCCAACAACACGCTGGTCTACCTGAGCTATTCGGACAAGCTGGTGGAAGGCTCGCCGAAGAACTCGATCTCCACCGTCCCGATCATGCCCTGGGGCCGCGCGGGCGACTGAGCGGCGGCCCGCCCGTTGCCACGGTTGACTCGGCCGGCCGTTCGGCATCCCCTTGTGGCACGCAAACAGGGGACGCCGAATGAACATCGAGACGCTGGACGTGAATGCGCTGCTGGCCCGGCTGCACCGGGTGGAAGCGGCACTGGAGATCATGAACCTCAAGGCGCGCTACTGCGCCGGCTGCGACGACAACCACAACGCCGACACGCTGGAGGCGATCTTCGTACCCGAGGGCCGCTGGAAATGCGACGCCATGGGGGTCGACGCCAAGGGCCACGCGGAGCGGCGCGCCTTCTTCGACGGCCTCGCCAATTCGGGCCGCATCCGCAATTCCCAGCACATGGTGACCAACCCGAACATCACCGTGGACGGCGACCGGGCGACGGCGACGTGGCGGATGATGATGGTCTATGCCGGCAACGCGCCGGACGGCACGGTGCAGTTCCACCGCATCCTGGGCACCTACCGAGACGACTTCGTGTTCCGCGACGGCCGCTGGTACTTCGAGACCCTGCGGCCGATCGTCGAGGACACCGAGGCCTACACGGTGGAACCCAGCAAGTTCGCCGAGTAGCGCGCCGGGTCCGGCACGGGCCGCTCCAGCCGTGATTTTCCCACCGTCATCGCGAACCGCGCAGCGGTGAAGCGATCCAGGGGCAACCGCACAGGCCCCATGGCCCCTGGATTGCCGCGCACCCTGCGGGTGCTCGCAAGGATGGTTGCCGGGACGCGGCGTCCCCCTATCCGCTCGCATCGAGTGCGGCCCGCAGGGCCGTGTATCGAGATGCGCCGACCCTGGTCTTGGAGCGGGTCTCGATACGATTTGGCGCGCCGCGCCAAGTCACTCGACCGGAGC
>WGNW01000089.1 GCA_016124315.1 Alphaproteobacteria bacterium
GCTGCGCAGCCCGAGATACTCGCTGCTCGAGACCATCCGCGCGAGGTAAGCGGACAAGCCGCCGACCGGCGGGGCGATCGACATGTCGTTGTCGTTGAGGATGACGATCAGCCGGTTGCCCGCCTGCTCGGCGTTGTTCATGGCCTCGTAGGCCATGCCGGCGCTCATCGCGCCGTCGCCGATCACCGCGATCACGTTGTTGCCCCGGCCGGACAGGTCCCGCGCCACCGCCATGCCCAGCCCGGCCGAGATGGAGGTGGAGCTGTGGGCGGCGCCGAACGGGTCGTACTCGCTCTCGGCGCGCTTGGTGAAGCCCGACAGGCCGCCGCCCTGACGCAGGGTGTGCATGCGGTCGCGCCGGCCGGTGAGGATCTTGTGCGGGTAGCACTGGTGCCCCACGTCCCATATCAGCCGGTCCGCCGGCGTGTCGAAGACGTAGTGCAGCACGGTGGTGAGTTCGACGACCCCGAGGCCGGCGCCGAGATGGCCGCCGGTGCGCGAGACCGTGTCGATGGTGGCGGTGCGCAATTCGTCGGCCACCTGCCGGAGCTGCCTAGGCTGCAGCCGGCGCAGGTCGGCGGGGTGGCTGATGGTGTCGAGAAGGGGCGTCTCAGTCATGGTGACCACCTTTCAGTGGCGGCGATTGACGACGAAATGGGGCAGCAGCCGCAACAGCTCCGCCTTGTCGTCGAAGGTTTCGAGATGGACGCAGGCCTGCTCGGCCAGCATTTGCGCCTGGGTTCGGGCGCGGTCGACGCCGAGCAGCGAGACGAAGGTGGCCTTGCCGCTGTCCTCGTCCTTGCCGACGGCCTTGCCCATCTCCTCGGCCGAGCCTTCGACGTCGAGCAGGTCGTCGACGATCTGGAAGGCGAGGCCCAGGTCGTGGGCGTAGTTCTGCAGCGCGTGGCGCTGCTCCTTGGTGGCGCGGCCCATGATGGCGCCGGCGTCGACCGCGAAGCGGATCAGCGCGCCGGTCTTCATCTGCTGCAGCCGGGTGACGCCGCCGATGTCCATTTCCTGGTTTTCCGCCAGCAGGTCGATCATCTGGCCGCCGACCATGCCGTGGGCGCCGGCCTCCCGGGCCATGGCGTGCACCAGCTCGGCGCGGACCAGCGGATCGTGGTGGGTGCGCGGGTCGGCGACGATCTCGAAGGCGTAGGTCAACAGCGCGTCGCCGGCCAGCACCGCCGTCGCCTCGTCGAACTGGCGGTGGGTGGTCGGCATGCCGCGCCGCAGGTCGTCATCGTCCATGCAGGGCAGGTCGTCGTGCACCAGGGAATAGGTATGGATGCATTCCAGGGCGCAGGCGACGCGGGTGGTCCGCTCCGTGGGCACCTCGAACAGGGCGCCGCTCGCCAGCACCAGGAACGGCCGCAGCCGCTTGCCGCCCGCCAGGGTGGCATAGCGCATCGCCTCCAGCAGGCGCGCCTCGTGGCCCTCCACGGCCGGCAGGATGCGCTCCAGGGCCTTGTCGATGGCCTCGGCCACCTTGCCCATTTCCGCCTGGAGCACGGCGATGTCCGGCGTCTCGCTCACCCGCGGCCCCACCGGATCAGCCGATATCCGCGGGTTGGGCCGAGATGCCGTCGGCGCCCACCACCACCTTCTCGATGCGCGCCTGCGCGTCGGCCAGCTTGGCCGCACAGTGCTGCTTGAGCTGGGCGCCCCGGGTATACATCTCGATGGAGTCCTCGAGGCCGACATCGCCGCCCTCGAGCCGGCGCACCACCGTTTCCAGTTCGGCAAGCGCTTGCTCGAAAGTCATGCCCGCGATGTCGTCGGGAAGTGTCGTGTGCGTGTCCGCCATCCAAGTTCCTTGTGGGCCGCGCTTCGGCCTTCAGCCGTGCCGCATCAGTGCGCGAACGTGACCGGCGGCACTGGCCGCCAGATCCGTCAGGTTGTATCCTCCTTCCAAAGTAGAGACGACTCGGCCTTCGCACAAGCGTTGCGCGGCCTCGCAGAGCATATCCGTTGCCGATTCGAAATCGTCCTCGTCGAAGGCCAGTCCGGCCAGCGGATCGTTCCTGTGGCCGTCGAATCCGGCCGAGATCATCAGCAGGTCGGGACCGAACGCCTCCAGCGCCGGGAAGATCTCTTTTGCCAGGGCGCGGCGAAGCGCCTCGCCGCCGCTTCCTGCTCCGAGCGGCAGGTTGAGAATGTTGCCGACGCCGGTTTCGCTGGCCATGCCGGTGCCGGGATAGAGCGGCGACTGGTGGGTCGAAGCATAGAACAGGTCCGGATCGGCGGCGAACAGCTCCTGGGTGCCGTTGCCGTGGTGGACGTCGAAATCGACCACCGCCACCCGGCGGAGGCCGTGCACGGCGCGCGCCTCCAGCGCCCCGATCACGATATTGTTAAACAGGCAGAAGCCCATCGGCCGGCGGGATTCCGCATGATGGCCCGGCGGCCGCACGGCGCAGAAGGCATTGCCCGCTTCGCCCAGCGCCACCGCACCCACGGCGTGGCACACCGCGCCGGCCGCCCGCCGCGCGGCGAGGAAGGAGCCGGGCGAGACCACCGTGTCCGCGTCGATGTGGCAGTAGCCTTCCAGGGCCGACTCGTCCACGGCGCCGGCAATCATGCTGAGCACCTCCTGCGGATGGGCGCGGAGCAGCTGCTCGTCGGTGGCCGTCGGCGCGTCCTCGCGGACGAGGGCGCCGAACTCCGCCGCCTCCAGCGCATCCATCACGGCGCGCAGCCGGTCGGGGCTCTCGGGATGGCCCGGGGAGGTGTCGTGATAGAGGCAGTCGCTGTGGGATACGAGAAGGGTGGTCATGGACGGCTCCTGGTTTCCCCGGATCATAGGCCGCCCGCCCCCCGGCGCGAAGGCCCCGAGGGCGCAACCTGGGATTGATCAGGACGCGGCCCGCTTCTCGGTTTCCTCGGCCAGCAGCTCCTTCTTCGAGAGCTTGCCGACCACGGTCTTGGGCAGCTCGCTGCGGAACTCGATCTCCCGCGGCATCTCGTGCTTGCCCAGCTCGCCGCGCAGGAACTCCAGCAGCTTCTCGGCCGGCAAATCCTCGCCTTCCCTGAGCACCACGAAGGCCTTGGGTACCTCGCCGTGATATTCCTCGGGGATGCCGATCACCGTCACCTCCTTGACCGCCGGATGCCGGTGAATCGCCTCCTCCACGTAGCGCGGAAAGACGTTGAAGCCGCCCACCAGGATCATGTCCTTCATCCGGTCGATGATGAAGGTGTAGCCATCCTCGTCCATGTAGCCCACGTCGCCGGTGCGCAGCCGGCCGTCGACGATGGCCGCGTCGGTAGCCGCAGGATTGTTCCAGTAGCCCTTCATCACCTGGGGCCCCTTGACGCAGATCTCGCCGGTTTCGCCCGGCGGCAGGATGCGGTGCGGGTCGTCCTTGTCGCAGATGATGATTTCGGTGCCCGGCAGCGGCAGTCCGATGGAGCCTTCCTTGTTGAGGCCGTCCTCGGGTCCGCAGGTGGCGGTGGGCGAGCATTCGGTGAGACCATAGCCCTCCAGGATCTGCACACCCGTCACCTCCTCGAAGTGATGGCGCACCTGGTTGGGCAGCGGCGCGCCGCCCGACATGGCCCATTTCAGCGAGGCGAAGCTCTCCCGGTCGACCTTCGGGTGGTTGGCGATCGCCGTGAACATGGTCGGCACGCCCGGCAGCGAGCTGGGCCGCTTGCGGATCACGTCGCGGATCACCGCCTCCAGGTCGAAGCGGGGATGCAGCACGATCCGGCAGCCGGTCATGGTGCCCATTACCAGGATGGTGGTCATGGCGAAGGCGTGGAAGAACGGCAGCGCGCCGATGGTGGTTTCCACGCCGTCGGTGAAGTCGGGAAACCACGCCCGATTCTGGCAGCCGTTGATGTAGACGTTGGCGTGGGTGAGCATGGCGCCCTTGGGCACGCCGGTAGTGCCGCCGGTGTACTGCAGCACCGCGACGTCCCCGGCCGGGTCGATGGCGGCCGGCTCAAAGCGGCCGTCATTGGCCAGCAGATCCCGCCACGCCACATGGCAGTCGTTCCAGCGCATCGGGGCGATGTCGCGGCGCCGCAGCAGGGAAAAGGCGGTGCCCTTGAGGAACGGCATGGCCCACTGCATCCGCGACACCACGAGCGTCCGCAGCCGGCTTTCGTCCAGCAGGTGGCGCGCCTTCGGATAGAGCAGTTCCAGGTCCATGGTGACCAGGATGTCGGTTTGGGAATCCTCGATCTGGCCGAGCAGCTCGTGCTCCGAATAGAGCGGGCTGTAGTTGACCACGGTGCCGCCGGCCTTCAGCACGCCGAAATAGCTGATCACCTGCTGCGGGCAGTTGGGCAGGAACAGGCCGACCTTGACGCCCTTGCCGACGCCCAGCTTCCGAAAGCCCTTCGCCGCCCGGTCGACCAGTTCCAGGGTGCGGCGGTAGGTGTAGGCGCGGCCGAAGAAGTCCAGATGCACGTTCTCGGGCCAGCGCGCCGCCGCGTCGTCCAGCGCCGCGTAGACCGGCCGCGCCTCGAAACGCCGATGCCAGTCGACGTTCGCCGGATAATGCCGCAGCCAGGGATGGTTCATCCCATCGTCTCCCCCGACGGCCGTCTTCGACGTCCGCTACCCGAGTTTCTCATGGCCCTCGACTATGATCCGCCCCCAGGCGATGCGCCACGGATTCCGGCACGCCGCCGGGCCTCTACACCATCAGCGGCGCGGCGTCGGGATCCTCGTGGGAGCCGGGATGGGCCCGCGTGGACAAGCCCGGGTCGATGCTGCGGTAGCGGTAGCGTCCGTCCTGGTGCAGCATCCGCTCCAGCCGTCCCATGTTCATCAGGCAGTGCAGGTGCGCCATGCACTCGCCGAGCGCCAGCATGGTCTGGAACGAGTCCAGCTCGCGCGAGAACATCACCGGCAGCAGGTCGTAGGCGGTCTGCGGCTCGGTGCACTTCTCCTCGCAGGCCAGCATCCGATCCTCGTGATGGTCGATGAGGTAGCGCAGCCGGGCGTGCAGCCCGTAGAACGGCCGGTTGTGGGACGGCAGCACGAACGCCGTGTCCGGCAGGTCCAGGAACTTGCGGTGGGAGGCCAGCCAATAGGCGAGCGGGTCCTCCTCGGGCTCGTTGGCGTTGACGCTGACGTTCGAGGTGATCCGCGGCAGCACCTGGTCGCCCGAGATCAGCACGTCCAGTTCCTCGCAGTAGAGGCAGACGTGCTCGGGCGAGTGGCCGCTTCCCGTGACCACCCGCCACGCCCGGCCGCCGATGCGCAGCACCTGGCCATCGACCAGCCGGAGATAGCCGACCGGCATCGGCTCCACGTTGTTGGAGAAATTGCCCCAGCCACGGCTGGTGATCTCCTGCAGGATGCCCTCGGGCACGCCGCCGCGCTGGTAGAAAGCGATCGCCTCGGGCGGCAGCTGACGATGGTTCTCCGACGAGAAGGTGCGGGCGTAATAGTATTCGGTGCGGCTCATCAGCAGCGGCGCGCCGAAGCGGCGGCAGATCCAGCCGGCCTGGCCCAGATGATCGGGATGCATGTGGGTGACGATGACCCGGGAGACCGGCCGGCCATCGAGTTCCCGCTCGAAGATGGTGTTCCAGTACCCTTGGGTCCGCTCGCCGCGGATGCCGGTGTCCACCACCGCCCAGCCGTCGCCATCCTCCAGCAGGTAGAGGTTGATGTGATCGAGCGCGAAGGACAGCGGCATCTGCAGCCACTTGATCCCCGGCGCGACCTCTCGGGTCTCGCCGTGAGCGGGCAGATCGTCGTAGGGGTATCTGAGGCTGTAGCTATCCACGCAAATTACCGGGCGGTATCAACTTCCGGGGCATCCTAGAGAGGATGGCAGGCGAAACCAACCGGCAATTGGTCTAGATATAGGGCGTCATGACCAAGGCCTTTTCCGCCCAAGCCGTCGTCTTGCCGCCCGGGCCCGCGACCACCGCGCGCGCCGTCGCCCTGCTGCGCGCGGGCCAGCCGATCGGCCTGCCGACGGAAACCGTCTACGGCCTCGCCGCCAACGCCTGCGACGACCGGGCGGTGGCGCGGATTTTCGAGATGAAGGGCCGGCCTTCCTTCAATCCGCTGATCATCCATGTTGCCGACAGGGCGACGGCCGAGGCGCTGGTCGAAATGCCGGTGGCGGCCCGCCGCCTGGCCGACTTGTTCTGGCCCGGTCCGCTGACGCTGGTGCTGAAGCGCCGGGCCGGCTGCCCGGTGTCGCTGCTGGCCTCCGCCGGGCTCGATACCCTGGCGGTACGCATGCCCGCCCATCCCGCCGCCCGCGAGCTGCTGGCGGCCTTCGGCGGGCCGCTCGCCGCGCCCAGCGCCAACCGCTCCGGCCGGGTCAGCCCCACGACGGCGCATCACGTGGCCGGGGAACTGCCGGTGGCGCTGGTGGTCGACGGCGGTCCGTGCGCCGTCGGCCTCGAATCCACCATCGTCGGCTTCGACGGTGCAACGCCTGTGCTGCTGCGGCCGGGGGCGGTGACCGAGGACGACATCGAAGCCGCCACCGGCGTGGGTCCCCGGCCCTTCGACGAGGGCGGCCCGGTCAGCGCGCCGGGCCAGCTCGCCAGCCATTACGCCCCTGCGGCGCCGGTGCGGCTCGACGCCGCGGAGGTCCGCCCCGGCGAGGCGCTGCTGGCGTTCGGGCCGCCGCTGCCCGGCGCCCGGGCCACGCTGAACCTCAGCCCGTCCGGCGACCTGGGCGAGGCGGCCGCCAACCTGTTCGCCATGCTGCGCGCCCTCGACCGGCCGGACGTCGCCGGCATCGCCGTCATGCCGGTGCCGGAGACCGGGCTGGGCCGGGCGATCAACGCCCGGCTGCGCCGCGCCGCCGCGCCGCGGGAGGCGCCGCCGTGAGCCTCGAGGCCCTCAAGGCGCTGCTCGGTCCGCAGGGCTACATCGATGAGCCCCGCGACATGGCGCCCTATCTCACCGAATGGCGTGATCGCTGGCACGGCGACACGCCGCTGGTGGCGCGCCCGGCGGACACGACCCAGGTCGCCGAGGTGCTGGCCCACTGCGACCGACACGGCCTGAAGGTGGTGCCCCAGGGCGGCCACACCGGGCTCTGCGGCGGCGCCATGCCCCATGCGGGCGCGGGCGAGATCGTGCTGTCGCTCGGTCGGATGACCCGGGTGCGCGCCGTCGACCCCGAGGGCTATGCCATGACACTCGAGGCCGGTTGCACCCTCGCCCAGGCGCAGGCGACGGCACGGGAGGCCGACCGGCTGTTTCCGCTCAGCCTGGCGTCCGAGGGCAGCGCCCAGGTCGGCGGCGTGCTGTCCACCAATGCGGGCGGCAACGCGGTGCTGCGCTACGGCAACGCCCGCGACCTGGTGCTCGGCCTGGAGGTGGTACTGGCGGACGGCCGGGTGTGGGACGGTCTGCGCTCGCTGCGCAAGGACAACACGGGCTACGACCTGAAGCAGCTCTTCGTCGGCTCGGAAGGCACGCTGGGCGTCATCACCGCCGCCGTGCTGAAGCTCTTCCCCGCGCTGAAGCAGCAGGAGACGGCGCTGACCGCCGTGCCCGACCCCGCCGCCGCCGTGCGCCTGCTGACGCTGGCCAAGGAGGCGTCCGGCGACCGGGTGACGAGCTTCGAACTGATGCCCCGGCGCGGCATGGAGTTCGTGGTCCGGCACATGGAGGGCTGCCGCGACCCGCTGGCCGAGCCGTCGCCCTGGTACGTGCTGATCGACCTGGGCACGGCAGCCACGGGCGACGACCTGGCGGAAGCGATGCAGGCGCTGCTGGAGACGGCGCTGGAGCGGGGGTTGATCACCGACGCGGCGCTGGCGCAGTCGGTCGCCCAGCGGCGGGACCTGTGGCGGCTGCGGGAAAGCCTGTCCGAGTCCCAGAAATACGAGGGGGGCAGCATCAAGCACGACGTCTCGGTGCCGATCGCCAGGATCCCGGAGTTCATCCGCCGTGCGAACGCGGTCGTGGAGCACCGCCTCCCCGGAATCCGGCCGGTACCGTTCGGCCACATGGGCGACGGCAACATCCATTACAATCTCGACCAGCCGAGGGAGATGGACCGGCAGGCGTTACTCGACCGCTGGGACGAGATCAGCCTGCTGGTGCACGATATCGTGATCGGTCTCGGGGGAAGCGTCAGCGCCGAGCACGGGGTCGGCCAGTTGAAGGTCGATGAAATCGCGCGCTACAAAAGCGGCGTGGAAATGGAGCTGATGAGCCGACTCAAGCGGTGCCTGGACCCGAAGGGCACGCTCAACCCGGGCAAGGTGGTGAAACCCTAGGGGGCCGTAACGCGTTCGGGGCAGTGGATTTGTAAAGCGGCCGCGCTGCCGGCCGCCGGATAGAACGAAAGCAAGTTCCGGTATGGGAGGCCAACAGAAGAAACGCGCCGGTTACGGCGTCCTTGCCGCCGCGATCGTGATCGCGGTGGTCTTCCTCGTCCTGCCCGGCATCATCGGCTACACCGCCCAGACCCGCGTCACCAGCTGGCTGAAGACCATCTCCCAGCAGGGCGCCTACCGGATCGAGCTGGTCGATTTCCACCGCGGCTGGTTCACCTCGACGGCGAAGAGCCG
The DNA here is from genome assembly GCA_016124315.1 of Alphaproteobacteria bacterium. Lineage (GTDB taxonomy): Bacteria > Pseudomonadota > Alphaproteobacteria > SMXS01 > SMXS01 > RI-34. The sequence continues at coordinate 8,512 of WGNW01000089.1, forward strand.
GCTGGTGATCGAGGGGCAGTACGGCGATACGCTGCGCCAGCTCCTCGGCGCGGATCCGGGCACCCGCATGGAACTGACCTTCGATCACCGCATCCATCACGGCCCGCTGCTGCTGCGCGATGGCATCCCCACCATCGGCGCGGCCTATGCGGAAACCGGCATGCGCCTGCCCGGCCTGCTGCAGGCGCTGCTGTCGCCCTATCTCAAGGGCAAGCCGCTGCTGACCTTCCGCACCACCTTCGGCTTCGGCGGCGGCTCAACCACGCGCATCAGCAATCCCGGCTACAGCGGCCGGATGGGGCCGCAAACGGCCATCCGCTGGGACGGCGCCTCGGGCAAGATCGTCGCCTCCAGCAAGGCGTTCAGCATCCTGGTGGCCATGCCCCTGTTCCGCTTCGAGGACGGCGCCCGGCTGGTGCTGCTGCGCGACATCGGGCTGAACAGCCGGCAGGCCCGCCGCGGCCGCCATCTGTGGATGGGCGACACCGATGCGAGCATCGGCGAGATCCGGATGATGAGTCCGGAGTCGGGCGAAGCCGCCCATGTGGGCGGACTGGACTACCGGGTGAGCCTGACGCCTTCCAGCGGCGACCGGATCGACATGCACACCAGTTTCGGCCTGTCGAGGGCCGAGTTCGAGGGCGGCGTGCTGGGCCCGACCGCCTGGAGCCTGTCGGTGCGCAACCTGTCGGCGCCGGCGCTGGACGAAGCCTATGAGCTCTACAACGACTTCCGCGACGCCGACGAGGGCGCCGGCCGCAGGGCCGCCCTCGACAGCTTCCTGAACAGCTCGCTGGCCAAGCTGTTCGACTCCCCGGTCTCCATGCAGACCTCCCTCGCCGCCGAGATGGACGGCCCCTACGCCGTCTATAAGGGGAAGACGACCCTCGGCGTCAGCGGCGACGGCGGCGATGTGGCGATCACCGTCGACCAGCATCTCGACCGGCTCAAATACGGCGACATCGCGCTGGGCGGCGGCGATGGCCGCTTGCGCATCGCCGACCTCGACGGCAAGGTACTCGGCAACCTCTATACCGACTTCGTGCGCATCGTCGCCACGGGCATGCCCGAGGACCAGCAGGAGCAGGAAATGGAGCAGGTGTTCGCCAGGAAGGCGCCGCAGATCGTCACCCCGAGGACGAGCGTGCATCTGGAGAACGTCCGGGTGGAGGCGCCGGACGGGATGGTGACGGCGTCGGGCCAGCTCGGCTTCCGCGGCACCGAGCCGCTGGACTACGATACCACGGACGCCGCCCTCGACCGGCTGGAGGGCAGCCTGCACCTGCGGGTGCCCAAGGGCGTTCTGGTGAGCTACCTGTCGTGGCAGAGCGGCGAGGCGCTGCGCGACCGGCTGGCCGCGAGCGGCCGGGACGTGCCCGAGGACACCATCGAGAGCCTCGCCCGCACCACCGCCATCACCCGCATGGGCGAGCTGGAGAAGCAGTCGCTGATCCGGCGCGACGGCAACGACTTCGTGATCGACGCCGAACTCGCCGACGGCCGGGTGGTGCTCAACGGCGTCGAACAGCCGGACCTGAAGCCGTGAGCCGGGCGGAATGGCTTTGGGGCCATGTGAAGGCCCATCTGCGGGTCGCCGGAATCGCGACGCTCTACGGCCTGGCTGCCTATATCGCCATCCTGGCGCTGCACGTCCTCGCGCGGCTGGCCGGATCGACGTTCTGAGCGTCAGCCCGGCGTCGACCAGCCGCCCGCCATCGCCTTGAACAGAGAAACGGCGGCGTCGAACCGGGCGGCCCGGGCCTGGGCCAGCGAGTCCTCGGCGTCGAACAGGCTGCGCTGGGCGTCGAGCACGGTGAGGAAGTCCTCGGCGCCCTCCTTGTAGCGCAGATGGGCGATGCGGTAGGTCTCGCGCGCCTGCGCCGCCGCCTCCGCCAGCCGGTCGTAGCGCTCGCCGGTCTTCTGCACCGCCACCAGCGCGTCCTCGGCCTCGCCGAACGCGGTGATCACCGCCTGCCGGTAGTCCGCCGCCAGCTCCCGCTGGCGCGCCTTGGCGCGCTGCAGGTTGCCGGTCAGCTCGCCGCCCCGGAAGATCGGCGCCGCCAGGCCGGCCGCCAGCGAGGTGAAGGTCGAGGTGGCATTGGGCGAGATGCTGCCGGCCAGCCCGCCGCCGGCCGTCAGGCTGATGGTCGGGAAGAACGCCGCGCGGGCGGCGCCGATGTCGGCATTGGCGGCGATCAGCGCCTGCTCGGCGCTGCGCAGGTCGGGTCGGCGCAGCAGAAGCTGGGACGGCTGCTCGACGCCGATCACCGGCAGCTTGACCGAGGTGAGCGGCGTCCCCGCGACGGCAAAGGTCTGCGGCGCCCGCCCCGCCAGCAGCGCCAGCGCGTGCTCCGTCGCCTGCGCCTGCTGCTCCAGCGCCGGCACCTGCGCCTCGAAGGAGGCGACCGCGCCCCGCTGCTGGGCCACGTCGAGCGCCGAGATGGCGCCCTCCTTGTAGCGCAGTTCCACCAGGTCGAGCAGGTCCCGCGCGGCCTTCAGGTTGTCGCGGGCGAGCGACAGGCGCTCGCGCAGGGCCATCAGGTCCATGTAGTCGGTGGCGACCTCGGATTCGACCACCAGCCGGAGCGCTTCATGGTCGAACACCGTGCCCTGGTAGTCGGCGCGGGCCGCTTCCACCTGGGCCCGGTTCTTGCCCCAGAGATCGAGCTCGTAGCTGGCGGTCGCGCCCACCGAATAGGCATTCGTCTTGGAGGACGGCCCGCCGTGCGGATCGTCGGTACGCCGCGAGACGCTGCCCGAACCGTCGACGCTGGGCAGCAGCGCGGCGCCGGCGACCCGCACCGCGGCGCGCGCCTGGTCCACGCGCGCAATCGAGGCGGCGAGTTCGTTGCTGCCGGCCAGCGCGTCCCGCATCAGCGACGTCAGCTCCGGATCGCCGAACTGTTCCCACCACGCCACGTCGGCGGGCTGGCCAGTGGGCGCCTCGCCCGGCGTCGCCGACCAGTGGTCGGGCACTTCGGTGACCGGACGCTGGTAGGCGGGCGTGAGGGAGCAGGCCGACAGCAGCGCCGTCAGGGAAACCGCCAGCGCCGCGCGCCTGATCATGAGCTGGTTCATGGCGTCACTCCGACGACAGCGCCACGACCGGATCGAGCCGCGCCGCCTTGCGTGCCGGCAGGTAGCCGAACACCAGGCCCGTCACCACCGCGCAGGAGAACGCCAGCAGCGCCGGCCCGGGCGTGAACTCGATGGCCACGCCGAACTGGCCGACGATCAGCGCGACGACGACACCGAGCGCCACGCCGACCAAGCCGCCGATGGCGCAGACCACGAGCGCCTCGGTGTTGAACTGCACCAGGATGTCGTTCATGCGCGCGCCGGTCGCCATGCGCAGCCCGATCTCCCGCGTCCGCTCGGTGACGCTCACCAGCATGATGTTCATCACGCCGATGCCGCCCACCAGCAGCGAGATGGCCGCCACCGAGCCCAACAGCACCGTCAGCGTGCCCTGGGTTTCCTGCACCATCGCCAGCAGCGAGGCGGTGTTGCGGATCTCGAATTCCTTGGAGGGCTGACGCTGCTTCAGCAGGTCGGCGATGGACTGCTCCACCTCGTCGATCCGGTTGGCGTTGTCCACCTTGACGCTGATCGTGGTGACCGACTGCTGGCCGAACACGCGCATGAAGCCGGTGGTGATCGGAATGAGCGCGATGTCGTCCATGTCGGTGCCGAAGGTGGTCGCGCCCTTGGTGGCCAGGACGCCGATCACCTGGAACGGCACGTTGCCGACCATGATGTACTGGCCCACCGGCTCCTCGCCGTCAGGAAACAGGTTCTTGACCACCGTGCTGCCCAGCACCGTAACGGGCGCGTAGCTCTGCAGGTCCTCGGCGGTGAAGAAGGTGCCGTCGGTCACCGCCCAGTCGCGCACGATGGGAAAGGTCTCCTGTGTGCCCTGGACCCGCGTGCGGTAGTCGATGTTGCCGAACCGCAGGGTCGCGCTCGAGTTGCGCTCGCCCACCGCCGCCTGCACGTCGGGCAAGTCGAGGATCGCCGACACGTCGGCCAGGGTCAGCGTCGCGGTGTCGTCCGAACGCATGCCGCGACCACCGGTGCGCACCAGCAGCAGGTTGGTGCCCATGTTCTGGATGCTCTCCAGCACCTTCTGCTGCGCCCCTTCGCCGATGGCCAGCATGGTGACCACCGCCGCCACGCCGATCACCACGCCGAGCAGGGTCAGCGCGGTGCGGAACAGGTTCACCCGGAGCTGGCGCAGGGCGATCTTCACCGCCTCGGTCACCTCCGCGACCAGTCGCATGGTGCCGTGCTCCACCGCCGCCGTGCGCGCCTGCGAGACGGCCGGCTCGGGCACGCGCGGATTGTCGTCGGTGATTCGGCCGTCCTGGATCTGGATGATCCGGCGGGCGCTTTCGGCGACCTGCTGGTCGTGGGTGATCAGGATCACCGTCGTGCCGTCGTCGTTGAGCTGCTTGAGCAGGGCGAGCACTTCCTGGCCGCTGCGGCTGTCGAGCGCGCCGGTGGGCTCGTCGGCCAGGATCACCTCGGCGCCGTTCATCAGCGCCCGGGCGATGGAAACCCGCTGCTGCTGGCCGCCGGAGAGCTGGCCCGGCGTGTGTTCGGTGCGGTCGCCGAGGCCGAGCTGATCGAGCAGCGCATGGGCCCGCTCGACCCGATCACGCTTGGACATGCCCGCGTAGATCGCCGGCACCTCGACGTTCTCCGCGGCGGTGGCGCCCGAGAGCAGGTTGTAGCGCTGGAAGACGAAGCCGAAGGTGTCGCGGCGCAGCGCCGCCAGCTCGTCGAGGGTGAGGCTGGCGACGTCCACGCCGCCCACAAGGTAGTTTCCCTCGTCCGGCCGGTCGATGCAGCCGATGATGTTCATCAGCGTCGACTTGCCCGAGCCGGACTGCCCCATGATGGCGACGAACTCGCCGGGAAAGATGGAAAGCGACACCCCGTCCAGGGCGCGGATCTCGGTCTCGCCGTTCTGGTAGACCTTGCTCACGCCCTCCAGGCAGATCACGGCCTCGCGCTGATCGGCCGGGGTGAAGTTCACAGCCGCGGCCCTCCGCCGAAGTGGCGCCCGCCGCGGCCGTTCCGTTCGCCGCCGTCGTCGGACGGCATCGCCACCGGCAGGATCACCTGCTCGCCTTCCTTGAGCCCGGACAGCACCTCGGCCTGGGTCCGGTTCATCAGCCCGACCATGATCCGGCGCTCCTCCGGGCCGTTGGCGCCCATCACCTCCACCCGGTAGGGCGTCGCATGCGTCGCGCCGCCCTGGCGACCGGCGTTCGCGCCGTTCCCGCGAGGCCGCCGGTGACCGGCCGCGCCGCCGCCGGAAGCGGCCGACGCCGATTCGCCGGACGGCCGCCGCCCCGTGCCCTTGGCCTTCTCCAGCGCCGAGACCGGCACGATCAGCACGTTCCTGGCCTGGCCCTGGATGAAGAACACCTGCGCGGTCATGTCGGTCATCAGCGCGCCGTCCGTGTTGTCCACGTCGAGCAGCACCTTGTAGAGCACCACGTCGTTGGTGATCTCGGGCGTCGGCATGATCTGCCGCACCATCGCCGTCCAGCGCCGGTCGGGAGTGCCCAGAGTGGTGAAATAGGCCGGCATGCCCGCCCGCAGCTTGACCACGTCGGCCTCCGAGACATCCGCCTCGACGGTCATCTGGGTCAGGTCGGCGACCCGCAGCACGATGGGCGCCGTCTGGTTGGCGTTGAGCGTCTGCCCCAGATAGGCCGACTGGGAGACGACGGTGCCGGAGATCGGCGCGTAGATCTTGGTGTAGCCGAGGTTGGCGAGGTCGCCGTCGAGCGAGGCCTGCGCCGACGAGAGCTGCGCCTGGGTGGAGGCGACCTGCGACTTGGCGACCTCGGCGGCGGTCTCGCTGGTCTGCAGCTCGTCCTCGCTCACCGCGTTGCCCTGGTAGAGCCGCTTGTTCCGGTCGGCCTGCTCCTGCGCCAGCTTGAGCTGCGCCCGCTGGAGCTTGAGCTGGGCCGTGTAGTTGTCGATCGACGCCCGGTCGTTGCGCACTTTCGATTCAAGCACGCGGGCGTCGAGTTCGGCGAGCAGTTCGCCCTTCTCCACCTTGTCGCCCACGTTGAAGTGCACCTTGACGAGCTGGCCGGAGACCTGGGCGCCGACGTCGACGTAGTTCTTCGGCTGCAGGGAGCCCAGCGAGTTGACCGTCTTCTCGATGTCGCCGCGCACCACCTCGACGGTCTGCGGCGGCGGCTGGTCGTCGCCGAACAGCCCCGAGAACAGCACCACCGCGACCGCCAGCACGACGGCCGACGCGATGCCGGCCCAGATCATCCTGCGCGGTCTGCGCGCCGTCTTCCGCGTCGTCGGGCGGGAAACCGCACCCACTTCAGTCATGCCTCATCGAACCTTTCGACCTGCCGGCCCGCATTCCGCGGCAAACCACATTTCACGCACGGCGCCGGGAAAGCCTTCGCCGGAAAATCCCTCGGAAGAGGAAATAGGGCGAACGATTGCCGCGGCGCGCCAATCCGATAGGCGATTTTCGCCGGTCCGTCGACTGGAACGACACTAACTCGCATCGGTGCCTTCGCGGGACCGCGCCGGCAAAATAATATATTGCAATTAACTCTCAATTACACAATAAGCGGAATCCGAGCATCCCGATTCCGGAATCCGTCCCATGCCCGTCAGCCACGACCTGTCGCTCTGGCCCCTCTTCTGGCAGGCGAGTCCCGTCGTCAAAGGCGTCATCGCCCTGCTGGTACTGCTCTCCGTGGCCTGCTGGTCGATCATCATCGAATAGACCATCCGGCTCGCCGGCCTGCGGGCCCAGATCAGACTCCTCTGGGCTGCCGGCGACGGTTCCGCCGCGCCGCCCGAGGAAATGCGCGGCATCGGCCGCGCCATCCTCGACGCGGGCCGCGCGGAAGTCCTGGACTGCGTCGGCGACGAGAGCCGGGCGGCACTGCGCGAACGGGTGGAGCGCGCCATGCGGGTCGCGCTGGCGGCCGAGCTGCGCCGGCTCGAACCGGGACTACCCTTCCTCGCGACCGTCGGATCCTCGGCACCGTTCATCGGCCTGTTCGGCACGGTGTGGGGCATCATGCACAGCTTCGCCAACATCGCGAGCGCCAACAATCTCAGCCTCGCCGTGGTCGCGCCCGGCATCGCCGAGGCGCTGTTCGCCACCGCCATCGGCCTTGCCGCCGCCATCCCGGCGTTGATCGCCTACAACAAGCTGGCGGTCGACCTCGGTCGTGCAGGACAGGAGCTCGGCACGCTGATCGTCGGTTTGTGCAAGTCGATGACCCGTGCCGAGACGCCCGCAGCCCTGCGCCGGAGCGCCTGATGGCGGGCGCCAACGTCGATCCGGCAGGTTTGGAGGAAGGCGGCTACCGGCCGCTGGCCGAGATCAACGTCACCCCGCTGGTCGACGTGATGCTGGTGCTGCTGATCATCTTCATGATCACCGCGCCGCTGCTGCTGTCGAACGTCCCGCTCGAGCTGCCCAGGCTGGCGGGGCCCAGCGTGCAGCGGCCCGAGGAGCCGCTGGTGGTCAGCCTGAACCGGGACGGCGGCATCTTCCTCAAGGACCAGCAGGTCACCCTGGACGAACTGGCCGGCCGGCTGCGCGCCCTCGCCCCCGGCCGGCGCGGCGAGGTGATCTTCGTCCGGGGCGACAAGGGCGTCGACTACGGCGCGGTCATGGAACTGCTCGGCGCCGTCGGCAAGGCCGGCTTCGCCCGGATCTCGCTCGTCGCCGACACGCCGCCGGCCCGCTAAGCGCGATGGCCGCGGTTCGCAGCGCATCCAGGCTGGCGGCCGTCGGGCTGCACCTGGCCGGGATCGGCCTCGCGGCGAGCCTGGCCGCCGGCAAGCCGCCGGTCCAGCCGCAGGATATCCCGATCACCCTGACCATGGTGGCCACGCCCGCGCCCCCGGAGCCGGCACCACGGACGCAGGCGGTCGACCCGCCGCCGCGCCCAAGGCCGAAGCCCAGGCTGGCGGCCAGGCAGACACCCGCGCCGCAGCCGCCCAGGCCCCCTGCCGAGCCGCTGCCGGTAATCGCCAGCGCCGCCAACGAAGCGTCGCCGCCGGTGGCGGCGGCGGCGCCCCCGCCGCGAGCGCCGCTGCCCGGCACGAAGACTGCCAGGCAGGACTACTTCTCCCGGCTGCGGGTCTGGCTGGAGCGCCACAAGCGGTACCCCCGGCATGCCCGAACGCGCCGCCAGCAGGGCACCGCGCTGGTGTGGTTCAGCATGGACAGGCACGGCCGCGTGCTCGACTGCCGCCTGCAGGAAAGCTCCGGGTTCAGCGAGCTGGACGAGGCCGCAATCGACATGGTGGAGCGCGCGGCGCCGCTGCCGCCCTTCCCAAAGGAAATCACCGACGCCAGCCTGGAACTGGTGGTGCCGGCCGACTTCAGTCTCCGTTGAGCCGTTCGCCGTCGGATGGGCCGGGCTTGCGGTCGTCGTTCTGCCGCAGCCGGCGGTACATCACCGCCAGCAGTTCCGACATCTGACCCATCACCCGCGCCATGCGGTCGTGCTCGCGCCTCAACTCGTTCACCTCATGCGCGGCGGGCGGCGGCGGTGCCTCGGGCGGCGGGGGCGGCGGCGCGGGCAGGCTCTTGCGCACCACTTCCTGCAGCGCCTTGTGGGCCTGCTGGATCAGGATGTCCTTGCGCTGCATCTCCTCGGCGTGCTGCCGTCGCATCGCGGTCATTTCCGACCGCAGGAACTCGACTTCGGCCTGCATGCCCCGGTGGTGGCGCTCCAGCCCGTCGATCAGCGGGGAAAGCCTGTCGGCCAGCGTCTCGTCGCGCGCCGCCTGCGGCGCCTCGCGGCGCACGCCGGCGAGTTCCTCCCTGAGGGCGCTGTTTTCCCGGCGCAGGGTCTCCAGCGCCTCGCGGCCGGCGGCGCGCCGCTCCTCCGCCAGGCGCCGCCGTTCGGCGGCCGCCGCCTGGACGTCCGGATCGACGTAGACGAACCAGTTATTGCCGATCTTCGTCCCCCGCCGCTTGCCCTGGCGGAGCTGCTTGAGGACCTTTTCCGGCGCCAGATCGAGAAGGCCGGCTGCGTCCTTCAGCGTGGCCCAGCGGCCCAGCGGTCCGGGACTGCCGTCGGGAGTGTTCAACCTCGGCTCGCACTCTTGTTGCGGTCGCGGCATACTCGCACAACTCGAAACCCGGAGCCAGCCATGTCGACCAAAAGTTCCCCTGAACGAACAGCCACTTATCTCAGCCCGGACGGACTTGAACTGTTCTACAGGGAATTCGGGGAGCCCGGCGCAGCAGGAACGCCGGTGATCTGCCTGCCGGGACTGACCCGCAACTCGCGGGATTTCATCAAGCTGGCGCAACACCTTTGCCGGGATCGCCGGGTGATCTGCCCCGACCTGCGGGGCCGCGGCTTCTCAGCCTACGATCCCGAGTACAAGAACTATCACCCCGGCACCTATGTCCGCGACGTGCTGGCCCTGCTGGAGAGGCTGGGCATCGGCCGGGTGGTTTCCGTCGGCACCTCGCTGGGCGGCCTGATGACCATGGTGCTGGCGGGTGCGAAGCAGATCACCCTGGCTGGCGCCGTGCTCAACGACGTGGGCCCCATCCTCGGGCCGGGCATCGCCCGAATCCAGTCCTACACGGGCAAGGCCGAGCCGGTGAAGGACTGGGATCAGGCCGTCCGGCAAGCCAGGTTCGTCTATGGCGCCGCGCTACCCGATCTGTCCGAGGAGCAATGGCGGGCGTTCACACGGCGCGGCTACCGGGAGGACGGCGGCCGCATCCGGCTCGACTACGACCCGAAAATCGGCGACGCGATCCGCGAAACGCCGCCGCCGGCGCCCGACGCCGACCCCTGGCCGCTCTACATGCGGCTCGAAGGCGTGCCGACGGTCGTCATCCGCGGCGGCCTGTCGGACATCCTGGAGCAGGACTGCTTCGAGGAGATGGGGCGTCGCAAGCCGGACGCCCGACTGGTGACCGTTCCCAACCGCGGCCACGTGCCGCTGCTCGACGAACCGGAAGCTCTGGCCGCCATCGACGCGTTGCTGCGCGACGTCGACCGGACGAGCCAGGTCCAGGCCGACATCCGCCCGAAGGCAGACTGATCTAACGGTTCGGCTGCCCGCCCAGCCGCGCGCTGCGGGCTCCGGCCGTCTCCTGCTCGATGATATCGACGTGCTTGGCGTGCAGGTCGGCGGCGACGTACTGCTCGAAGCTCAGCGGCACCGGCTGGCGGGCGCCGACCTCGGCATAGACCTCGTCGCAATAAGTCTGGACGGGCTGTCCGCGTTCGTCGAGCGTGCACGGGAAGTTGGTCCGCAATTCCCGGTCCGCCAGGCGGTGGCAGCGCGCCATCTGGGTCGAGAACCGCGGATCCTGCGGCGGCTGCTTCTCCCTGATGGCCATCTCGAAGCTGAGCTGGCTCATGGCCAGCGCCTGGCCCATGCAGTATTTCACCTTCGCCGGCAGCACCACCCAGGCCTCCTGGGCCGCCTTCTGCTTCTTGCCGTGTGCCTCCACGGCAGCCGGATCGGCGTAAACCTGGGCGGCGCAATCGGCGGGCATGGCCACGGCCGTGATGACGGTCAGTCCGGCGGTTGCGGCGGCGGTCGCCAGGCGACGCATTTGACGAGCAAGCCCTTGGAACACGGTTTCCCCCTTCAAGCGATGCGCCCTGACGATAGCAGAAGCCGACGCCCAATCGAGAGCCCGGATGCTTCGTCGCCGGCGCCGGGCAGCCACCTGGAGGCGGCAACGTCCCGAGCCAGGCCCTTCCGGCTAGGGACTGGTGCGCACCATTCCGGCCGCGGCCAACGCGCCCGGCTCATCGAACCGGCGGGTCCGGTCGCATCGAATGTCGACGGCGCCGAATCGCTCCGTAACCGCGTGCAGGAATTCGTACTCGATCGACTCCAGGTAGTGGGCGCGGGTGGCCAGCGCGTCGGCGATCTTGGCGTCCAGGTCGGGGCCGAACTTGAAATGGGCCAGCGCCACTTCCACGTCGAAGGGCGGGACACGGTTGACCGCGTGGGCGTTGCGCCGGACGATCCCGCGGCCCGTCTTCACCAGCGGCACCTTGAACAGCGCGGGCATGAGATAGCCGCGACCGCCGAATATCGCGTGGTAGGTTTCGGGATCCTCCCGCTTCAGCATGGCGATCAGGCGGGCACGGACGCCTTCGAACACCTTTTCCGCCTCCGGCGAATCCGGACGCCGCCGAAAGCCCCGGTCGGCGTCGAAATAGGGCGCTCCCTCGAAGGGGGACCTGTCCGACCCGTAGGCCCGCTCCGCGAGGGTCGCCGGATAGGCGTCGACCATGGTGCCGAAAACGCAGTCGTGGCCCCGCGATCCGACCAGGTCGAGGAATGGCGCGAGGCCGTCGAATTCGTCCGGCAGCATCAGGAACTCGTCGAGATCCACCACCGCCACCCAGCGGTCCGCCAGCAGGCTTTCGGGGATCGCCTCCTTCAACAGGTGATGGAGCAGCCTGCCGTCGGCCAGGTGTTCGCTGAACGGCCGCTCCGACGTCAGGACCGTGCAGTCGGGCTGGTCCAGTGCCGCCTCGCGGCAGCCATCGGTCGAATGGTCGTCGTAGAGCAGGAAATTCTCCACCCCCAGCCGCCGATAGTGGTCGAGGAAGTGGGGCAGCAAGTAGGATTCGTTGCGCATCATGGCGAACAGACTCGGCCCGTCCGACAGGGCGCGCCGCCGCAGGCAGCGCACGCCCTCGGGCAGCGCCGGCGGCGGCGGCGTACGGACCGGTGCGGGCGACGGCGGCACGGCGGGCGCGCCCGCGGCCTCTCTCAGCAGCCCGGCGATCCGCCCGACCGCCGCTTCGTCCAGGGACGGCAGGTCCATCCGCTCGCCCGAGTAGCGCGCGGCGATCTGCGCCGCGGTCGAACCGGCCGGCTCGTCGCGCCAGGCCGTCCCGATCAGCACGGCGAGGTCGCACCGGTCGACGGGGAAACCGTGGCGGGCGACCTCCTCGGGCGTGCAGCCGACAAGCAGTGTGCGGCATTGCCGGTTCAGCAGCAGCGGTGCTGCCCGAAGCCAGGGCGGCCGGCCCGCCTCGAGGTCGAGCCCTCTCAGGAAGACGCGCGAGGGCGTCGCGACGCCTGCCGCCGGCGGCAGGCGCGCCGCTTCGTCCCGCAGCCCTTCGCAGAGAGCCGCCAACTCTTCGGCCGGCGCCACGGCCACGATGACCGGAATGCGGTCGGGCGATGACCCGAGCAGCACCACGCCCAGCGCCGTCTCGTCGTAGCCGGCAGCCACGTGGACGTCGAGGCCGGGAAACGTATTGAACTCGATCACCGCGCCGCCCACCTCGCGCCACGGCCGGCCGATATCGGGCGTGAGATAGTCGATCCCTATCGCCCGCAATCCCGTTGCGTGGGCGATGGTCTCGCACATCGCCTTCACCTCGGGATGGACCTCGGCCAGAACGTCGGTCGGCTTGCCGCCGGTGGAGACGTTGGCGTTGCCGCGCAGCGTCAGACGCCGTCCGTGAGCGGGAATCGTGTCCAGGCCGCAGCCTTGCGACGCCAGGTGCCGCAACGCCGCCTCGTCGCACTTGACGGCCTTCAGGTAGCGGCGTTTCACCGGGTCCGCCCGGCGCGCGGCGTTCTCCGCCTCCACCAGTTGCCCGACGGTGCTGACGCCGTCGCCGATGACCGACCCGGGCTCGCGCCGCGCCGCCGCGACGAGCCGGCCGTCAACCACCAGCAGCCGATAGTCGTCTCCCGGCACGCACCGTTCGACGATGACGGCCCCGCCGAGGCGAGCCGCCGAGGTGAAGGCCGCCGCCACCTCCGCCTCGGTATTCACGCCGACGGTGACGCCGCGCCCCTGCCCCTGGTCCACCGGCTTGATCACGGCGTCGGGACCCAGCCGCCGCGCCAGCGCCTGCGCCTCCTCCAGGGTGCGGGCCGATCCCTGCTCGGTCGCGGGCAGGCCCAGGCTGCGGAGCAGGCGCGTGCTTTCCTCCTTGTAGCGGGCCAGCAGGTAGCCGAGGAGGCCGTCGCCATTGGACGCCGCCTCGATGAACGGACGGCCGCGCGCTCCCCATCCGTACTGCCAGACCCGCGCCACGCCCGATGGCATGAACGGGATGTTCCGCCGCCGTGCGCCCAGCATCAGGATCCGGGCGACATAGTCCGGGTGCGCCAGGGCGCACCGCCGGGCGAAATCTTCCACCTGCGCCTCGGCGGCGGCACGGACGGCGACCTCGTCGCCGGCACCCGCCGCGTCGAGCAGCCGCCAGGCGAGGTCGAGCGCCTCGAGCGCCAGGCGCCCGTCATGCATCCCGACGGACAGCAAAATGCGGCCCGGCGCCAAGACGCGGGCCCGCGCGGTCTGGACCAGACCGCGCTCCATGTTGAGCAGGTAACGGGCCAGCAGCACGGCGGCCATGGCAAGGGTGCCGAAGGCCGTCTGCGCGGCCGCCACCGGCGGCACCCAGTCGAGCCGGTCGCACAGGCTGCGCACGGCGGCGAGCCGCTCCTGCCCGTCCGGCGGCGGCTCGGCGCCGCCCCACTCGACCGCCTGGCAGGCGACGGGCTCGGAGGCGATCAGGCTTGGACCGGGCACGGTGAAACGGGACACGACGCGGAGCGGAAAATGAAGGTCCAGCGCCAGCATGCTGCCTCACGCGGCTCCGGGCGGCCGGCACGGGCGCCTGACGGCCCGGCCGTCTATGAAATCGCTTCGGCTCATGCCCGGTTCCCCCTAAGGCCGACCTCCGCACGCACATTGCGGAAACGAAATGCTACCGGAAGGTCGGAGTGGGGCCAAGCCGCGGGCGCGTTCCCGGGTTCCGCTTCTGGTACCGGGGGCGCGGGAACTCCGGATGCGAGAATGCCGGGCCCTTGCGGGCCCGGCATTCCGGGGAAGACTTCATGTCTTGGGGAGACGATGAAGGGGAAAGGCCCTGGAAACGGGGAGGAAACAGGGCCATCCCACGGAGCCTCAATATGAGGAGGCGTCCGTGCCGCCGCGGTGAACCGTTGCTCCGTGGCGACAACTCGGAAAGTAATTGTGCGGCGCAGCATAGTCTACGCGCATTCGTTCAAACCCGATATGCATTAATGCCTTACGAATTCCCTCCGGGAATGTTGCAGCCGCGTACCGGGCGGGAACATGCCGCAGCGCGGCCAGCCGGCCGGCTTGCGCCAGATCAAGGCGGATCCACCTGTCCGGCGTAGACTTCCACCGACGATGAAAGGGAGGGTCGCATGCGTCGGGTTTGGGCTACATGGTTCGGCGTCTGCCTGCTGGCATGGGCCGGCGCGGCGGCCGCCCAGGGCACCACCCACGGCGAGGCGACGCAACCCGACCCGCTGAAGACGCCACTGGACCAGTTCGAGCGCAACCCCATTCCCGAGCGCCGGGAGGCGCCGCGCCACATGGACTGGGGCGGCCTGAAGCCCGACCGGGGCCGCGAGGAAACATTCTACTTCTGCGCTCCCTGCCACTCCGACGCCCGCATCGTGGCGTCTCGCAAGACCCGCGCCCAGTGGGCCGCGACCATCGACTGGATGCTGGCGGCCTATCCGGAGTACAAGCGCCTCGATCCGGACGAGCGGAACCTGATCCTGGATTACCTCGCCCGCAACTACGGGCCTCAGTCCCGCTAAGGCGAAGCAACGTCATTGCGGCCGATCTTTTCCGGTCGCGACCGCTCTCCTCTGTTATCGGCCTGACTTTTTTGTCAGACTGCCCGCTCGGAATCGACAGACGGGGAGAGCGAGCATGTCGAACGGTACGGTGGAAGACCGCCTGGCGGTCCGGGAACTGATCGAGCGCTATTGCGAGGGCGTCAACCAGCGCGACGCCCAGATCTGGGGCTCGACCTGGGCCGAGGACAGCGAATGGAACCTGCCCGTGGTGCCGGGCATGGAGGCGGTCAAGGGCCGCGCCAACATCGTCCAGGCCTGGGTCGACTCCATGAAGCTGTTTCCCTTCGTCAACATGATGTCCATGCCCACCAGCATGACCTTCGACGGCGACCGCGCCCGCATCCGTTCCTACACCTCGGAAGTGGCCGAGATGCAGGACGGCACGGTGATCTGCCCGCGCGGCCAGTACGACGACGAGGTGGTCCGGCAGGACGGGCGCTGGCTGTTCGCGCGCCGCTCGTTCAAGCCGCTTCACGGCGAATAAGGCCTTTCCGGGTGAGCAGCTTCGTCCTCGTGCATGGCGGCTGGCACGGCGGCTGGTGCTGGCGGCGCGTCGCCCGCCGGCTGCGCGAGCAGGGCCACGAGGTGTTCACGCCGACCCTGACCGGCCTGGGCGAGCGGTCGCACTTGCTGTCCCATGCCATCAACCTCGACACCCATGTGGAAGACGTGCTGGGCGTCCTCGACTGGGAGGATCTCGACGACGTGGTGCTGGTCGGTCACTCCTATGGCGGGCTGGTGGTGACTGGAGCCGCCGACCGGCGGCCGGAGCGCATCGCCGCGCTGGTGTTCCTCGACGCGTTCATCGGCGAGGACGGCGAATCGCTGCTGACCCTGACCAGCGACGACTTCCGGCCGTTCCTGCTGGACGGCGCCGGCCGCAACGGCGGCCTGCTGGTGCCGCCCGTGTCCGCCGCCCAGTTCAACGTGGGGCCGGAGGACCAGGCCTGGGTGGACGGCAAGTGCGGACTGCATCCCTTCGCCTGCTTCCTGCAGCGCCAGTCGCTGACCGGCGCGTGGCACGGCATCCGCCGCAAGGCGAGCCTGCTGGCCACCGGCTGGTCGCCCAATCCCCTCGCCGGCCGCTTCGAGGCCTTGCGCGGCGATCCCGGCTGGATCACCATCGAGATGGAGTGCGGCCACGACATGATGGTCGACCGGCCCGGCGACGTTGCGGACTGGCTCGCGGGCCTCGCGCCCTGAGCGGACCGGAAACTCGCCGCCCGCCCGACCGTTGACAGGCAAAGCGCAGCAGCGGAGAGGGTCATGACCGACTTGACGTACAAGATCATCCGGCACGAGGGCGGCTGGGCCTACAAGGTCGGGGACGCGATCTCCGAATGCTATCCCAGCCACGACGAGGCCATGGGCGCCGCCAAGGCGGCCGCGGCCCGCCAGGAACTGCCGGGCGAGAACACCGTCATCGAGTGGGAGGACGAACGGGGCCGCTGGCACCAGGAGACCGCCTCCGGCGACGACCGGCCCCACACCGAGGTCGAGGACGGCTGACGCCTGCTGCGGATCAGTCCGCGGTCGCAATCCCCAGCCGAGCCCGCAGGGTGCCCAGGTCCAGGTGACGGCCGCGATAGCGCGAGAACGCCGCCCCCAGCCCCAGGCCCGCCAGCAGCCGCGCGAAGACGCCGCGCCATCCGGACCGCAGGGTCCGCCGACCGCCCACCAGGGCGGCGGCCCAGTCGAATCGGCGGATATAGAAGTAGGAATGGAACAGGCCTTCTGCCGTCCGGTCGGCCTCGTCCAGGGTGGCGGCGCCGAACCGGTTGCGGATCAGCGGGTCCCGCGCCAGCAGTTCCAGGATCAGCAGCCGGCCCTCGGTGTTGAGCAGGTCTTCGCCGGAGAAGTTGCCGGCGTGGCGGCGGACCAGGCTGGTCACCTTCCAGTCGCACGCGACCGTCGCCCGCGACAGCATCCGCCGGGTCAGGTGCGCGTCCTCCGCCGGCAGCCGCGCCACCAGCGGCGACGTGCCGCCCACCGCCTCGTAGAGCGCCCGGGTGTAGAGCATCCCCGTGGTGAAGACGGGCTGGAAGTCCAGGAAGGCGGCGTAGGGCGCTTCGCCCAGGTATCGGAAGTCGCCGTCGCGCCCGCCGTCGAACCGCTCCCACCAGCCGGGCGGGGCGGTCGAGAACTTGTCGGCCCCGCCTGCCGCTCCCGGCCCGAAGAATCGGAAATTGGCGAACGCCAGGTCGGTGCCCGGCCACCGGGCGACCGCCTCGGCCAGCCGCTCCAGATGGTCGGTCTCCCACAGGTCGTCGCTGTCGCAGGGCGCGATCCAGGGGCTGGAGGTGGCGGCGATGGCATGGGCGCGGGCGGCGGCCGGCCCGCCATTGGCCACGGTGCGCCAGCGGACGCGGTCGCCATAGGAGGCGAGCACGCCGTCCGTCCCGTCGCTGGAGCCGTCGTCGCAGACGAAGATTTCCGCCGGCGGCAGGCGCTGCGCCAGGATGGAGTCCAGGCACTCGCCCAGTTCGTCGGCACGGTTGTAGGCCGGGACCACCGCGGCGATCCGGATCGGCATCGGCGCCCCCTCAGAGCGAAATTACGCCGCAGAAACCGAAGCCTAGCACGGGCGAAAGGCCGCTGGCATTAGCCCTTTGCCGGACTCGCCCGGCATGCCATGGTGACCAGGGAGAAAACGCAGGGGGACCGCTCATGGAACGACAGGTGTGCCGGAAGATCGCCTTCAGGCTGCTGCCGTTCCTGGTGATCTGCTACTTCCTGTCGTTCCTCGACCGGGTCAACGTCAGCTACGCCGAGCTGACCATGAGCGTCGACCTGGGCTTCTCCGCCTCGGTCTACGGCTGGGGCGCGGGCATCTTCTTCGTCGGCTACGCGCTGTTCGAGGTGCCCAGCAACATCCTGCTGCACCGCTTCGGCGCGCGGCGCTGGATCGCCCGGATCATGATCTCCTGGGGCATCATCTCGGCCTGCCTGTCGCTGGTGGATTCGGCATTCAGCTTCTACGCGCTGCGCTTCCTGCTGGGGTTCGCCGAGGCCGGCTTCTTTCCCGGCATCATCTACTACCTGTCGCGCTGGTTCCCCGCCGCCTGGCGCGCCCGGATCGTCGGCTCGTTCATGATCGCCCTGCCGCTGTCCTCGGTGCTGGGCGCGCCGGTGTCGTCGGTGATCCTCGGCGTCGACCATTTCGGACTCGCCGGCTGGCAATGGCTGTTCATCCTGGAAGGCGTGCCCACGGTGCTGATGGGTGTCGTGGTGCTGCTGGTGCTGCCCGACGGCCCCGGCGACGCCTCCTGGCTGAAGTCCGACGAGCGGCAGTGGCTGCAGGAGACGCTCGCGACCGAGGAAGCCGCCGCCGACCACGGCTCCATCGAGGAAGCGCTGTTCAGCGGCCGGGTCTGGGCGCTGTGCTTCGTCTATCTGGCCATCGTCGTCGGCCTCTACGGCTTCACCTTCTGGATCCCGCAGATCACCAAGGGGTTGGGTGGACTGAGCAATGCCGAGGCGATTCTGATCACCGTGCTGCCCAACGCCCTGGCCGCCGCGGTGCTGGTGATCTGGGGCCGCCGGTCGGACGACAGCGGCGAGCGGGTCGGCCATCTGGCGTGGCCAGCGCTACTGGGCGGCGCGCTGTTCGCCGCCGCCGGCGCCACCTCCGACCGGCCGCTGGTGAGCTACGTCCTGCTGTGCAGCGGCTTCCTGGCGAGCTTTGCTGCTTTCCCGGTGTTCTGGACGCTGCCCATGGCCATCCTGGGCGGCAGCGGCGCGGCCGCCGGCATCGCCCTGATCAATTCGATCGGCAATTTGGGCGGGTTCCTCGGGCCGGTGATCATCGGCGAGGTGAAGGACCTGACCGGCAGCTACGGCGCCGGCCTCGCCGTCGTCGGCGGCTTCGTCGCCATGGCCGGCGTGCTGACCCTCGCCCTAGCCCGCATCACGTCCAGCTGGAAATCGGAAATCCGCGCCGGCCAGGCCTAGAAAAGGCTCGACAGGCGGGCGCGCAGGGCCGCCCAGGCCTTGACGGAGAGGTGCCGCAGCAGCAGGCCCGGCGGCATGCGCAGCCAGTGGGACCGCAGGAAGAGCAGGCGGCGGGCCCATGCGGCGGCGGCCGAGGGCCGGTCCGGCAGGCTGGGCAGCAGGGCGACCGGCGCCAGCCGGCCCATCGCCGCCCGCGCCACCCGCCGGGGCCGCGACGGCAACGCTTCCAGCCGGCCCGGCGGAACCGGCGTTGCCAGCAGGCGCCGGGCGAAATTCAGCGCGTACCAGACGGGCCGGCCGGCGCCGTGCAGGGCGGCCCGCTCCGCCAGCCGGTCCCAGAAGCCGGATTCGCGGCCGGCGAATTCCGTCACCAGTTCGTGGATGTCGAGCAGTTCGCGCAGCCGCTCGGCCAGGTCGCCGTCCTGGAACAGGTGCACGGCGGCGTGGACCACCATGTCGGCCGGCTCCAGCACGAAGGCCTGGCGGCCGTGGACGGCAACGGGCCGGGCCGCCGCCAGCAGCGCCGCCGCGTCCGGGCGGATGCGGCCGGTGAGCGGCAGGATGGTGTGATGCACGTCCATCACCGTCGCCCGGTGGCGGTGCTGCAGCGGCGGCAGTTCGTGCATCCAGCTTCGGTAGTAATGCTGGTCGTAGGCATCGGTCTTGAGGCTGAGCCAGCCGGCGGCGCCCAGCGCCTGCTCCACGGCTTCCAGCCGGTCGCGCGGCACCATGATGTCCACGTCCGAGGACACCCTCCCGCGCGCCACCTCCAGGCCCAGCAGCGCGTAGGCCGTGCCTTTGAGGAACAGCACCGGCGCGCCGGTGCGGCGCAGGGCGTGCAGCACCATGAACGCCTCGGCGCGCAGGTGCTCGTCATTGTAGGCGCACAGCCGGTCGACGGACGCGAACTGGCGGCGGACGGCTGGCGGCAGGCTCTCCTCGATCCCGGTATCGGCGGCGGCGCGCCCCAGCTTGCCGAGCAGCGCCCGCGGCCGGGCGCGCTGCATCAGGCCGGCCCATGCCGGCCCGCCGAGCCGGGCCATCCGGGCGGGGTCGCGCAGGCACTCGAGCAGCGGATCGTCCACGTCAGCGCGCCGTCCCTGCCAGGGCCCGCTCCGCCAGCCCGACGGCGGTGGCCGTGTCCGGATAGGTGGCCGACATGACGGGCAGTTCGCCCACCAGCCGGCTCAGCGCGACGAAGCCCGCCTGCCCGAACTCCCGGTAGTTCACCGAACAGGCGGTAAGCGCGATGAAGGCCGCCGCGGTGCCGAAGGGCGCGAGCCCCGCCTCGCCCTCGGCGTCGAAGCGGGGAAACAGGATGGCCGCCGGGCGCACCGGCGCCGGCGCCGCGTCGACGGCCGCCCTCGTCGGCCGCACATAGCCGACGGTGCCCTTGGGCGTGCCGTGATGGGCCTCGGAAAGCTGCACCTCGGGGGCCCAGCCCGCGATCACGTCCAGGGACTGGTTCTTCAGCGAGATCGGCCGCGGATGCGCGGTGATCTCCAGGCTGCGCGGGTCGAGCAGGGCGAATTCGTCCGACACGTGGCGCCAGCCCCGCGTCACCAGCGCGGCGCACAGGGTGCTCTTGCCCTGGCCCGACTGGCCGGGGATCAGCAGCGCCCGCCCCTCCCGGGCGACCACGGCGGCATGGAGGATCAGATGGGTGAAGGTCCGGGTGGCGACGCACCAGTTGAGCGCCTGCTCGAACATCAGCGGCGCCATCCGCTCGGGCAGCGGCACGTAGGGCGGCGGCGTGTCGATATAGGCCATGGACTGGCGGCGCAGCAGCCGGCGCCAGCCGCCGGTGCCGTCGACGCGGATGACGAAGTCGGGCGCCTCCGCGTTGCCGAGCAGGTCGAACTCGCCGTAGAGGCCATGCATCGAGCGGTGGAGCGCGCCCAGCCGGCTCTGCACCCTGACGGCGAAAGGCGGCACGGCCAGCACCGCGCCGGCACGCAGCCGGCGGGCGAAGTCGGCCGGCGCCAGGGCGCCGATCCGGCTCACGGGTCGCGCTCCACCAGGGCCAGCGTCTCGAAATTCTCCAGCGCCCGGGCGATGCGGCCGTCGAGCAGCGGCGTCCGCTCGCCGCCCAGGTCGGCGCAGGCGGTGGATGCGAGGGCGTCCGGCCCGTCGACGCCGGCTTCGATCAGCCGCAGCAGATAGCTGGTGAACAGGTCCAGATAGTGGGTTTCGCCGGTGGCGCGGTTGAAGACGACGCAGCCGTCCTCCCATTCCCGCCACAGCAGCGCACCCGGCACGGCGAGGCGGATGCTGCCGTCGGCCGTCGCCATGGCGGCCCGCCCGGCCTAGCTGCCGCAGACCGACGGGTTGGTGTCGCTGTAGATGTAGACGTCCCGCGTGTTGCGGATCGGGCCGGTGCAGTAGGACGTCCAGCAGGAGCCGTTGGTCACCATCAGGTGGATCATGTCGCCGGTCTCGACGGATTCGCCGGGCCCTTCCGGATAGGGATAGCCGCCGCCCGAGCCGGTGAAATTGTTCACGATCGACTCGATGTCGTTGTAGTTGTTCTTGCCGCCCTTCTTCGCCTTGATGCCGGTCAGCGCCTGCACCGTCTGGCGGTTGGCGAGCTGGGTGGAGTTGGGATCGCTCGAGAAATCGCCGAACTCCTGGACGAGCTGGCTCCTCGTGGGACGCTTGACGCCGGTCTCCTTGGCGCTGGCGCAGCTCGACAGCGCCCAGGCGGTGCCGCTCTGCAGCGAGATGATCACGGGGACCGCCGCGGCGCCGGTCTTGAGCAGCCGCCGGCGCAGCTGGTCGGCCGCCTCGCGCGACTGCGCGGCGTCGCCGCTGCCGATCTCGTCCGTCTTGCGGTCGGACATGTTGACCACCTCTTTCCCGCCCCAAGCGGGGCGACACCGCCCGGAGGGGGCGGCCACGCAGAGGAGCCGGCCCGCCGGGCCGCTCCGAAACCAACAATTTAGGGGAGGCGGGCTTTCCGATCAATGGGGCCGGGCCGGTCGCCGAGGTCCAGCGCGGCGCCCCTGCGCAGCACGTCCTCCGCCGCCTCGGTGTAGCCGCCGTCGGGACGGTGCAGCACCAGGCCGGGCAGCAGGCGGCTCGGGCTGCGCCGGCCGCGGCGGGCGCGCAGCAGCACGCGCCTGGCTTCCGTTCCGTCCCGGGGCCACAGCGGGAAGACGCGCAGGCCGGCGAGGCGGGCCTCCAGGACGGCCGCGGCCCGCCCGAGTTCGCCGGCCGGCAGCACCAGGCTGAGGCTGCCGCGGCCGCTGACCCGCGCCGCGCAGAACGCCAGCCATGCCTCGAACCCGGCGTCGTCGATGACGTGGGCGGCGACGCGCGCCGGATCGCCGCTGGCGCGGCTGCGTTCGGCGGACCGGTAGGGCGGATTGCTCAGCACGTGATCGAACTGGCGCGTCCGCAGGTCGGCGGACGGCGCCAGCACGTCGCCCTCGATCCAGTCCGCGGCGACGCCGTTGGCAGCGGCGCTGCGCCGGGCAAGGGCCAGCGCCGCTTCGTCCCGCTCGATACCGGTCAGGACGATGCCCGGCACGCGGGCGGCGAGGCAGAGGCCGGCGGCGCCGGTGCCGCTGCCCACGTCGAGCACCCGGTCGCCCGGCCGGGCGGGCACGGCCGCCGCCAGCAGGACCGGATCGAGCGCGACCCGGTAGCCGCGGCGCGGCTGGTAGAGCCTGACGCGGCCGTCGAGCAGGGTGTCGGCGGTCGCATCGGCCAGATCAGCCATCGATATCCGAATCGGCGAGCAGGCGGCGGGCCTTCTCGACGTCGTCGTCGGCCACCATCAGACGGCGCTGGATCGCGCCGATGCTGCCCTCGAGGACGGAGGTATGCCCGTCGAACACCAGGCAGTCGATGCCGGCGTCCTTGAGCAGGCTCTCGGCGTAGGAAAGCGAGACCGGATTGTTGGTGCGAAGGATTTCCTGCATGGCGCGATTGCGCTGCTCCCCTATCGGCTGTTCACTTGACCGCCGATCTTACCGCCTTCTATCCTCCGGCGAACACTGAAAACCAGGGAAAACCCGCCGTGGAAAACGTCGTCCGGATCAACAGGGACAAACGCGAGGAGCCGAACGCGCTCGACCGGCTCACCGCCCTGGTCAAGAACGACATGGCCCGCGTCAACGAGGTGATCATCGCACGGATGCAGAGTCCGGTGGCGCTGATCCCGCAGCTCGCCGGCCACCTGATCGCCTCGGGCGGCAAGCGGCTGCGGCCGATGCTGACCCTGGCGACGGCGGCGCTGTGCGGCTACGACGGCGACCGCCACATACCGCTGGCCGCCTGCATCGAGTTCCTGCACAGCGCCACCCTGCTGCACGACGACGTGGTCGACGAGAGCCGGCTGCGCCGCGGCAACGAGACGGCCAACGTGCTGTGGGGCAACCAGGCGAGCGTGCTGGTGGGCGACTTCCTGTTCAGCCGCGCCTTCCAGGTGATGACCGAC
Source organism: Alphaproteobacteria bacterium (assembly GCA_016124315.1). Classification (GTDB taxonomy): domain Bacteria; phylum Pseudomonadota; class Alphaproteobacteria; order SMXS01; family SMXS01; genus RI-34. The sequence goes on from WGNW01000089.1 coordinate 31,553, forward strand.
GACGGCTCGCTCGACGTGCTGCGCCTGCTGTCGGGCACCTCGGCGGTGCTGGCCGAGGGCGAGGTGCTGCAGCTCACCACCTCCAACGACGTGGACACCAGCGAGGACAGCTACCTGCAGGTGATCAGCGCCAAGACGGCGGTGCTGTTCGCCGCCGCCTGCCAGCTCGGCGCCATCGTGGCAAACCGGCCGGCCGCCGAGGAGGAGGCGCTGGAGAGCTTCGGGCGCAACCTGGGCATCGCCTTCCAGCTGGCCGACGACGCCCTCGACTATTCCGCCAAGCAGGCGACGCTCGGCAAGTCGGTGGGCGACGACTTCCGCGAGGGCAAGATCACCCTGCCGGTGATCCTCGCCTATCGCCGCTCCGACGCCGAGGAGCGTACCTTCTGGCGACGCACCCTGGAGCAGGTGGATCAGCAGGACGGCGACCTGGAGCACGCGCTCGCGCTGATGACCAAGTACCGCGCCCTGCCCGACACCATCGCCCGCGCCCGCCACTACGGCGCCATGGCGAAGGACGCGCTGCGGCTGTTCGCGCCGTCGCCCACCCGCGACGCGCTCACCGGCATCGTCGATTTCTCCGTCGACCGGGCATTCTGAGCGCTCGCGCATTCCGCCTCACCAAGCGGCTTGCAGCGGACGCGCCGGAACGCTATACACGCGCCCTGCCCCATCTTGGAGCCCGTCGGGGAGTAGCTCAGCCTGGTAGAGCACTGTGTTCGGGACGCAGGGGCCGGAGGTTCGAATCCTCTCTCCCCGACCATTCAACCGACAGCATAGCCGAATGACCGCCCCAGCCGGCGCGGCCCGCCCGAAAGCGGCCCGATTCGGCCATTTATGCGGTCCGAGTCAGTGCTGACCGGAGACCGGCGGCCGCTCAGGGCTTCTGCAGGTCCATCGTGGCCGTCGCGGTAAGGGTGGTTTCGGGCAGCAGCGCTTTCGGAACCACCACCGGCTTGTAGAGATAGGTCACGGTGACGGTCTCGATGCGGTCCGTGATGTTCATGTCGACGGAGGCCGTGGCTCGCTCGGTCTTGAGACTGTCGGTCTTCAGCATATCCAGCGCGTACTGCTTCAGATAATCCTCCGCCGCCCCTTCCGAGCCGTCCCATTTTATACCCCAGGGCGTGCGGGTGATCCCCTCCCTCGCCGTCTCCCGGGCGACGTGATCAACCGTGTGGCGCAGCCAGAAGTAGTTCCCGATCTCCAGCAGCAGCAGCACCATGAGCAGATACATTGGCAGGACGAGCGCGAATTCGACCGCCGCCGCCCCGGAGACGTCTGCCAGAAACCTGCGGAAACCCGAAATCGCCATTTGTCGTCTCAGCGGACCCGGAGGCTGCTGGAGCGGTTCAGCACGACCTGCTGGGGAACCAGACGGTAGTCGATCGTGGTGGCATAGGACTTGGTGGCCTGGATTTCCGTGTAGACCCGCAGGGCGTTGGTGCCACCGCAGGCATTGGTCGCCGTGCAACTGGACGGCGTCGTGCCGTTCGGGCAGTCGCAGGTGGAGTTGACGGTCACGGAGACGTTGTCGAGTCCCTCGCGCGACGCCTCGGCCAGGACCGCCGCCTTCACGAGGTCGGCATTCCAATACTTGCTGACGGCGTATTGCAGGCCGCTGCGGGTCGCCTCGGTCAGCGCCGCCTGGTCGTTGATGTAGCGCGCCATGTCCCACGCGCCGACGATCAGAATGGCGATGAACGGCGATAGCACCGCGAACTCGACGGCGATGGCACCGGTGCGGTCCGACAGGTAGCGGCGAATCCATGTGATCATGGCGTTTCCCCTAATTGAGCAGGAGCACGGCCGTGCGCTTGGGCGCGCCGTCGTCCGGTGCCGTGATCGTGAGCTGACCGTTGCCGACCACCGTGATCGTGTTGCCGACGATGGAGGCGTTGGTGGCGACCACGTTGCCCGTGCCGCCGACCCTCACGTCCTGCTTCGGCAGGTAGATGATCCCTGAGAGATAGGCATTGTCCGAGCCGCCAAACTTGCTGTCGCCGCTCTGGCCGCCCGTCATGTCGTCGACGTTGCTCGCGTCCGCCGCGATCAGGATGTTGGGAAACGTGCTGGAGGTGATCGGCTTGGCGGTGAGGTACATATCGCGGGTCCCCGACAGGTCCATGGTGGAATCGCCGTAGAGGAAGAACGTCACGGAGACGCCCACGGCATCCACGTTGCCGCCGGTGATCTGGATGCTGCTGTTATACAGGTAGAAGGTGCCGCCCGTCTCGAAGACCAGCTTCTTGCTGTATTTCAGGTCGTTGTTGCGATAGCAGCCGCTGTGGATCAGGACATAAGTGCTGTACACCGTCGGATCTGGGGCCATGGACGATGGGCAGGTCGACGCCTGGCCGTCCCATTCCGGCTCGAGCTGTTCGGGAAAGGGATCGAGGATGGGCGGGCAGGAGTAGGCCGGCGGATCGGAGTTGGGAACGTCGTTGCCGGTGGGGGGCGCGGAATAGTTGGCGCAAACGCTCGCCCCCTGGATCAGGGCGTTCTTGCCGTTGGTGCTCAGGGCGGTCGAATCGCTCGAATTCGCCTGAATGGCGCAATTGGTCCCCCAGATGTCGGTCGTGGCGCTGCCCCCGTTCTCCGTGATGCCCGTGTCGAAGCCTTGCAGCCCCAGCAGGCACACCGGCGCGCTCTCCTGAGGACCGGCGGTGGCGGTCGCCTCGATCTTGTGCTCCTCGTCGCCCATGATGATCCGCGACAGGAAGAGGTCCGCCGGCCGGCTGATGGTCGCCGTCGCCCGCTCGGAGCCGGTGTCGGCTGAAATCGTGATCGTATTGCCGTCCGCCTCGCCGTAGTGATTGGCAGCGGCGCTCTGCTTGCCGGCCGCCTCGGCCTCGGCCGCGGTGCCCCCGTCGGCGAGCACTTCGGAGGCGGATATCGCCGCCGTGTCGGCCGCCGTCTGCATGGCGCGCTTGGTCAGGTGCCAGGAGCCGATGTCGACGGCCAGGGCGCCAAAGCCCAGCAGAACCGGCGCCATCAGGGCGACCAGGGTTGCGAGGCTACCTCGGGTGTCCAAGAAGAAGTTTGATTTCATGGGATCAACTCGCCGGTAGTGAGTCTTTTTTTTCTTGCCGGTCGCGGCATATGCATCGCATAGCCACTTTTTCGAGCCTCGTTGCAGGAATTGTCAAATTTCCATTTTTTATCAATATTCTGATCAAACCCGACACAGCGTCGCTTGACCAAACCCCCGCATGCGGTTGACGCGCCGGGTCCGCAGGGCCATTTCCAAGCCGAGGCACCCGCCGGAAAACCGGCTTGGCCGCCCGCCGCCGGCGGGTCGCGCAGCACGGTTGCGCTGGGCGTTTAGTCGTCAGGCCGTTCCATGCCCGGATGTCTCGCCCCCGTTTCGGCAGGTGACGAGGAAAATGATGAAGAAAGTTCTTGCCGCCTTGGCGGTCGTGGTGATCGTCGGCGCCCTTGCATGGGAATTCAGCCCTAAATTCCAGGAACTTAGGTCAGGTCACGAGACGCGACCCACGCTGACGACCAAGCAGCCAGGGCCCGTGGCGCCGCCGGTCCTCCAGTCCCTGAACCCGGTGCTCTCCCGCGTCTCTCCGGCGGTGGTGAACGTGTCGGTCGAGGGCACCGCCCAGGCGCCGGCCAACCCGCTGCTGCAGGATCCGTTCTTCCGGCACTTCTTCGGCAATCCGCCGCCCCAGCAACAGGAGCGCCACACCAAGAGCGTCGGTTCGGGTGTGATCATCGATGCCAGGAACGGCTACATCCTGACCAACAATCACGTGATCGCCGACGCCGATCACATTCAAGTTACCTTGACCGACCGGCGCGAACTGGACGCGACGCTGGTCGGCACCGATCCCGAGATCGACATCGCCGTGCTCAAGGTGGACGCCCACGATCTTACCGCCATGCCCATAGGCGATTCGGACAAGCTGAAGATCGGCGACTTCGTCATCGCCCTCGGCAATCCGTTCGGCATCGGCCAGGCGGCGACCCTGGGCATCGTCAGCGCCCTGGGCCGCTCCGGCCTGGGCATCGAAGGCTACGAGGACTTCATCCAGACCGACGCCTCCATCAACCCCGGCAACTCGGGCGGTGCGCTGATCGACCAGACCGGCCAGCTGGTGGGCATCAACACCGCGATCCTCTCGGGCTCGGGCGGCAATATCGGCATCGGCTTCGCGATTCCCGCCGACATGGCGATCCGCACCGCCCGGCAGATCATCAAGTATGGCGGCGTGCAACGCGGCCAGATCGGCGTGATGATCCAGGACCTGACCCCCGAACTGGCCGACGCCATGGGAATCGACACCAACGACGGCGCGCTGGTGTCGGACGTGGTGCCGGGCAGCCCGGCGGAGAAGGCGGGCATCAAGGCGGGCGACGTGATCACCGCGATCGACGGCAAGAGCGTGACCGGCGGCGCCGACCTGCGCAACCACGTCGGCCTGATGCGGCCCGGCCGCGAGGTGACCCTCGACATCTACCGGGCGGGCAACAAGACCTCGGTCACCCTGAAGCTGGGCGAGCAGACGGCCAGCGCCGCCTCCGGCAGCGTGAGCGAGCGCTTCCGGGGGCTGAGCCTGGGACCGATCCCCGACGACGATCCGCTGTCGGGCGAGGTGAAGGGCGTCTACGTCCAGTCCGTCGATCCGGGCAGCGAGGCGGCGCGGTCGGGCCTGCAGGAGGGCGACATCATCGTCGGCGCCAACCGGCAGCCGGTCACCGACATGGACGACCTGAAGCAGGCCGCGGCCGCGGTGAAGGGACACCCGCTGCTGCTGCAGGTGCGCCGCGGCGACGCCAGCATCTTCCTCGCCATGCGGTAGGGCCGGCCGGCGGAGAGGAGCACGATGGGCGGCGCGGCGGACAAGTTCTGTCCGTCGCCGTCCGATCGGCCCTCGACCTCCTCCGCCTCCGGCCAATATGATGGAAATCCGTTTTCGTGACCGCCGGGGAGAGCCGCCATGAGCACCGCCGCAACCGCCGAGAAGACCCTTTACCTGCAACCCGCCTGGGAAGACATCGTCAAGGCGCTGGAGAAGGCGGGCACCTTCACGGTGCGCACCGCCAGCGGCGGCATCGCCATCGAGCAGAGCGGCGCCATCGAGGAGGTGTTCCTGCGCGGCGAGGGCCAGTTCGCCTCGGTGGTGCAGGACAACATGGATTTGCGCTTCCTGCTGAAGCGGCTGAAGCGCGGCGCGGTGCACCCGGCGCACACCACCGTCGACCTCTACAACGAGGCGGGCGCGCTGGCGACGTCGATCCACGGCGCCGACGACGACGCCAAGGCCACCATCGAATCCCTCGCCCAGCGCTTCGGCACCGACAAGGCCGAGCCGGACGTGGGCGGCGTCCACCCCGGCGCCCGCGCCACGCTGCAGGACAAGGAAGTGGACGTGGCGGCGCTGCGCGACGACTGGGCGGCGATGAGCAACGTGCACCATTTCGAGGCACTGCTGGGCAAGCACCGCATCGGCCGGCTCCAGGCCTTCCGGCTGGTCGGCGAGAAATACGCCGCCGAGCTGGCGCCCGAGGCGTTCCAGGATCTGCTGGGCAAGCTGGACAAGACCGGCGAGCAGGTGATGGTCTTCGTCGCCAACCGCGGCTTCGTGCAGATCTTCTCCGGCCCCGCCAAGGCGCCCAAGCGGGTGGGCCACGGCTGGGAGATCGTCCACGAGCGCTCCAAGGTGTTCGTGCCCGATTCGGCCCTCGAGCACCTCTGGCTGGTGCACAAGCCCACCGCCGCCGGCATCATCTCGTCGCTCGAGATCCTCTCCGAAGGCGAGGACCAGGCGCTCGCCAGCATCTTCGGCAAGCATCCGCACGGCGACCCCCAGCCGCAGAGCTGGCTGAAGCTGCTGAACACCCTGCCGCGAAAGTGACGCGCTCCGCTCCCGCCCCTCGCGCCCGCCTTCACGCTTGCCGGTAGGCGACGCCTCCCCGTAAGCTGCTGAAAAATACGGGGAGATGTTCAATGAACATGGCGTTCACCATCACGGACGACATCGGCGCCAACGGCCGGGCCGTGCGCGAGAGCCTGAGCCGCAAGAACCGCCGCTCCCAGGAGCTGACCGGCCGCACCAAAGAGCTCATGAACATGGGCTCGGCCGCCAGCGTGGAAATGCCCTTCCCGGTGCTGATCGAGAAGGGCGAAGGCCCCTACCTGATCGACGCCGACGGCAATCGCTACATCGACTTCCAGATCGGCTTCGGCTCGCTGATCCTGGGCCACCGCCATCCGGTGGTGCAGCAGGCGATCCTCGACCAGGTGGAGAACCGGGGCTGGCAGTTCGGCCTGCACAATCCCAACCAGGTGCCGCTGGCCGAGCAGGTGATCAAGGCGGACAACTGCGTCGAGCGGCTGATCTTCTGCAACACCGGCACCGAATCCACCATGTACGCCATCCGCGCCGCCCGCGCGTTCACCGGCAAGCCCAAGATCGGCGTGTTCGACGGCTTCTACCACGGCGCCCACGACTACGGCATCGGCCTGGCCGACCCGGACAGCCCGCGCGACGCGCCGGTCTACCGGCCGCTGGGCGCCGGCGTGCTGCCCGCCGTGGTCGAAAACCAGGTGATGCTGCCCTACCGGTCGGAAGGCGCCTTCGACCTGATCCGCCGGCACAAGGACGAGCTGGCCGTGGTGATGATCGAGGCGGCGCAGAGCTCGAACCCGCACATGAACGACGAGATCCGCGACTTCCTGCACGAGCTGAAGGCGGTATGCACGGAATCGGGCGTGCTGTTCATGATGGACGAGGTGATCACCGGCTTCCGCTTCGCCTATGGCGGCGCGCAGGAGTTCTACGGCGTGAAGCCCGACCTCGCCACCTACGGCAAGGCGCTGGGCGGCGGCCTGCCGGTGGGCGCGGTGGGCGGCCGGGCCGACGTCATGCGGCTGTTCAACGCCCTGCACGAAGGCGACCCCAAGGGCATCATGTCGGGCGGCACCTTCTCGGGCAATCCGCTGACCATGGCGGCGGGCTACGCCCAGGTCCGCTATTTCGACGAGCACCGGGACACGGTCTACCCGCACATCAACGGCCAGGGCGAGCGGCTCGCGCGCATGGTCAACGACTACGCCCACGCCCACAACATGGCGGTGCAGGTGCTCAACGCCGGCTCGATGTTCCAGATCTACTTCCGCAGGGAACCCATCCGCTCGTCGCGCGACCTCAACCGCACCAAGCCGCAGGCCGAGACCGAGTTCTACCTGCACCTGCTCGACAACGGCGTGCTGGTGCCGGGGACAAGGCGCTCCTTCGTGTCGCTGGCGCACACGCCCGACCTGATCGACGACGCCGTCGCGCGCATCGTCCGGTCGCTCGAACTCGTCCGCGAGGACGGGCTGATCTGAACCGTTCCCGCTCGTCGGCCCGAATCGCTTGGTCTACACTTGCGCGCACACCGCACGACGAGGGGGATTCCGACCATGACTCGCGGACCGAAGCTGCTGTTGCCATTGCTGATCGCGTTCATGCCGCTGGCCGGCTGCGGCGATTCCGAGGACGCCACTGAAAAGCGGCTGGAGAAATACGCCAGGCAACACGGCGCCGACGTCGACGTGGACTACAGCCAAGAGCACGGCGTGAAGTCCGTCACCATGAAGGGCGAGGACGGCGAGACGAAGACGGCGTTCGGCGAGAACGTCGGCCTGCCCGACGGCTTTCCCGGCGACATCGCGGTCTATCCGGGGCTGAAGATCTTCACCTCCAGCACAATGCCCAACGGCTTCCTCGTCCAGGGCCACACCGGCGACGGCGTCGACGCGGTGGGCGTCTTCTTCCGCGACCGGATGACCGGCGCGGGCTGGAGCCTCGCCGAGCAGACGGAATCGCCCGGCATGCACTCCTACTCGTTCAGGAAGGACGGCCGCACCGCGACCGTGGTGCTGGTCCCCGGCGACACCACGACGGTCCAGATCGTCGCGTTGTCCGAGAGCTGAGAGCAGGGCTCAGACGATCCGGCTTTCCTTCTTGCCCCAGTAGCGGTCGCGCAGCAGCCGCTTGTAGAGCTTGCCGGTGGGATGGCGCGGCAGCTCGCGCTCGAAGTCGACGCTCTTCGGGCATTTCAGGTGGGCCAGGTGCTCGCGGCAGAAGCCGATCAACTCGGCTTCCAGCGCCGGGCCGGCGTCGGTCCAGTCCATCGGCTGGACCACCGCCTTGACCTCCTCGCCGAACTCGTCGTTGGGCACTCCGAAGACCGCCACGTCGGCCACCGTCGGATGGCCGATCAGCAGGTTCTCCACCTCCTGCGGGTAGATATTGACGCCGCCGGAGA
>WGNW01000071.1 GCA_016124315.1 Alphaproteobacteria bacterium
CGCCGACGAGGGCTCCTACGTGAGCTACCTCGAGGGCTGCACGGCGCCGATGCGCGACGAGAACCAGCTCCACGCCGCCGTGGTCGAGCTGATCGCGCTGGAAGGCGCCGAGATCAAGTATTCGACGGTGCAGAACTGGTACCCGGGCGACAAGAACGGCAAGGGCGGCATCTACAACTTCGTCACCAAGCGCGGCGCCTGCCGCGGCATGAACTCGAAGATCTCCTGGACCCAGGTGGAGACCGGCTCGGCCATCACCTGGAAGTACCCGAGCTGCATCCTGCAGGGCGACAACTCCCAGGGCGAGTTCTATTCGGTGGCCATCACCAACAACTTCCAGCAGGCCGACACCGGCACCAAGATGATCCATATCGGCAAGAACACCCGCAGCCGGATCATCTCCAAGGGCATCTCGGCCGGCAAGGGCAACCAGACCTATCGCGGTCTGGTCAGGGTGCTCAAGGGCGCCGAGAACGCGCGCAACTACACCCAGTGCGATTCGCTGCTGATGGGCGACCGCTGCGGCGCGCACACGGTGCCGTACATCGAGGTGAAGAACCCCTCCGCCCAGGTGGAGCACGAGGCGACCACCTCGAAGATCAGCGACGACCAGCTGTTCTACTGCATGCAGCGCGGCCTCACCCAGGAGGAGGCGGTGTCGATGATCGTCAACGGGTTCTGCAGGGAAGTGATGCAGCACCTGCCCATGGAATTCGCGGTCGAGGCCCAGAAGCTGCTGGGCATCAGCCTGGAAGGCAGCGTCGGCTGACACGCTAGGGAACGGAAAGACATGCTCGAGATCAAGAACCTGCACGCCAATGTCGACGGCAAGGAGATCCTGAAGGGGATCGACCTGACCGTGAACCCCGGCGAGGTGCACGCCATCATGGGGCCGAACGGCTCCGGCAAGTCGACGCTGGCCTATGTGCTGGCCGGCCGCGACGGCTACGCGGTCACCGAGGGATCGGTGACCTTCCAGGGCAAGGACCTGCTGGCCATGGAGGCCGACGAACGCGCCCGCGAGGGCATCTTCCTGGGCTTCCAGTATCCGGTGGAGCTGCCGGGCGTGAACGGCATGACCTTCCTGCGCACCGCCGCCAACGCCGTGCGCAGGCATCGCGGCCTGGTCGAGCTGGACGGCATCGACTTCCTGAAGCTGCTGCGCCAGAAGGCGGCGCTGCTGGAGATGGACGAGGCGCTGCTCAGGCGCTCGGTCAATGTCGGCTTCTCGGGCGGCGAGAAGAAGCGCAACGAGATCGCCCAGATGGCGGTGCTCGACCCAACGCTGATGGTGCTCGACGAGACCGATTCCGGCCTCGACATCGATGCGCTGAAGACCGTCTCGAAGGGCATCAACGCCCTCCGCGGCCCGGAGAAGGCGACCGTTCTCGTCACCCATTACCATCGCCTGCTCAGCTATGTGGAGCCCGACTTCGTGCACATCCTGGCCAAGGGCCGGATCGTCGCCTCCGGCGGCAAGGAACTGGCCGAGGAACTGGAGCGCGACGGTTACGTCAACTACGTGCCGGACGCGGAGGCCGCCTGAGCATGTCGGTCCAGCCCGTCCCTTACGCCGACCAGTTCGAGCGCCTGAAGCCGGCGCTGCCCGGCCCCGCGGGCCTGCGCGAGCGGGCGTTCGAGCGTTATGCCGCGCACGGCTTTCCCGGCCTGAAGCGGGAAGCCTGGCGCTACACCAAGCTGACGCCGATTGCCGGCGCCGGGTTCGAGCCGGCGGGCGAATCCGAGCTGACGCCGGCCGACGTGGCGGCCCACGTGACCTCCGACGCGCTGACCCTGGTGTTCGTCAACGGCCGGCTCGACGCCGCTCTCTCCAACGTGGAGCAGGCGCCGCGGGGCGTCACCATCGAGAGCCTGGGCACGGCGCTCGCCCGCGGCGACGACCTGTCGGACTGGCTCGACCAGGCGGCGACGGACAGCCCGGACGACGCGCTGGTGGCGCTCAACACGGCGCTGATGAACGATGGCGCGGTGATCCGCATCGACGACGGCGTGCGCGTCGAGGCGCCCATCCACCTGCTGTTCTTCGCCAAGCGGGGCGGCATGGCGCAGGTGCGCAACGTGGTGGTCGCCGGCAAGGGCGCCCGCGCCACCATCTTCGAAGGCTATTTCGGCGGCGCCGAGTCCTACTGGACCAACGCGGTCAACCAGTTCTTCCTGGCGCCCGGCGCCCGCATCGAGCACGCCCGCCAGCAGGGCGAGGGGCCGTCGGCCTACCACATCGCCGCCAGCCGGGTGCGGCTGGGCGAGGGCGCGCGCTTCGACAGCGTCGCCGCCATGCTGGGCGGCGCCATGGCGCGCAACGAGACCCACGTGACCATGGACGGCACCGGGGCGCATTGCCGCCTCGCCGGCGTGTCCCTGGGGCGCGGCCGGCAGCTGCACGACAACCTGACGGTCGTCGACCACGCCGTGCCGGGCTGCGTCAGCGACCAGGTGTTCAAGGCGGTGCTTGACGACCAGGCCCACGCGGTCTTCCAGGGCAAGGTGATCGTCCGCCAGGACGCGCAGCACACCGACGCGCGCCAGGCCAACCACAACATCCTGCTCGCCCGCACTGCCGAGGCCAGCAGCAAGCCCGAGCTGGAGATCTTCGCCGACGACGTGAAGTGCGCCCACGGCGCCACCGTCGGCGAGCTGGACGAGGACATGATGTTCTATCTGCGCAGCCGCGGCCTGGACGAGCGCACCGCCCGGGCGCTGCTGGTGGAAGGCTTCGTGGTGGAAGTGCTCGACCGTGTCGCCTCGCCGTCGAGCCGCGACCTGCTCGCCACCGGCGTCGGCGGCTGGCTGCACGGGAGGCACGGCCGATGAACGCGCCCACCCGCACCGACCTTGCCCGCGGAACCGGCGTGGACGTCGACCGCATCCGCGCCGACTTCCCGATCCTGGCGCGCCCGACCAGCGCCGGCAAGCGCCTGGTGTTCCTCGACACGGCCGCCAGCGCCCAGAAGCCGCGCCAGGTGATCGAGGCGGAGGCCCGCGTCTACGAAACCGAGTACGCCAACATCCACCGCGGCGTCTACGAGCTGAGCCAGAAGGCGACGGCCGCCTACGACAAGGCGCGCTCCAAGGTGCGCGCCCTGCTCAACGCGGCGAGCGACCGGGAGATCGTCTTCGTGCGCAACGGCACCGAGGCGATCAACCTGGTGGCCGCCAGCTGGGGCCGAAAGAACCTGAAGGAGGGCGACCAGGTCATCCTCTCCGAGATGGAGCACCACGCCAACATCGTGCCGTGGCAGATGCTGCGCGACGCCATCGGCATCGAGCTGGTGGTGATCCCGATCACCGACACGGGCGAGCTGGCCTGGGAGGCCTACGAACAGGCCTTCACCGCCCGCACCAGGCTGGTGGCCATGACCCATGTGTCGAACGCCCTGGGCACCATCGTGCCGATCCGGGAGGTGACGCGGGTCGCCCACGAGCACGGCGTGCCGGTGCTGGTGGACGGCTGCCAGGCGGTGCCGCACATGCCGGTGGACGTGCAGGAGATCGACGCCGACTTCTACGTCTTCTCCGGCCACAAGATCTACGGGCCCACCGGCGTCGGCGCGCTCTACGCCCGGGAATCCATTCTCAAGGACATGCCGCCCTACCAGGGCGGCGGCGACATGATCGCCTCGGTGACCTTCGCCCGGACCACCTACGCCGACATCCCGCAGCGCTTCGAGGCGGGCACGCCCAACATCGCCGGCACCATCGCCCTGGGCGCGGCCATCGACTACGTCACCGGCCTCGACCGGCAGGCGCTGCTGCGCCACGAGCTGGCGCTGCGCGACTACGCCACCGAGCGGCTGTCCGAGATCAACGCCGTGCGGATCTACGGCACCGCGCCTGAGAAGGCGGGCGTGATCTCGTTCACCATCGAGGGCGTGCACCCGCACGACGTGGGCACCATCCTCGATTTCGAGGGCATCGCGGTGCGCGCCGGCCATCACTGCACCCAGCCGGTGATGGACCGCTTCGGCATCCCGGCGACGACGCGCGCCTCCTTCGGCATCTACAACGACTTCGACGACGTGGACGACCTGATCCGGGGCATCGCCCGCGTGCAGGAGATTTTCGCCTGATGAGCGACCTTCGCGAACTCTACCAGGAAGTGATCCTGGACCACGGCCGCAAGCCGCGGAACTTCGGGCCGCTGCCCGGCGCCAACCGCGACGCCCACGGCCACAACCCGCTGTGCGGCGACAAGCTCGACGTCCACCTGAAGCTGAAGGACGGCATCGTCGAGGACGTCAGGTTCGAGGGCGCGGGCTGCGCCATCTCGGTGGCCAGCGCCTCACTGATGACCGAGGCGCTGAAGGGCCACACGGAGGCCGAGGCCCGGGCGCTGTTCGAGAAGTTCCACACCCTCGTCACCGGCGAGGAGAACCCGACCCCGGAAACCCTGGACGAACTGGAGAAGCTGGCGGTGTTCTCGGGCGTGCGCGACTACCCGCTGCGGGTCAAGTGCGCCACCCTGAGCTGGCACACCATGCACGCGGCCCTCGACCAGAACGACGAGATGGTGGTGACGGAATGAGCGAGAACTTTTTGGAGGAGTTCATGGAAGGCCCGGCGGAAACCGCTCCCGACGACGCGGTGCGCGATCAGATCGTCGAGAAGCTGAAGACGATCTACGATCCGGAAATTCCGGTTAACATCTACGAACTCGGCCTTATCTATGGGTTGGACGTGACGGCCGAGAACGACGTCAAGGTCACCATGACCCTGACCACGCCCATGTGTCCCGTCGCCGAATCCATGCCCGGCGAGGTGGAAGCCAAGGTGCGCGAGGTCGACGGCGTCAACGAGGTGGACGTGGAACTGGTCTGGGATCCGCCGTGGGACATGACCAAGCTGTCCGAGGCGGCCAAGCTCGAACTGGGCATGATGTAGGAGAAACCGATGGCAGGCAGCATCATCACCCTCACCGACCGCGCCGTGGACCGGGTGCGCACGCTGATGGCAAAGCGCCCGGAGGCGGCGGGCCTGCGCGTCTGGATCAAGGAAGCCGGCTGCTCGGGCCTCACCTACAAGGTGGACTTCGCCGACGAGGCGCAGGCCGGCGACGACGTGGTTGAGACGGAAGCCGGCAAGGTCTACATCGACCCCAAGGCGATCATGTACATCCTGGGCTCCGAGATGGACTACCAGGAGGACAAGTTCTTCTCCGGCTTCCTGTTCATGAATCCCAACGAAAAGGGCCGCTGCGGCTGCGGCGAGAGCTTCACCGTCTGACGCTGCCCGGCCGTCTTTCCCTCAGCCGCCACCCCGGCGAAGGCCGGAATGACGGCCATTTGCGGGCGCTTGGGTTCAGCCAGGTATTGGCCGCGAAACGCCGGGAGCGCGAGGACTGGTTACTTTTCGTCCCGCCCTTCGCGACGGCCTTCGGCCTCCTCAGGGCTAACGGATTGATTATTCAATAACATTGTGGAGCCGCTCGCACTGAGGGCGGCCGGCGCGCAGCGGCGGACGTGTCGCGAAGTGCGGGGGCAAGGGCCGTGCCTCTATGTCACGAAATCCGCATCGCAGGAGTCTGTTTCATCTCACCACCCGTATTCCGCCTTCTTGCGGAGCTGGGCGGTGGCCATTTCCTGGACCTTCAGCCAGCGCTGGCGTTCCTCTTCGGCGTCGTCGAGGGCGCGGTGGTGGTGGGTGCGACGCTCCTCCAGGCCGGCCAGCACCATGATGGTCTCCACGTCCCGCGGCAGCACCTCGCCCGGGTCGCGCGGGGCGGTGGCCATGTCCAGGTCGAGCACCCGGGCGATGGCCTCGGCCTGGACCTCCTCGGTGTCGCGCAGGGTGAGCCGGTCGCGGGCGAAGCCGCCGGCCTCCAGCAGGTCCGACAGCCACTTGCCGTCCCAGTTGGGCGAGCTGGCGGTCAGGTCGTGCCCCGACAGCGCCTCGACCAGGCGCCGCGCCACCGCCTCGGCGGGCTCGCCGTTCTTCTCCAGCAGGTCGCGGGTGATGTGGTGGGCCTCCTCGGCGCTGGCGCTCCAGCCGGTCCAGCCGGGCGCGGGGCGGATGTAGTGGCTCTCGCCGCCGCTGCCGTCCTCGAACACCCAGGCGATCTCGATGGGGTAGCTGTCGTCGGTCAGGCCCGACGCCTCGATGTCCATGAACACGATCATGCCGTTGCGCCCTTTCCCGCTGGTGCCGACCGGTAGCAGCCTACCGGAATGCGCGGCCGGGAAGAACGGCTTCGGTGGCGAGGGTGTCGTGCGCGGCGGGAATGCGTCTATGATCCCGGCGGGAACCGTTGCCATCGGAGGAAAGGAGCAGCCCATGCCGTTCACCGGCCCGCTCGAGGACCGCATCGAGATCCGCGAACTGATCGAGGCCTATGCCGACGCGGTGATGGTCCGTGACGCCGACGCCTGGGGCGCCGTCTGGGCCGAGGACGCTTATTGGAGCCTGCCCGAGGTGCCGGGCCATGAGGAGTTCGTCGGCCGCAAGGCCATCGTCGACGGCTGGGTCGCCTCGATGACCCAGTACGCGTCGATGACCGACTACAGCGAGCCGATGATCTACATCGCTACGCCCGGCGCCATCGAGGTGGACGGCGACGAGGCCAGCTCGCGGGTTTACACGTCGGAGATCTACAAGGATCCGGACAGCGGCAGGGAGATCCGCGTGCGCGGCCGCTACGACGACGAACTGCGCCGGATCGACGGACGCTGGCTGTTCACCAGGCGCATCTACAAGATTCTGCATGTGAGTTGACGGGGTCGGGCGGCCTACAGGCGGTCGATCTCTCCGGCGAGCTGGTCCAGCAGGGCGTCGCTCTCGCTGAGGTGGCGGCATTCCTCGTCGAGGACGATGCGGAACGCCCGCTTCTTCGCCGCCGCCACGTCGACGTCGCCCCCCGCGCCCTCCACCCGCGCCGCGTCGAGCAGGATGTCGACCAGCCGGTCGACGCCGTGCAGCCGGCCCCACAGATAGTCGTTCTCGCGGTGGGCGCGCTTGAAGAAGGCGCCGAAATTGCCCAGCTTGACGCCCTTCAGCACCTCGTCGGGCCCGCCCTTGCGGATGGCGTTGCAGTCCTGCGGGCTGAGCCGGGCGACGCGGATCTCGTTATAGTTGCCCTCGCTCTCCCACAGCCCGGCGGAGAAGGTCACCATGTCCCAGAACGAGAACCCCAGATAGTGCACCAGCAGCTCCCGGCGGATGCGCCCGGCCGTGCCGGCATGCTCCATGGACGAGAAGATCTCGTCGGAGCGGCGGTTCATCGCCTCCAGGTCGATGTCCCGGGCGATGCCGGTCACGATGGTGCCGATGGAGTCCAGGTTGGCCAGGCCGAAGGCTGCCCCTCCCATGGGATCGAAGCGTTCCTTCGCGAGCGCCGGGGCGAACACATCGCGGGTGCGGCTGGCGGCCTCCAGGCTGATGGCGGCGGTGCCGTCCCGGCCGCGCAGGGCGTCGAGCACCTCGTAGCAGCGGCCCTTCAGGTAGTCCAGCCGCCAGGCGCTGAAGTCCTCCGTGCCGGCCTGGGAGAGCGTGCCGTACAGCCGGTTGAGGGCGCGGATGACGAAGCGCATGCGGCGGGCGCGGAACTCCAGGTCGAAGCTGCGCAGCATCCGGATCCAGACCGGCGGGTCGCGGGTCAGGGTGCCCGCCTCGGGCTGCCAGTCGGCCGCCGGCAGCACGCCGCGCTCGGTCGCCCAGGCGCGCATGGCCTCCTCGATGAAGCCGGCCCGGGGCGATCCCGGCTCGACCTCGCAGAGCTGGCCCACCAGCCGGCCGATCTGGTCGACGGATTCGTGCAGCTTGATGCGCAGGTAGCCCTTGTAGGCGAAGCCCGCCTGCTCGGCCGCGCTGGCGTTGGCGAGGCTGCGCCAGTCCGAGATCTGCTGGGCGCTGACGTGGCGCATGTCGAGCTTGCCCTTGGTCAGCTTGTCGACGGCCACCGCGATGTCGGACCGCGCCGCCTCGACGATCTCCTGCACCCGGCGGGTGCGCTCGTTGAGCTGCTGCACCCAGCCCAGGTCGTCGGCGATGGGCTCGTTGCGGGGAATGTCCGACAGCGCCGCCTTCAGGGTGCGCAGCAGGCCCGGCGGCTTGCCCGAGGGCGGCGGCGGCGAGTCGGCCGGATTGGGATTGATGTAGACCAGCCGCCGGTCGACCCGCCGGTAGGCGGGCTGCCGGCCGATCGCCTCGATGGCCGGGGCGAAGGGCTTGTTGTTGAGCACGCTGCCGTCGATGAACGATGTCTTCTCCGGGTCCATGCCCGCCTTGCGGTAGGGCCGGAAATTGCCGTTCAGGAAGCGCTCCTTGGCCGTCCACTTCTCGCCGCGGCGCGCCAGCACCCGGTCCACCTCGGCGAGCTGGGCCGGCGGGAAGGCGGCGGGGAAGCTGGCGGTGGCGCGCGCGGCGAAGGCCAGGGCGGGAATGCAGCCGGTATCGAAGTCGCTCTCCACCTGGCCGTCGGGCCAGCGGCGGTAGCGGAAATGCAGGCGGTGGCGGTGCTCGCGCTCTTCGATGATCGGCGGGTCGTAGAGCGGGATTTCCCGGACGTAGCCGAAGAAGTCGGTGAGGGTGACGTACATGTCGAGCCGCAGGCCGGCCGGGATCAGGGAGTCGGTGGAATGGCGAGGCTTGCCCATCACCTCCATGGCGGTGATCAGCGAGGCGATCAGCCGCTCGCCGTCGAAGGGCGGCCGCAGCCGCGTCACCTGCGCCATCATGGTCAGCTTCTCGGCCACCTCCTCGTCCATCTCCATGTCGAGGCGCTCGCCGGCGATCCACCGCACCAGCGGCCGGACCATGCGGTCGCTCCAGCCCGGCTTGCGGTCCTCGGCGACCAGGGCGTTGACGTCGGCGCCGGTCAGCCACAGCTCGCGCAGGTCGTCGAAGGCGAGGTCGTGGGCGAGGGCGCGGGCCAGCAGCACGCTGTTGATGCCGCCGGCGCTGGCGCCGGCGATCACGTCGACGATCACCCGCAGGTCCAGCGTCCCGCCGATCTGGTGCAGCAGATCGAAATAGACCGCCTCGGTGTCGAACACCCGGCCGTCCTCGATCGGGATGTCCTCGAACGACCGCTCGCGCTTGCGCGAGGCGTCGGGCACCGCGTGGTAGAGCTTGGAGGCGCGGGCGAGCTTCAGGATCTCCTTGACCACGCCGTGCATGTAGACGGCCAGCGAGATGCCGCCCGAGCACACCACGGCGAGGCGCAGTTCCTTTTCCTGCATCAGGTTCCCGCCGCCTCGCGCACGGTCACGCGCTGGCCGTCGGAGACGTCCTCGCTGGGGTGGCTGACCACGGTATCTCCCTGTTTCAGTCCCTCGATCACCTGCGCCGCCTCGGCGTTGCGCTCGCCGATGCGCAGATGGCGCAGCATGGCACGTCCGTTCTCGACGCGGTAGACCGCCCACTGGCTGCCGTCCCGGAACAGCGCGCCCAGCGGCACCGTGAGCACGTCCGGACGGGACCAGACGATGATCCGGGGTTCCACCCGGTAGCCGTCGCGCAGGGTCTGCCACTTTTCGAAGGGATCCGTCAGGTCGATGATCACGTTGACCCGCTGTTCCTCGACGCCCAGGGCGGAGATCTTGGTGAAGCCGGAAGGCTCCACGTACCGCACCACGCCGTTCAGCGCGAAGCCGCCGCCCCAGTTGTCGATCCGTGCCGGCTGGCCGCGGCGGACCCGGACCGCATCCTGGGACAAAAGGTCGACGACGATCTCCAGTCTCGCCGGATCGCCCAGCTCGATGATCGGAGCGCCCGCGGCCATCACCCGCTCGCTCTCCTGCAGCACCCGCAGCACCTTGCCGGTAACGGGCGCGGCCAGGCGCAGGCAGCAGCCGTCCTGCCGCTGGTCGGCCTCGGCGGTCGGTACGATCAACTCGGCCTGCGCGGCCGCCTGGTCGGCCAGGGCGGCGCGCCACGTCGCCCGCGCGGCGTCGTAATCGGCCTGGCGCCGGTCCCGCTCCCGCTGGGAAAGGACCTCGCCGACGGGCAGCGCCTGCGCGCGCTCCCATTCCCGGCGCGCCAGTTCCAGGTCGGCCTTGGCGCGGGCGACGGCGGCCTTGGCCTGGTCGAGCCGCGCGCGGGACCGGGCGGCGCTGCGCGGGTCGAGGAAATCGGGCTCGGAGGGCTCGAAGATGGCCACCACCGTCTCGCCCGCCGTCACCGGGTCGCCGGGATCGAGGACCACACGCTTCAGCGTACCGCTCACCGGCGCCGAAACGGTGAAGATGTCGCGGATACGTGTCTTGCCCTCGGCCGAGACGGTCACCTCCAGTGGACCTCGGCGGACGGGGGAGACGTCCACCGGCACGCGGCTCGGCGCAAAGGCGACGTAGATCAGCCCCAGCACGAGCGCGCCACCGGCGGCCCATTTCAGCCAGCCGATCGTGTTTCGCCGCTTCTCGTCGCTGTTCCCAGTCATGCTACTCCCGCGTCTTCAGCACGGCGACCAGGTCCAGCCGGTCGAGGCGCCGGCGGACGACCAGCGCCGAAAGGGCAGCGGCCGCCACGACCACCAGCGCGGTCCACGCGTAGGTCGAGGGTTGGATGACCAGCGGCAGCTTGAACAGTTCCGTCTGCAGGCTCTTCACCACCATCCTTGCCACCCCGTACCCGATCGCCATGCCGAGCGGCAGCGCCAGCAGCACGAGGATGGCGAGTTCGCCCAGCAGAATTGCCGAGATTTCGCCGCGCGTGAAGCCGAGCACCCGCATGCTGGCCAACTCGCGTCCCCGCTCGGAAACGCTGATCCGGGCCGAATTGTAGACGACGCCGAAGGCGATGATCGACGCGAAGGCGATGTTGGTCAGCGTCATCTGGATCAGGTTCTGCCCGACCGTGTCGTTGAAGCCCTGGATGGCCGCCGCGCGGATCGACAGGCCGGCGATCGCCGGGGTCTGCTTGACCGCGTCGTAGAACCGGCCCGCCTGGCCGCCATCCACCTTCAGCCATGCCCCGGAAACCGTCGGTCCCTCCAGCATCAGCCGGTCGAGGGCGTCGATGTCCATGTAGGCGGCGGTGCCGACATACTGCTCGACGATGCCAGTCACGCGAACCTGGCGCACCGGCCGCCGGCCTTCCAGCGCCTCCACGGTCACAAGGTCGCCCAGCTGGGCGTCGAGTAGCCTGGCCAGCATGTCGGACAGCACCAGACCATCCATCGGCAGGCTGACGGGCCGTTGCCGGCGGTCCAGCGTCCGGTGCATATCGCCGTCGGGGCGGATGCCCAGCAGCGCCAGCCGGCGGTCGCGGTTCCTCAGGCGCAGCTTGACCGGCACGCTGCGGAAGGGCTCGACCCGCATCACGCCGGGCATGTGGCCGATGTCGTCCAGCGCCGCCGCCGATTGGGGCTCGTTCAGGGTCACGGCGACGTCCTCGCGGCCGGATCTGTTGAACTGGACGTCCAGCATGAAGTTGATGGTGTCGAGCGAGAAGCTGGAGGCGATCAGGGTTCCCAGCGCGGTGGCGATGCCCAGGCAGGTCAGCGTGGAGCGTCGCCACCGTCGTTCAAGGTGACGCAGGACCATCCGGGCCGCCGGCGACAGCAGATGCCCCAGGCCCAGCCGCTCCAGGAAGAGCGGCCGGTAGACCGCCGGCTGTTCCGGCCGCATGGCCTGGGCTGGCCGCAGCCGCATCACCTGGCGGATCGCCCGCAACGCGCCGAGGAACGCAATGCCGAAGCTCAGTCCGACGGAGACGGCCAGCACCCACGGCTCCAGGGTGTATTGCAGTTCGGGGAACCGGTAAAAGCGGGCGTACATGCTGGCCATGCCGCGGCCGAACCAGATGCCGGCGCCGATTCCGGTGACGATGGCGAGCAGCGCGATGGAGGCGGCGAACTTGGCGTAGTGCCAGCCGACTTCCCGGTCGGTCAGCCCCAGCGCCTTCAGGGTGCCGATCTCCTCCCGGTCCAGGCTGATCAGCCGCGACATCACCGTATGCAGCAGGAAGCTCGCCACCGAGAGGAAGATCGCCGGCAGCACGATCGCCATGACCGTCAGCTGCTGCAGCTCGCTGCTCAGGAACATGTCCGAGATGTGGTCCTCGCGGCCATAGGCGCCCTGGCCGCCATAGCTGCGCGTCAGGGCGTCCACGGCGGCGATCACGTCGGGCTTCGAGGCACCGGGCATCAGCGACAGCACCGCGTCGTTGAAGGCGCCGTCCATGTCGTGGGCCGCCTCCAGCGCGTCGCGGCCCATCCACATCACGGCGAACCGCTTGTTGTCCGGGAACAGGGCGCCGGGCGGCAGCGCGTAGGTGAATTCCGGAGAGATCGCCACGCCGACGATATCGAGGGTGCGCCGGTGGCCGCTGATCAGCGCGCTGACGTGGTCGCCCGGCCCCAGGTGCTGGGCCTCGGCGAAGGCGTCGCCGATTACCACCTCGTCCTCGCGGTAAGGCTCCACCAGCCGTCCGGCGCGCAGGTGCAGCCGGTTGAGCTGCGGTTGCCCGCCCTCCGGCAGAGAGGTGATGCGTGCGCTGGCGGGCTCGCGCATGCCCGGGACGTCGAGGGTGGCGCCGGCCGTCACCCGGGTCTCCACCCGCTGGACGCCCGGGATGTCCTCCAGTTGCCGCTTCAGCGCCTCGGGCGCGCGCTTCAGGCTCACGAACACGTCGCCGAACCGGTATTCCTGGTAGTAGAGGTGCCGCGTCTGGCCGAGGGAATCGATCAGGCCGGCGCTCATCACGAAGGTGGCGATGCCGGCGCCCATCACCAGCCCGATGGCGATCAGCTGGGTCGCCATCGACCGCAGGTTCCGCAGCAGCTTGTGATCCAGCACCGCCATGGCTCACCAGGAGACCTGTCTGGGAGTCATCCGCGTCTCGTTGCGGTCCACCCGGTTGATGCGGCCGTCGGCGAAGTAGACCACGCGGTCCGCCAGATGCCGGATGGCGGCGTTGTGGGTGATCACCACCGTCAGCGTGCCGAGCTCCCGGTTCACCCGTTCCAGCGCCTCCAGCACGACCACGCCCGTGGTGATGTCGAGCGCGCCGGTGGGCTCGTCGCACAGCAGCACGTCGGGCCGCTTGGCGACGGCGCGGGCGATCGCCACCCGCTGCTGCTCACCGCCCGACATCTGGGCGGGAAAATGGTCGACCCGTTCGGCCAGGCCCACCAGCGCCAGTGCCTCCTCCGGTGTCAGCGGGTTCGGGGAGATTTCCGTCACCAGCGCCACGTTCTCCCGTGCGGTCAGGCTGGGGATCAGATTGTAGAACTGGAAAACGAAGCCCACGTGGTTCCGGCGGTAGAGCGTGAGGTCGCGGTCGGTGACCAGCGTCAGATCCCGGCCGCGGAACCAGACGTGACCTTCGGTCGGGCTGTCCAGTCCGCCCAGGATGTTGACCAGCGTTGACTTGCCGCTGCCCGACGGTCCCAGCAGCACCACGTATTCGCCTTCGTAGAGGTCGAGGTCCACGCCTCGCAGGGCGCGAACCTGGACCTCGCCCATGTCGTAGACCTTGGTCAGGCCTTCCACGTGAAAGGCGGGCTGCGATGGCGTCTGGTTCATGGCGGCAACGGTGTCACGATCGGTCCGCCGCGGCCATGCGCCGGATCAATTCCGCCCCGGTGCGGTCAGACCAGCGCCTTCGGGCTGTCGAAGGCGACCAGGTCGCCGGCGTTGGCGTCAGCCCAGCGCGCCGCGTCGAAGTCGATCACGGCGAGAGCGGCGGTGGGGAACTTGTCCTCGATTTCGCTGCGGCGGCCGGCGGCGTCGCTCGCCGACAGCTTCAGCGCCGCCAGTTGCATGCCCGGATTATGACCCACCAGCAGCACCGTGCGCGCCTCGTCGGGCGCGGCGCGGACCGTCCTGGCGATGGTGCGCGCGTCGGCCATGTAGAGATCGGCGTGGAACTGCACGGGCACCTCCCGCTGCAGCGCCTCGACCACGAGGGCGACGGTTTCGCGCGTCCGTACCGCGGGCGACGAGAGGATCAGGTCGGGGATCATGCCGCGCTGGCGGAGATAGGCGCCCATCAGGGCCGCGGCGCGCTGGCCGCGGGCGTTGAGCGGCCGCTCGTTGTCCGGCTGCTCCGGGTTCTGCCAGTCGGACTTGCCGTGCCGCAACAGCAGCAGCCGTTTCATGGGACCTCCTCTGCCACCCACGCCGACCATAGTCGCGCAGCGTGTCGATCTTGTGAAGCCGGGCGGCGTCGCCCGGCGCCTTCGCCGTCAGCCGGGCAGCGGCCGATAGAGCGCGCCGACGCCGCTCTCGATGGCGACCGCCAACAGCCGGTCGATGTCCAGCTCATGCCGGATCATCTCCAGCAGGCGCAGTTCCTCCTGCGGTGCGCTGCCGTCGCTCGCCGCCACCGCGCAGGCGATGGCGTAGGCGGTGCCGGTCATGCCCTCGGGCAGGGCCTCCCTGACCAGCGCCAGCACGGTCTCCAGCCCGTCCCGCTCCTGCAGGATGTCGGTGCAGGCCTGGGCGGCCTCGAACAGCTTGCCGCTGTCGTAGCCGCGGAACACCGGCAGGTCGGACACGGTGTGCGAGATCGCCTGGATCTCGCTGTCGGTCATCCGGGAATCGGCGGCGGCGACGATGACCATCAGGTAGACCAGGGCGGCATGGGGCGACAGGACCGGTTCCGGCACGCTACTTCCCTCCAGGTTGCGATCGCCGCCACCATAAGGAGGCCGCCGGAAGGCATCAACGGCAATCGGCAGTGGTCCGGTCGCGCAGGAACGCGGCGGTCGTTTCGACCGCCTCGCGCAGCCCGACCCGCGACACCTCCACGCCGTCCGGGAACGCGCCCAGCAGCCGCGAGGGCATG
Organism: Alphaproteobacteria bacterium; assembly: GCA_016124315.1. Taxonomy (GTDB): domain Bacteria; phylum Pseudomonadota; class Alphaproteobacteria; order SMXS01; family SMXS01; genus RI-34. The sequence goes on from WGNW01000071.1 coordinate 14,743, forward strand.
GCGCTGTCCAGCATCACGAACACGCCGCGGTCGCCGGCCCGGCGGATCAGCCGGCCGAACGCCTGCTTGAGCCGCAGGCGGGTGAGCATGTCGTCGTAGCGGCTGCCGCCGAAGGCGTCGCGGCGCGCCCGGTGCAGGATGGAGGGGCGCGGCCACGGCACCCGGTCGAAGACGATCAGGCGCAGCGCCTCGCCGGGCACGTCGACGCCGTCGCGCACCGCGTCGGTCCCCAGCAGGCAGGAGTTGGCCTCGGCGCGGAAGATGTCGACCAGGGTGCCGGGGTCGAAGGCGTCGACGTGCTGGGCGTGCAGACCGATGCCCGCGGCGGCGAGCGGGCCGGCGATGCGGCCGTGCACGTCCCGCAGACGGCTGATGGCGGTGAACAGGCCCAGGGCGCCGCCGCCCGACGCCTCGAACAGCGCCCGGTAGGCGCCGGCCACCTGCTGCGGGCCGGTGCGCTTGACGTCGCGCACCACCAGCACCCGCGCCTGCGCGCCGTAGTCGAAGGGCGAGCGGTGGCTGGAGCGCTTCGCCGGCAGCACCAGGTGGTTGAAGCCGGTGCGCAGCTCGGCGTTGCGCCAGCCCTCCTCGTCCTCCGCCTCGTCGCGCAGGGTGGCCGAGGTGACGACGACGCCGTGGGCGGGCGCCAGCACCACGTCGGCGAACGGCTTGGTGGGATCGATCCAGTGCCGGTGCAGGCCGGCGTCGAACTCCCGCTGGCCGCTACGCTCCACCGAGAACCAGTCGACGAAGCCCTCGGCGGTGCCGCTCTCCAGGTCGCGTAGCATGGCGCGCCACGGCAGCAGCATGCTGTCGACGCGCCGCACGAGGCCGTTGCGGGCGGCCTCCAGCCGGGTCCGCTCGCTGCTCTCAAGGGACTCGGATTCGTCGGCGAGGCGCCGGCCGATCACCCGGGCGAGCTGCTGCATGGGCACGGTGAGCTCGGCGAGCGCCTTCTCCAGTGCGGCGGCCGCCTCGCGCAGCGCGTCCGACAGGGTGTGGGTGGCGGCCTCCAGCGTGTACGGGTCGTCCGGCCGCTGGGCGCGGGCGTAGACATGGGCGCGCACGGCGGCGAGGAAGTCCTCGGCCGCGCCCTGGGCGTTGGCGCTGGCGATGCGGCCCAGCCAGCCGTCGCCGGGAAGGGCGGCGGCGGCGCGGATCGCCGCGCGCATCAGCGTCTCGCTCTCTGCGTGGTCGGCCAGCAGGTCGCCGATCCGGGTCTCCAGGCCGCGCGCCCGGCCGCGCCGGCCGCCCTCGGCGCCGCGTACCCAGCGGCGCAGTTCCACCGCCTCCTGGCCCGACAGGTGGGCCGAGAAGGCGCTGTCGGCGGCGTCGAACAGGTGGTGGCCCTCGTCGAACACGTAGCGCGTCGGCCGGTCCTCCTCGGCGCCGTAGAGGGCGGCGCGGATCATCACCAGGGCGTGGTTGGCGATCACCAGGTCGGCGCCGCGCGCCTTGCGCGACGAGTGCTCGATGAAGCAGGTGCGCCAGTGCTCGCAGGCGGAATAGACGCATTCGCCCCGCCGGTCGGTGAGCCCGGAGGCGCGCCCCGGCCCGATGCGCTGCAGCAGCCAGGCCGGCAGGTCGCCGCCCACCATGTCCCCGTCGCGGCTGTAGCGCGCCCAGCGGGCCACCAGGGCGAGGCGCACCAGGTTCTCCGGGATCATCCGGGCGCGGCCCACGGCCTCCTGCAGGTTGAGCAGGCAGAGATAGTTCTCGCGGCCCTTGCGCACCACGACCCGGCGCGCCTTGGTCCGCGCGTCGGGGAACAGCCGGTCCAGCTCCTGGTCGAGCTGGCGCTGCAGGTTCTTGGTGTAGGTGCTGAGCCATACCGGCCCGTCGTTGCGTTCGGCCCACAGGCTGGCGGGGGCGATGTAGCCCAGGGTCTTGCCGATCCCCGTCCCCGCCTCGGCCAGCACGGCGTTGGGCGCGGAGGCGATCTCGCGGGGCTGGAAGGCGCCGGTCACCGTCTCCGCGTAGTCGGCCTGACTGGGCCGCTCCTCGGCGTCGGGGCCGAGCAGCGCGCGCAGCCGCTCGCGCACCTCGGCGGTGCCCACCGGATAGTCGTCGGGCGGTGGGCGGGGCGCCTCGTCCTCCCACTGGGGCAGCCGGCGCCAGACCTCGAGGCCGCCGCCGGCGTCCTCGCCGGAGGCCGGCGCTCCCAACGCGGCGGTCACCAGCGTCCCCCACGGCCAGCCCGCCTTCGCCATGGTGCGGGCGATGCGCTGGGCTTCCGGGCGGTCGGGGTAGAGCGGGTCGGCCAGCAGGGCGAGCAGCCGGGCGGACGCCTGGTGCAGCAGCGCCGCCTGGCTTTCCAGGTCGCCGCCCGGCGGCGGCAGGCCCAGCGCCTCGGCGAGGCCGCCGGGCGTCGGCAGGCACCAGGTGGCGGGCCGCGCGAAGGCGTAGAGATCGAGGACGTCGAGCACGCCGGTGAGCGGTTCGGTCTCCAGCCGGGCGCTCACCGCCGGCTCGTGGCAGATCAGCAGCGGCTCGCGGGCCGCCCGCACCGCCGCCTCGCCCAGGCCGATCGTCTCGACCTCGCCGTCGGGCGACACCAGCACCGCGCCGCCCAGGCCGACGGCGAGGGCGGGCACGTCCGCGATCGTGAGGGAAGCGGCCTTCATCCGCGCGAGTATAGAGGGCCGGCGCGGCCTGCGCCACGCTCTCGGAACAAAACGGGACCGCCCGGCGCTGCCTGCTGCGCCGTGCCGGCTGGCGCCCTGAATCGTTGACGCTCCGGTCCCATGCGCCTACCTTCCGCGCTTTCCCTCCCCGAGAACTCCTGATGTCCGATCTTCGTGAAATCGCCCTGAACAGCACCGCGTGGCCCTTCGTCGAGGCCCGCAAGCTGGTGGAGCGCTTCGAGAAGACGGGCGCGCCGGAAGCGGTGATCTTCGAGACCGGCTACGGCCCCTCGGGCCTGCCCCACATCGGCACCTTCGGCGAGGTGGCGCGCACCACCATGGTGCGACACGCCTTTTCCGTGCTGTCGGACATCCCGACCCGGCTTATCGCCTTCTCCGACGACATGGACGGCCTGCGCAAGGTGCCCGACAACATCCCGAACAAGGAATTGGTGGCGCCGCATCTGGGCAAGCCGCTGACCCAGGTGCCCGACCCGTTCGGCACCCATGAGAGCTTCGGCCACCACAACAACGCGCGGCTGCGGGCCTTCCTCGACGAGTTCGGCTTCGGCTACGAGTTCATGAGCGCCACCGAGTGCTACCGGAGCGGACGGTTCGACGACACGCTGCTCAGCGTGCTGCGCCACTACGACGCCGTCATCAACGTCATCCTGCCGACGCTTGGCCCGGAGCGGCGGGCGACCTACAGCCCGTTCCTGCCCGTGTGCCCGAGGACCGGCCAGGTGCTGCAGGTCCCGATCGTTGCGCGGGACGCGGAGGCGGGTACCGTCACCTACGAGGACGAGGGCGAGCGGGTGACCGTTCCGGTCACTGGCGGCGGCTGCAAGCTGCAGTGGAAGGCCGACTGGGCCATGCGCTGGGTGGCGCTGGGCGTGCACTACGAGATGGCCGGCAAGGACCTGATCGATTCGGTCAAGCTGTCGAGCCGCATCTGCTCGGTGCTCGGCGGCACCCCGCCGGAAGGCTTCAACTACGAGTTGTTCCTGGACGAGAACGGCGAGAAGATCTCCAAGTCCCGCGGCAACGGCCTGACCATCGACGAATGGCTGCGCTACGCCGCGCCGGAGAGCCTGTCGCTCTACATGTTCCAGTCGCCCCGCAAGGCGAAACGGCTGTATTTCGACGTCATTCCCAAGGCGGTCGACGAGTATGTGGGCTTCCTCGACGCCTATCACCGGCAGGAGAAGCCGGAGGACCGGCTCGCCAACCCGGTCTGGCACATCCATTCGGGCAACCCGCCGAGGGAGGACGTGCCGGTCACCTTCGGCCTGCTGCTCAACCTGGTGAGCGCGAGCAATTCGGAGGATCCGCAGATCCTGTGGGGCTTCATCAGCCGCTACGCGCCCGGCGCGACGCCGCAGAACCACCCGCTGCTCGACCGCCTGGTGCGCTACGCGGTGGCCTACTACGAGGACTTCGTGCGTCCCTCGAAGCGGTTCCGGCTGCCGGACGACCGCGAGCGCGCCGCCCTCGCCGACCTGGCGGCGGCGTTGCGGGGCCTGCCGGATAGCGCTTGCGCCGAGGACATCCAGAACGAAATCTATGCGGTGGGCAAGAGCCACGGCTTCGAGCCGCTTCGGGACTGGTTCAAGGCGCTGTACGAAACCTTGCTGGGACAGAGTCAGGGTCCCAGGATGGGGTCGTTCTTTGCGCTTTACGGGCTCGAGAACAGCCGGGGGTTGCTGAACGCCGCTCTAGAGGGAAAGCTGGCGGCGTGAAGGGCTCGCATCATTCCCTTCATCGGGATCGATTTCCATTTCCAAGCCATGGAGCGGGAATGCTTAGGGTAGTCTGTTTGATCATCGTGTCCGCCGCGCTGGCGGGGTTCTCTGTGGGCGCGCATGCGGCCGACGACTGGCGCCAGGGGGACACCTCGGTCGAACGGTGCGCCGCCGAATTCAACGCCATCGACAATTCGGTGCGGACCGCCGGCGTCCAGGACGCCGAGTACGCCCGGATCGATGGCTTCCCCTATTTCCGCATCGACCGGTTCCTCGCCAGCTACGACTTCAGCAAGTTCAAGCCGGCGGAACGGACCGAATGGGTCGACCAGCTGGTGGCCAACGACCAGGAAGCGCGTACCATCGAGATCGGCAACCTGCCGGCCACCGAGCGCGGCGAGCTCTATGCCCGCCTCGGGCGCGATCCGCTGAAGGTGCTGAGCGACTGCGCCGAGACCATGCGCAAGTACGACCACGAGCATCCCCAGGCGCACAAGGCGCTGGCCCAGCAGGCGAAGGTGCCGGTGAGCGATCCGGTGCCGCAGCGTCCCACCGACTGGACGCCGCAGGAGCTGACGGCAATGGTCTCGCCCGAGCCGGTGAAGGACACCGGTCCGCTGGTCACCGCCTTCGAGCCGGTGGCGACGGCGCCCATCCTGGCCAGCGCGGCCAAGGTGCTGGTCGAGCGCTCGCGGACCGACGCGCTCGGCATTCCGCTGCCCGACGACGACGTCGCCGACCGGCTGATCGCCGGCTTCGCCCCGGTCTGGCTGGTCAAGGGCCGCCCCGACGACGGGCTGGTCATTCCGGCCTGGGACAAGGGCAAGGCTGAGGGCGAGGAATACCAGGCCGCCGTCTACAGCCGTCTCTCCCACGTGAAGTGGAACGGCAAGGTGCTGCTGCAGATCAGCTACTTCGCCTGGTTCAACGACGATCCGCTGGACGGCGTGATCTGGCGGGTGACCATCGGTCCCGACGGCCGCCCGGTGCTCTACGACACCGTCCGCACCGACGGCAGCGACTATCTGGTCATCATCCCCGGCGACAAGCTCAAGACCGCCGGCCGGTCCGTGCATATCGGCGACGTGCCGGAAGGCGAACGGGTGGCCGTCACCGTCGACCAGGCCACCCGCAAGGTCACTCATGTGGGATTCTGGGGCGGCGTGACCCGCGGCGCGTACGTGCTGACCGAATATGACCGGCTGCGGCGCCTCTACGACCATGCCGGCGAGACCCGCAGCCTGTTCGGCCCGTCCGGCGCGATGACTCCGGACAAGGCCGGTTCGCCGCGCCAGTGGGGCCACGAGCGCCTGCCCGACGGCCGTTATTTCGACGCGCCCGACCTCTATGACGGGGTCAAGCCGGCCTCCTGAGCCGTTTCCACGTGGTTGACGGCGTGCGGCGTCTGCGACGGCGCCGCCCCGCCAACTGCCTTCTGTTCAGCGGCGGCGGCATGGAGTAGGGTCCTGCCGCATGTCGCGCCTCCTGTACAAGATCTGTCCTCGCGGCGAGTGGACCGCCGCGCTGGCAGCGGGCCGGTTCGCCGGCTCGGCCGTCGACCGTGCCGACGGATTCATCCACTTTTCCTCGGTGACTCAGGTGCGCGAGACGGCGGCCAGGCATTTCTCGGGTCAGGATGATCTGGTGCTGGTCGGCGTCGACCCCGACCTTCTGCCGCAAGGCCTGCTGAAGTGGGAGCCGTCGCGCGGCGGTGCGCTGTTCCCTCATCTCTATGGACCTTTCGAGGTGTCGGCGGCGGTCTCGGCCGAGCCGCTGCCCTGGCAGCCCGGGGCCGGCCATCGCTTCCCCGACGGCTTCGGCGATGCCTGACCTCTACGCCATGGGGCGCCGCTTCATGATGCGGCTGGAGCCGGAGCAGGCGCACCGGCTGACCCTGAAGCTGCTCAAGTCGCCCGCCGCCCTGCTGCTTGGCGGCTGCGCGGATCCGCCCGAGTTGGAGACCACCTTCATGGGCATCCGGCTGCCCAACCCCGTGGGCCTCGCCGCCGGCTTCGACAAGAACGCCGAGGTGCCGGACGCCATGCTGCGGGTCGGCTTCGGCTTCGTCGAGGTGGGCACGGTGACGCCGCGGCCGCAGCAGGGCAACCCGCCGCCGCGCGTCTTCCGGCTGATGGAGGACGAGGCCGTGATCAACCGGATCGGCTTCGCCAATGACGGCGCCGACGTGGTGACCCGCCGCCTCTCGGAACGCCGCGCCGCCTCGCGGCCCGGCAAGATCGGCATCAACATCGGCGCCAACAGGGACTCCGAGGACCGGATCGAGGACTACGTCAACGGACTCAAGCGGTTCTCCGGCCTGGGCGACTACTACACCATCAACATCTCCTCGCCCAACACGCCCGGCCTGCGGGGCCTGCAGAGCCGCGATCAGCTGAAGCTGCTGCTCGACCGGCTGCTGGCGGTGCGCGAGCAGATGAGCCGGGTCCGCCGGCCGCCGCTGCTGATCAAGCTGGCGCCCGACCTCACCGACGCGGAGTGCGAGGACGTCGCCGCCCTGGCGCTGCAGCATGAGGTGGACGGCCTGATCGTCGGCAACACCACCATCAGCCGGCCGGAGGGTGTGGCGAGCCCGCTGCGCGACGAGACGGGCGGCCTGTCCGGCCGGCCGCTCAAGTCGCTGGCGCTGCGCAACCTGCGCCTGATGTACGCGCTGACCGGCGGCAGGGTGCCGCTGGTGGGCGTCGGCGGCATCGCCTCGGGCGAGGACGCCTATGAGCGCATCCGCGCCGGCGCCTCGGTGGTGCAGCTCTACACGGCGCTGGTGTTCGAAGGCCCCGGTCTCGTGGTGCGCATCAAGCAGGACCTTGCGGCGCTGCTGCGGCGCGACGGCTTTGCCAGCGTGGCGCAGGCCGTAGGCGCCGACGCGCCGGCGGCCTGAGGCGAGGGCGCCCTCAGCTCTCGCTCAGTTCGCCCATCTGGGACTGCAGGTAGTTCTGCAGGCCGACCTTGCCGATCAGCTCGATCTGTGTCTCGAGGAAGTCGATGTGCTCCTCCTCGGACTCCAGGATGTCCTCGAACAGCTCGCGGGTGACGTAGTCGCGGACCTCCTCGCAATAGGCGATGGCCTCGCGCAGCAGCGGGCAGGCCTCCATTTCCACGTCCAGGTCCGCCTGCAGCAGTTCAGGCACGGTCTCGCCGATGCGCAGCCGGTGCAGGTCCTGCAGGTTGGGCAGGCCCTCGAGGAACAGGATGCGCTCGATCAGCCGGTCGGCGTGCTTCATCTCGTCGATGGATTCGTCGTACTCGTAGTCGCCGAGCTTGTGCAGGCCCCAGTTCTTCAGCATGCGGGAATGGAGGAAGTACTGGTTGATGGCGGTCAGTTCGTTCTTCAGCACCTGGTTGAGGAACTGGATAACCTTCTTGTCGCCCTTCATGACACCCTCCTGACCGTTGTTGAGCGTTCAACGCAGACGATGCAGGATAGGTCCGTCATCTCGTCCGGTCAAACGCAGCCGGAACGATTGGAGGCGGCTAGAGCGACACCATCTTCACGGGAGCGGCGAGTTTCGTGCGCTCCTCGTCGATCATGTCCTGCGCGTAGTAGAGGCAGGTGCCGCAGTCGGGGTCGACGCCCAGGCTGGCGTAGATTTCCTCCGCCGTGGCATCCGGGCATTCCACCGCCTTCTCGCGGATCTCCTTTTCCTTCAGCGCATTACAGATGCAGACATACATGCGATTCGCACCTCCAACTCGGCCGTGTATATGCGGCATGCGAATGATTGTCAATTACATAGGTGTGCCTTGCATATCGGCCTTTCAAGTGCTGTAGGTAGGACCCTTTTCCCCGCGTTCCAGGAAGCCGCCATGACCGTCACCATCCTGCACAATCCCCGCTGCTCCAAGTCGCGCCAGACACTGGCGCTGCTGCTCGAGAAGGGTATTGAGCCCGAGATCGTCGAATATCTCAAGACGCCGCCCACGGCGGAGGAACTGGGCGCCATCCTGGACAAGCTGGGCCGCGAGCCCCGCGAGCTGATGCGCAAGCAGGAGGCGCCCTACCGGGAGCTGGGGCTGGACGAGCCGTCGCTGACCCGCGACGAGCTGATCGCCGCCATGGTGGCCAACCCGATCCTCATCGAGCGCCCCGTCGTGGTGACCGAGGGCGGCGCCCGCGTCGGCCGGCCGCCCGAAGCCGTGCTGGAGATCGTCTGAGCCGGCGTTCTCAGGCCGCGAGCTTCTCCGGCAGCGGCCCCCCGCCCGAGGACGGCGCGATCGGCCGGCGGTTGAGCAGCGCCATCAGCAGCGCCGCCGCCGGCAGCACCACCAGATAGAGGCCGAAGGCGGTAGCGTAGCTGCTGGAGTGGTCGCGGACGAAGCCCGAGATCACCGGCCCGGCGGCGGCGGCCACCGAGAAGAACGGCGTCGCCATGCCCATCACCCGGCTGAACGAGCGCGGGCCGAACTTCTGGCCGACGATGGCGCTGCACACCGGCAGCAGGCCGCCGGCACCCAGGCCGACCATGCCGCTGATCACCATCAGCGTCCAGTAGCTGGGGTCGTCGAGGGTCAGCAGCAGCGGCGCCCAGATGACGCCGGTCGCGACCCAGTAGGGCACCCGCGGGTCCCAGCGGTCGGCCATGGCCCCCAGCACCAGCTTGCCGGCGATGCCGGTCACCGCCAGCACCGGGATCAGCAGCGACATGGATTCCGCGCCGATGCCGAGCTCGTGGGCGTAGGGGCCGACATTCTGCATGAAGGCATAGGAGGCGAGGCTGGTGCCCAGGCAGGCGATGCCGACGATCCAGAAGGTCGGCTCGCGGATGATGTCGCCGAAACTCCACAACGGGTGCTGCACGGCCTGGACGGGCGCGGCGGGCGGGTCGGTCGGCTTGGCGCGGCGCTGCGCCGAGGTCTGCGCTTCGCCCTCGAAGGGCAGTCGCACCACGAACCAGACCAGCGGCACCACCACGGCGACCACCAGGGCGGCGAGGATCAGGTTGGTGTCGCGCCAGCCCACATGGGTCATCAGCCAGCCGATCACCGGCGGCATGATCATGCCGCCGAACGACGAGCCCAGCAGCACGATGCCCACGGCCAGCCCTACCCGGTCCGGAAACCAGCGCGCCGCCAGCACCTGGCCGGCCAGGGTGGCGGCGAAGGCGAAGCCCAGCGAGATCAGCGTGGTGTAGAGCACGATGATCTGCCACACCGACGTCGCGCGGGAGACCAGCACCAGCCCCAGCGCCAGCGCCAGCGTGCCGCCGATCACCAGCAGACGCATGGGGTAGCGGTCCATGATCCAGCCGGCGATCAGCATCAGCGCCCCGGTCGCCAGGGTGGCCCCCGCATTGGCGATCATCAGCGGCCCGCGGCCCACGCCGAACTCGGTCATCCAGGGCGTCACCCACATGGTGAAGCCGTAGAACACGATGCCGACGATCATCGCCTGGAACGCGATCGCCACGGCGATCACGGTCCAACCGTAATACCAATTCATGCCTGTTCCCCGTTTGGCATCCTTTGGCGGCAGTGTCGGCCGCTTCGCGGGCCGCGTCCACCCGAACTTGCGAACGTCCCGCCGATTGCGGCATCGCCGATGCCGCTGTCGGGAATCCGGCGGTGCGACGCCCTCAGCGCCGGTAGAGGTAGTCGGCGGGCAGGCCCATCCGCCGGCAGGCCTGCACCGCCGGGCTCGACGGCAGCATCAGCCGTTCCGAGGCGAGCGCGGCGCGGCGCACCAGCGGCGCCTCCCAGGGGCGCAGTCCGCGCCCGGCGAGTCCCAGCAGCGCCCGCAGCCGCGCCGGCACCAGCTCGACGGCGGCGCGCACCAGCAGCCGCTGCAGCGGCCCCAGCGGCCGCGGCAGCGCCGGCGCCCGGCCCATGATGCCGAGGAATTCGAAGACGATGGGCGACGGCTCCAGCCGCTTCTCCATGGCGGCGAACAGGTCGCGCCGCTCGCCCTCCGAGGCCGGCGCCCGCGCCGCGCCGTAGAGCCGGGCCGCCGGGCGGCCCTCGCCGTACAGCCGGTCCAGCTCGCCCCGGGCGAGCGGGCTCACATAGCGGCCATAGGCCGAGGCGAAGCCGAAGCTGGCGGTGGACTGCACCCAGGCCAGCAGGTCCGGGTCGTTGGCCCGGTAGGGTGCGCCGCCGGGCGTCGCCCCGCTCACCGTCTCGTGCCGGCGCACCACGCCGGCGATCATCCGCTCGGCGACGCTGCCGGCGCCGTAGACCGTGACCATGGCGGCCAGCCCGGTGCGCCTCAGCCGTCCCACCGGATCGGACCGGAACGAGGAATGCTCCCACACGCCGGTGCGCACCGACGGCTCGGCCAGCTCCAGGATCACCGCCGCCACGCCGCCCATGAACACCGAGACCGGGTTCTTGAAGATGCGCCACGACACGGAATCCGGCGGCGCCAGCGACGCCTCGCCCGGCGGGCGGGCGAAATCCACCGAGGGTCCGTCGTCGGGCATCATCAGCGCCAGGGCGGCGGCGTCGATCCGGCGGGTGAGCGGCGCGGGCATGGGGAGAGGCGCGGATCGCGCGGCGCTTTGCATGGTTGGTCCTCCTCGGGGGAGGAACCGATCCTCCTCGTCAGGATATGGGAAGGCGCGGCCGGCCTCGCGAGGGGCGCCGCCGCCGTCCGTCCATGGAACACCCCGCGCCCGCGCCCCGTTGGCCCCGTGAGAGGCGCCGCCGGAGGCGCGGCGCCCCGGGAACACATGGAGGGCGAGAGATGAAGACCGAGCTGCCGCTGTCCCTGCTGGTACTGGCCGCCACGGCGAAGGCGGCGGGAGCGCAGCCGATCGAGGTGGCGAGCGACGACGTGTCCACGGCCGGACAGCGGCCGCCCATCGCGGCCGTGCGGCCCGAGGCGCCGAAGAAGCCGCGGATCACCGTCGACGGCGGCGTCGACGTGGTGAGCGAGTACATCTCGCGCGGCGTGGCGTTTTCCGAGAAGGCCAGCGTCCAGCCTTTCCTGTCGGTGGGCATCCCGCTGCCCAACCCGGCCCCCGGCACGCTGCACGGCCTGCGGCTGGTGCTGGGCAACTGGAACAGCCTGCAGGGCGGCGGCCCGGGCCTGGGCCAGCCCAACCGGGGCGACCTCTCCGGCTGGTACGAATCCGACCTCTACGCCTCCCTGTCGGCCGACCTGGGCGGCGGCTGGCATGCCTCCTTCGGCTACTACCACTACCTGTCGCCGTCCCACTCCTTCCGCAGCTACGACGAGCTGGAATGGGTGGTGAGCTGGGACGACACCGGCCGCTGGGACGACCTGATGCCGTTCGACGGCTTCGCCCTCAACCCGCGGCTGCGCGTCACCCAGGAGCTGGGCCGGCCCGGCCGCTCCGACGCGCTCTACATCCAGCCCTCCATCACCCCCTCGGTCACCGTCGGCGGGCCCGAGCGGCCGGTGACCATCGGCGTTCCCGTGGTGCTGGGCTTCTCCGACGACTACTACGACGCCAAGGCCGGCGGCCACCCCGGCTTCGGCTACCTGCGCACCGGCCTGTCCATCTCGGTGCCGCTCACCGGCGGCGGCCGCAGCCCGCTCACCCTCACCGGCGGCGTCGACGTGTGGCTGCCCAACCACAAGGTGGCGAGCGGCTTGGACGGCACCACGGTCGTCGGCCGGATCGGCCTGCGCTGGGGATTCTAGATCGTCCCGCCGCCGGGCGGTTGCCTGCGACGGCCGCAGGCCGCCTGTGGTCGCGCGCCTGCCATGCTGCCCGATCCGGGTAGGGTGCGTGGTATTCTACGGCCGATTACGGTAGAACGGTCGGGTCGCCAGCCGCAAGGGACGTCCCGTGACCAGCCAGCCCGTCTCCGCGCTCACGCCATCGCCCCAGCCGGTCCGCCCGAAGGCAGCTTCCAGCCCGTTGCGGCGGCTGCCGAAGGGATCGTGGCTCGTGGCCCTGGTGCTGGTGGTCACCGCGGCGCTGTGGGCGTCCGCCCGCTGGGACGAGATCCTGGCGCTCGGCGTCTGGCGCGCCGCCTCCCAGCTGGCGACGCTGCTGGCCGCGTCGCTCGCCATGCTGGCCATGCTGACGGTCGTCCGCGCCCGGGCGCTGGAGCCGCTGTTCGGCGGCCTCGATTCCGCCGTGCGGCTGCACCGCAGGCTCGGGCTGGCGGCCCTGCTGCTGCTGGTGGTGCACGTGCTGCTGCTGGCGGTCGACGCGCTCGACGTCGGCGCGCCGGTGACCGACGTGCTGGTGCCGTTCTCGTCGCCCGCGGCGCGCAGCCTCGACATCCTGGTGTTCTACGGCCTGATTGCGCTCGGCTTCCTCGCCTACGACAAGCGGCTGCGCTACGAGCGCTGGCTGCTGCTGCACCGGGGCGTCGGCCTGCTGTTCGTCGCCGGCACCCTGCACGCCGCCACCGAGCCGGGCACTCTCGACGCGTTCGAGCCGCTGCGCACCTGGTTCGTCATCCTGCTGCTGGTGGGCGCCGGCGCCTGGGCCTACCGGGTGCTGCTGTTCCGCCGCCTCGGCCCGCGCTACGCCTACCGGGTGCACGAGGCGGCGAAGCGCAACCGCGACACCGTCGACGTGGTAATGCGCCCGGTGGTGCGGCGGATGATGTACGAGCCGGGCACCTTCGTGTTCATCTCCGTGCCCGGCTTCGGCGGGCAGGGCCGCGAACTGCACCCGTTCTCCATCTCCTCGACGCCCGCCCACCGCGACCTGCGCGTCTCGGTGCGCCAGGTGGGCGACTTCACCCGCCGGCTCACCGAGCTGCAGCCGGGCGACCCGATCGACGTCTACGGCCCGTTCGGCGGCTTCACGCCGCAGCGCTTCGCCGGCTTCCGGCGGCTGGTTTGGGTGGGCGCCGGCATCGGCATCACCCCGTTCCTCGGCATGCTGGCCTTCGAGCGGGACAACGAGGACTTCCGGCGCATCTGGCTCTACTACGTGGCCCGCGACGTGGCGGCGGCGCCCTATCACCACGAGATCCTGAACAGCTTCCTCGAGGCGGATTCCTACATCGACTACACGCTGTGGCGCACCTCGTTGAGCGGCCGCCTCACCGCCGAGCGGATCGCCAGGGACATCGCCCCGCTCGACGACTACGCGGTGATGCTGTGCGGCACCCCCGCCTTCGTCGCCGACATGGCCGCCCAGTTCCGCGCCCTCGGCCTGCCGCGCAGCCGCATCATCACCGAGGACCTGACCTTCCGGTAGCGCCCGTTCCGGCCCGGCCCTTCGCGACGCGTCCGCCGCTGCGCGCCGGCCGCTCCTCAGGGCGAACGGTTAAGGATACCTGCTCGTAATCAATCCGCTCGCCCTGAGGAGCGGCGAAGCCGCGTCGCGAAGGGCGCGACGGACGCGAAGGACGGACCGCGCGAGGCAATCACGATCCGGGCTTCTCCCAGCCGAACACGCTGCGCCCGCCATAGGACGGGGAGAGCAGCCGTTCCTCGGCGATCACCTCGTCCACGGACGGCCCGCCGATCACCCGGTCGATGCCGCGCGCCTGGTCGTCGAGGCGCTTGAGGGCGGCCAGCTCGTCGTCCCGGCCCAGCCTGGCGTTGGCCACCGCCGTCTTCAGCACCCGGATGGTCTGGTCGTAGACCTTCAGCGGTACCGGATAGGGGTGGCGGTCCTTGCCGCCATGGGCCATGGAAAACCGCGCCGGGTCGGCGAAGCGGCAGGGCGCGCCGTGCACGACCTCCGCCACCAGCGCCAGCGCGCGGACGGTGCGCGCGCCCACGCCCGGGGTCAGCAGCAGCTCGGCGAAGTCCTCCGGCCCGCGCTCAGCCGCGGCGGCGAAGGCGGCGTGCAGCCGCGTCGCGCTCACGTTCTCGGCCCGCACGTCGTGATGGGCGGGCATGACCAGGTGCGGCGGCGCGGGCCGGCCGGGCGCCGGCGACGTCCGGGCGGGCGGCTCGCCCAGGTCGAGCGCCATCTGGGCGGGCGGCGGCTTGGCCGGCTTGCCTTCCAGCCGCGCCCATTCGCGCGACAGGCCATCGGGCCCCGTGTCCCGTAGCAGGTCGAGCTGGGCGGCGCGGGACGGGGCAGCGCGCCCGTCGGTCAGGTTGACGATATCGCCCTGGGGCCGGCTGTCGATGGCGGCGTGGGGCGCGTCGACGAAGCTCTCCAGCCCCTCGGACAGCCAGTGGTAGCGCCGCGCCTGCCGGCGGTCGCCGTTCATGCCCTGCTGGATGACGCACCAGTTGCCGTCGTCCGACACCACGAAGCCGTGCAGGTAGAGGTCGAAGCCGTCCTGCACGGCGGCGCTGTCCACCTTGGCGACCAGCCGGCTCGCCCGCGCCAGCGCCGCGCCGTCGAGGCCGGTGCGCGCGCCCACCTCGGCCAGCTCGTCGGGGGTGCGCCGGGAATGCCGCCCGCGCCCGCCGCAGACATGGATGCCCAGCTCGCCCGACAGGGGCGCGAGGCCGCGCTTCAGGGCGCCGATGACGCTGGTGGTGATGCCCGAGGAATGCCAGTCCATGCCCATCACCGCGCCGAACGACTGGAACCAGAACGGGTGCGCCAGCCGGCGCAGCAGCTCGTCGCGCCCGTAATGCTGCACCACCGCCTCGCCGATCACCGCCCCCAGCCGCACCATGCGCGCCGCCAGCCAAGGCGGCACCCTTCCATTGTGCAAAGGCAGATCGGCGCTACCGGTGGGACGGGGCACAACGTCGCCTATTGCTACAAATCTCTCGGAACCACATATTAGACCACTGCACTTTGTTGTCGCGTCAAGCTAGATCAACAGAGAGCACACTCCGTAAACTATCGCATATACCGGTCTGGGGGTAGGCGTGCCGAATTTAGAAGAGGTTTTCCGTTTATCTGGTGTTCCCACGCTCACCTTTGTGGAGCCTGTAAGATATGATGCAATTAAGGTCGCGGTCAGGACGCCTGGGAGATGCTTGGTGGTAGAGGGGCCTTCCGGAATTGGGAAGACTACTACTATTGCCCGTATCATGGAGCAACTTGGAAAGAAAGAAATCGCACTGTCATTAAGCGCTAGGAGAAAAGATGATGTAGAGATTATATCTGAGCTGCCTTACATGCATAATATAGGAACAGTGATAGTAGACGATTTTCATAGGTTAGAGGACGACATAAAAATCAGGCTTTCGGATTTTATGAAGGTCTTGGCTGATAGCGGTGATGAAGGATCCCAGATGATTTTGGTGGGGATAAATAAGGCGGGAGATCAATTGGTTCGATTTGCGCATGATTTAGGAATGCGTATGGATATTTTTCGGATGGAAACTAACCCAATTGAAAAGATAGAAGAATTGATAGGAAAAGGGGAGGCCGCTCTTAATATAAAGATTCGGGATAAGAGGGGTATAGCGGAAAGATCTCAGGGAAGTTTTCACATAGCCCAAGCTCTATGCCATAATTTATGCTTAGAGGCGGGCGTAACCGAAACGCAGGATGAAACGATTGAGATAAACTATGCTGCGGATGTTGTTGTTGAGCGTATTATGGCAGACCTAACAAGGCAGTTCATGGAGCCTGCTATTGCCTTCGCTCAAGGATCAAAGATTAGGCGTGAGGGGCGGGCGCCTTATCTTCATATTCTAAAATGGCTATCTGAGAGTAACGATTGGTCCTTAGATCTAAGGGAGGCTGTGCGCGCACATCCCGAGCATAGAGCGAGCATAGGCCAGGTGCTAGATAAGGGTCATCTTGAGACTTTGTTGCGAGAGAAATCCGATAAGCTAAGTGCCCATTTTCATTATCAACCTCATACTTCTGTATTGAGTGTTGAAGATCCAAAATTTATATTCTTCTTGAGGAATTTAGTTTGGAGATTGTTTTCAAAGAGTGTTGGTTTTACGTCTGACTACTTTAAGGGGTCTTATGATTTCGCTCTGTCTTTTGCTGGGGGTGATCGACCAGCTGCGAAGCGTTTGTTCGAAATATTGTCAGAACGTGAAGTTGCGGTGTTTTATGATGAGAATGAGCAGCATATTATAGTGGCAAGGGATATAGAGGAGTATCTCGCTCATATTTACCGGTCAGAGGCTAGCTACGTTGTTCCGTTTCTATCAAAAAACTATCCGACCCGTATCTGGACTAAATTTGAAAGTGACCAATTTCGGTCTCGTTTTGGTGAAGAGGCTGTTATATCGATCCGTTATAAGGACGTTGAGCCGGGGTTCTTTTCTGAAGAAGCGCGCTACGGTAGTCTAAGTTTCGATCCCAATGGAGACCATGAGGAGCAGCTCCAGCAATTGGCAGAAACTTTATGTAGGCGCCTGAAATATGATCGAGAAACCGCAGACACTGACGGCGACTAGCCGATTAGGCCATTCTCACCCCTTCCCGTGCGGCCGCCCGAAGTCCGGCGCCGGCGTCTCTTGGCCCGCGTCGATCACTTCCCGCCTGATTGCCCGTGTCCTGGTGAACAGGTTGAACAGGGTGTCGCCGTCGCCCCAGCGGATGGCGCGCTGCAGGGCGGTCAGGTCCTCGGTGAAGCGGCCCAGCATTTCCAGCACCGCGTCCTTGTTGTTGAGGAAGATGTCGCGCCACATGGTGGGGTCCGAGGCGGCGATGCGGGTGAAGTCGCGGAAGCCGCCGGCGGAGAACTTGATCACCTCCGACTGGGTCACCGTCTCCAGGTCGGCCGCGGTGCCGACGATGTTGTAGGCGATCAGGTGCGGCACGTGGCTGGTGATGGCCAGCACCAGGTCGTGGTGGCGGGCGTCCATCACCTCGGTCTTGCTGCCCAGCGCCTGCCAGAAGGCGACCAGCCGGTCGGTGGCCGCCGCGTCGGCGCCTTCCGGCGGCGTGACGATGCACCAGCGGTCCTCGAACAGGTCGGGAAAGCCCGCCTCCGGGCCGGAGTTCTCGGTGCCCGCCACCGGATGGCCGGGGATCAGGTGCACACCCTCGGGCACGAAGGGCGAGACGTCGTCGATCACCGTCTGCTTGACCGAGCCCACGTCGGTGAGGATGGCGCCCGGCGCCAGGTGCGGGCCGATCTCCCGCGCCACCGCGCCGAACGCGCCCACCGGCGTGCACAGGATCACCAGGTCGGCGCCCTCGACCGCTTCGGCGGCGGTCTCCGTCACCCGGTCGGCGAGGCCCAGGTGGGCGACCGTCTCCCGCGTCTCGCGCGATCGGGCGGTGGCGACGATCTCCGCCGCCAGCCCGTCCTGCCTTGCGCGCCTTGCGATGGACGAGCCGATCAGGCCGACGCCGATGAGGGCGAGGCGGTCAACCATGCGCCGTCCCCTCACGCACGCTGCAGCGCCATGAAGGCCGCCAGCACGTCGGTCACGCCGCGGTTCTCGGCCTCGGTGCCCACGGTCAGGCGCAGATGGTCGGGAAAGCCGTAGCCGTCCATCCGGCGCAGGTACCAGCCGCGCTCCTTCAGGTAGTCGTCGGCCGCCTGGGTGCGCGCCGCCGAGCCGAAATCGAGCAGCAGGAAGTTGCCCACGCTCGGCACCACGCCCAGGCCCATGCCGCCCAGCCGCTGGTGCAGCCACTGGCGCCACCGCGTGTTGTGGTCGCGGGCCTTCTGGAAGAACTCCCGGTCGTCGAGGGCGGCGACGGCGGCGGCCTGGGCCGGCGCCGACACGTTGAACGGCCCGCGCAGCCGGTTCAGCACGTCGACGATGCCGGGCGCGCCGTAGGCCCAGCCGACGCGCAGCGCGGCGAGGCCGTAGATCTTCGAGAAGGTGCGGGTCATCACCACGTTGGGCGCCCACGAGGCGAGCTGCTGGCCGCAGTCGTAGTCGTCCTCGGTGACGAACTCGGCGTAGGCGGCGTCGATCACCAGCACGATGTCGTCGCGCAGCCCGGCGTGCAGCCGCTCCAGCTCGTCGCGGGGGATGTAGGTGCCCGTGGGGTTGTTGGGGTTGGCGATGAACACGATGCTGGTGCGCTCGGTCACCGCGTCCAGCAGGGCGTCGACGCTGGCGGTGTAGTCGTCGTCCTTCGCTGCCACCGGCTCGGCGCCGCAGGCGCGCGCCGCGATCGGGTAGATCAGGAAGCCGTGCTCGGTGTAGAGCACCTCGTCGCCCGGCCCGGCATAGCCGCGGCAGAGCAGCTGCAGCAGGTCGTCGGAGCCGAAGCCGCAGACCACCCGCTCCACCTCGACGGCATGGTGGCGGGCGATGGCGTCGCGCAGCCGGTGCGCGCCGCCGTCCGGGTAGCGGTGCAGGATGGCGGCGGCGTCGCGGTAGGCGTCCAGCGCCTTGGGGCTGGGGCCCAGCGCCGCCTCGTTGGACGACATCTTGCCGACGTAGCTGGTGTCCTTCGACTTGCCGCCCTGGTACGGCTCGATGTCGAGCACCCCGGGGCGGGGGACGGGTCCGGTCATGGTGGTCAGCCTTCGCTGAGAGGAGCGTCGATGGGGTTGGCGTAGCCGCCGATCACGGTGGCGCGTTCGGCGCCGTGGGCGGCACGGGCTCGTTCCAGCGCCGGGTCGCCCGCCGACAGGAAGCCGGGCAGGGCGACGAGCGCCGTGCCGGCGTGTCGCGCCAGCACCTGTCCCGGCCCGCTGGCCTCGTTGCCGCCGGCGCCGTGCAGCACGGCGAGGGTGGTCTCGTCGCCGCTGTCCTCGCGCACGGGGGCGACGGCGAAGGCGGTCACGGACGCGTCGTTCGCCATGAAAAAGGGCAGGCGCGCGAAGATCTGCAGGCCTGCCCCGGGTCCGTCCGCGTCCGCCAGCAGTCGCCACCAGGGTTCGCCGCCGGGCTCGAAGGCGAGCACGCCGATGCCGCCGGCGGTCGAGGCGACGCGCGCCAGCGCGGCCGCCGCGTCCGGCATGGGCGCGAAGCGCGTGGTGACGCCGAAATAGGTGCGCGCCGCGTCCCACACGGCCATGCGGCAGGCGCCGCCCCACACGGCGACCTCCACCGGGCTCTGCCGGTTGAGGAACGAGGTGATCACCTCGCGCCAGATGTGGCCGACCACCGGGAACGGCAGCGCGCCGGCATGGCGGGCCCGCAGCCGGCGCAGGATCGCCGCCTCGCGGGCCGGGCGCAGGCGCGGCGCGCCGGGCGCGGCGCCGTTCTTCGCCGCCACCACCTGCTCGCCCAGCTCGGCGCGGCGCATCAGCAGATCGTGGATGGCGTCGTCCACGGCGTCGATTTCCCGGCGTATCTGGTCCAGCGTCGGCTGGGACATGAGGTCGTCCGCCCCTGTTTCGGAGAAGCGCCATTACTAGTCGGCGGTCCCCCGGAAATCAAAGAAAACATTGACTCGGCAAGCGGCGCGACCCTAGCTAAGCGGCCTTCCGGGCCTATGTTTACCCGGCCATGAAGCAGGCCCCGTTTCGCGCCATGAACGCATCCGCCCAGCAGGCGCCCCATCCCAACTACCTGGAGGCGCGCCGCCTCTCCGGCCTCAGCGACGATCCCCGCGGCACCGTGACGCGGCTGGAGGCGGTGCCGTTCCGGCTGGTCTCGGGCGCCGAGCTGGACGAGGTGCAGGTCGCCTACCAGACCTACGGCACGCTCAACGCCGCGCGCAGCAACGCCGTGCTGGTGTGCCACGCGCTGACCGGCGACCAGCACGTCGCCAACCCGCACCCGATCACCGGCAAGCCCGGCTGGTGGGAGCTGATGGTGGGGCCGGGCCAGGTGATCGACACCGAGCGCTACTTCGTGATCTGCATCAACGTGCTGGGCGGCTGCCTGGGCACCACCGGGCCGAAGGAGACCAACCCGGCGACGGGCCGGCCGTGGGGCATCGACTTCCCGGTCATCACCGTCGCCGACATGGTGCGGCTGCAGGCGGCGCTGCTCGACCAGCTCGGCATCCCCGACCTGTTCTGCGTCATCGGCGGCTCCATGGGCGGCATGCAGGTGCTGGACTGGGCGGCGCGCTATCCGGAGCGGGTGTTCTCGGCCATTCCCATCGCCACCACGGCGCGCCACTCGGCGCAGAACATCGCCTTCCACGAGGTCGGCCGCCAGGCCATCATGGCCGACCCGAACTGGGCCGGCGGCGCCTATTACGGCGGGCCGGGGCCGAAGGCCGGCCTCTCCGTGGCGCGCATGGCGGCGCACATCACCTACCTGTCCGAGGCGGGGCTGCACGCCAAGTTCGGCCGCAAGCTGCAGGACCGGGACGCGCTCGCCTTCGGCTTCGACGCCGACTTCCAGATCGAGAGCTACCTGCGCCACCAGGGCAGCACCTTCGTCGAGCGGTTCGACGCCAACTCCTACCTCTACATCACCCGCGCCATGGACTATTTCGACCTGGCGGCGGATTACGGCGGGCTGCTGGCCAACGCCTTCCGGGACACGCGGACCCGGTTCTGCGTGGTCTCGTTCACCAGCGACTGGCTCTATCCCACCGCCGAGAGCCGCGCCATCGTCCACGCGCTCAACGCCGTGGCGGCGCAGGTGAGTTTCGTCGAGCTGGAGACCGACAAGGGCCACGACAGCTTCCTGCTCGACGTGCCCGAGTTCTACGACGTGCTGCGCGGCTTCGTCGGCGCGGCGGCGGAGCGGCGGGGCATCTGATGGCCACCACCGTCGCCGAAGCCCGCGCGCGGGACATCCGCGTCGACCTGCTGGAGATCGGCAAGATGGTCGAGTCCGGCAGCCGGGTGCTCGACATCGGCTGCGGCGACGGCGACCTGCTCTACCACCTGGTGCACGACCGGCGCGCCGACGCCCGCGGCATGGAGATCTCCCGCGAGGGCGTCAACGCCTGCGTCGCGCGCGGCCTGTCGGTGGTGCAGGGCGACGCCGACCGCGACCTGGCCGACTATCCGACCGGCGCCTTCGACTACGCCATCCTCAGCCAGACCCTGCAGGCCATGCGCGACACCCGCGCCGGGCTCGAGCAGATGCTGCGCATCGGCCGGCGGGCGATCGTGTCGTTCCCCAATTTCGGCTTCTGGCGGGTGCGCCTGCAGCTGCTGTTCGCCGGCCGCATGCCCGACACGGCGACGCTGCAGAACCCGTGGTACAACACCCCCAACATCCACCTGTGCACCATCCGCGACTTTATCTCGCTGTGCACCGAGCTGGGCGTCACCATCGAGCGGTTCATCGCCATCGACGCCGGCGGCAAGCCGTCGCCCATCGCCCACTCGCCCCGCCTCGCCAACCTGCTGGCCGAGCAGGCCCTGTTCCTGCTGTCCTACGACGGCAAACGCGATCCCGCCGGCGCGCCGGTTTATTCGGACTGATGCCCGCGAGCGGCGGGTGATGTGAGCTTGTCATCGCGAGGAGCGCAGCGACGCGGCGACCCAGGGCCGCATCCGCAGGCCCGATCCCCGCGGCCCCTGGGTTGCTTCGCTGCGCTCGCAAGGACGGGGAGGGCCCTATGCCCGCGCGTAGGCCAGCGCGGGGCGGGCCCTGCGGCCGCCGATGCGCGCCTCGACCACCTTGCGGGCCTCGACCAGCAGCACGCCGGCGAAGCCGGGCCACAGCCGGGCGCCGGGCGCCTCGGCCCAGCGCAGCAGGCGGATGCCGAGGCGGCCCTCGGCGGGCGGCGCGTGCAAGGCGCCCAGCCAGCCCAGCGGCTCCAGCATGCCGTCGCCCAGCAGCCGGCTGATCTGACGCACCGAATAGGGCCGGCCCTGGCCGAACGGGGTGCGGTCGGAGAACGACCACGGGCTGCCGCGGTGGGGCACCACCACCAGGAGCCGGCCCTCCGGCGCCAGCACCCGCCACAGCTCGCGCACCAGCCGGCGGCTGTCGTCGGCGTGCTCGAGGGCGTGGCAGACCACCAGCCGGTCGACGCAGGCGTCGGGCAGCGGCAGGCCGGTGTCGTCGACGAGGGCGGCGCGGTTGGGCCGGCCGCGCGGCCAGCGGCCGACGCCCTGCTCGGCGGGCATCATCAGCAGCGGCGGCGCGTTGCCGGCGTCGAGGCCGCGCAGCAGCGGGCCGGCATAGCCCAGCCCGACGGTCAGCCCGCCGTCGAGCGACGGCCAGGCCTCCAGCAGCCGGGCGCGGATCAGCAGCTGGGCGGTGCGGCCCAGCGGGCTGCCGTAGAACTCCCTGAGTTCGGTGATGTCGAGATACACGCGCCAGCCGCACCTTCTCAATGGTCCCGGGCGAGGCTATGGTAGCCCCATGCTTGAGATACATCAGATACCGGTCCTGTCGGACAACTATGTCTACCTGGCGCTCGACGTCGAGACCGGGAAGACGGCTGTGATCGATCCCGCCGTCCACGAGGAGGTGCTCGCCGCGCTGGACGAGAAGGGCTGGATGCTCAGCCACATCCTCAACACCCATCACCACGCCGACCACACCGGCGGCAACCTCGCGCTGAAGGAGCGGATCGGCTGCCGCATCGTCGGGCCCCGCGCCGACCGGGACCGCATCCCCGGCATCGACGTGGCGTTGGGCGAGGGCGACACCTTCACGCTGGGCAAGAGCGTCGCCCGGGTGTTCGACGTGCCCGGCCACACCAGGGGCCACATCGCCTACTGGTTCGAGGCCGACAACGCGCTGTTCTGCGGCGACACCCTGTTCGCACTGGGCTGCGACCGGCTGTTCGAGGGCACGCCCCAGCAGATGTGGGACTCGCTCTCCAAGCTGCGCGCCCTGCCGCCGCAGACGCGGGTGTACTGCGCCCACGAATACACCCAGGCCAACGCCGCCTTCGCGGTCACCGTCGAGCCGCAGAACCGGGCGCTGGTGGCGCGCAAGGCGGTGATCGACGACTTCCGCGCCATCGGCCGGCGCACCGTGCCGTCGATCCTGGCGGAGGAGCTGGCCACCAATCCGTTCCTGCGCCCCGACAGCCCCGACCTGCAGAGGACCCTGGGCATGGAGGGCGCCCCGCTGGTCGACGTGTTCGCCGAGACACGGCGCCGCAAGGACAGGTTCTAGGCTGCGGTTTCGAAGGGATTGACGAGGTCGAGGCCCGCACCCTCGAAGTCCCGCGTATTCCGAGTGGCGATCGCCAGGCCGTGCACCTGCGCGATGGCGGCGATCTGGCCATCGAAATTGCTCATGGGACGGCCCATTTCCTTGCGCGCGCCCCGGATGTCGGCGTAGGCCTTCGCGGCGCGTTCATCGAAGCCGAGCTCCCGATCCGCGAAGACCTCCCGGATGAACTGCTCGAATCTCAGGCTCAGCCCGTCACGCCGTCGACCTGCCGGCATGGCCCGCAATCCGTAGAGGATTTCCGCGACGGCGATGCTGGAAACGAACAAGTCCGTTCTCTGCTGTGCGTCGATCCAGGCGACGACGGCGGGGTTCGCCCTATCGCTCATCAGCTCCGACACGACGTTCGTGTCGAGCAGGATCATTTCGAGAAGTCGATCGGGTCGTGCGTTTCGCGCTCCGGAGGCTCCAGCCGGATCCCGTGCTCCGGTCCAAAGTAGCGGCGCGCGATCTCGCTGATCCTTTCCGGCGGATTGACGACGTCTTGCAGAATCCGTCGAACCTCTTCCTCCATGGAGACGCCGTGCCGTTCGGCGCGCAGACGCAGCCCTTCCAGAATCGCGTCGTCAAGCCTGCGAACGCTGATGCTTCCCACAAAGTCCTCCGGCGCCATTGTGCTAGCACAATGATATAATGCTGGCAGAGAAACGGGCAACAAGAATGCCGGCCGGAGCTCGCGCGCCTACTTCAGATCCGGGTTGTTGGGCGGCACGCATTCGGTGTTCTCGAAC
>WGNW01000024.1 GCA_016124315.1 Alphaproteobacteria bacterium
ATGCTGTTCCAGGCTGAAGGCGTAAAACAGCGCCTCCTGCATCACGGTCCGCTCACCCATCATCAGCCAATCTCCCACATCGCCGGGAAATTGAATCAGCGCGCCGCTACCGCCGCAAGTCGGAGTTTTTCAACACAATCCTCCAAAACATGACGTTGCCAACCGTGCGGCTGTAGCATTTCAGGAAGACGTTACGAGTGCAGAGAGGGACAAAGATCCCGGATCTGTCGTTTTCCAGCAAAACGCTGCGCTTTACCGTAAAGACCGCATTTCGATAGCCGCGGTTGGTCCGCGAATCTAGCAGTGTCAGGTTTGCGAGGTCGTGGTCAGGCCCGTCCGTCGCCTCGTTGAAGAACGATAGAATCTTGCCGTCGATTTCCTCGAAGCTCGCCTGGCTCCCTGGTTCAGAATCTGGGTCGAGGTAGGCTTCAATGCTTTCAGCAAGCGCTTGCTCGTCTTCTTCCTTGGCAGTGCGCAGGAACATCAAGCAGTGGCGCAGCCATTCGTTCTGCTCTCGGGGGCGTGAAGGCCGTTCGTCGCTCACTGAGCGTATGTGCTCGATATCCCAATTCTCTTGCTTGAAACTATCGAACTGGAACCGGATGTTTGATCGCGGATCCTCAAGCAGCGTTGCCAGATTGAACAAAAGAAGCAGGCTCCGCACCTTGGGTGCATTTGCGTAGTCGACTGTACGACAGAGATTGGTGATCTCTTCCTCGAGTACATCTGGGGAAGCAACCGATAGATCACTTCCGAGCACCATCCGATAGACCCGATTGCGAAGACCTTGGGAAAAATCGTTTTTTCTAAATGCTTGGCTATCAACGAGCAGTTCGGTAATGGTGGAAAGCCCACCACCGGTTTGATTGAGAACAAAACCAAGGACGTGGAAGAGGTATCGGTCTTCGTACCATTCCTCCAGCGCCATGAAGATATCCTTCACCTTGCGCCATTCGATCTCGGCACTCAGTTCTGCGCTCAACAGGTCTGAAAAATGGGAAAACACCGCGTAGTCTTCCCCGTTCAACGCATGGCCTTCCATCCTGGCAGCAAGCCGGAAGATAAGGCCGATCCGGTTTGCGTCATCGAGGTCGGCGTTCTGCAGGAAGTACCAGACCGAATTGTCCTGCAGCCGTTTTTCGATCTGATCCCATTCGTAAGCGATTCGTAGCGAAAGATTGCCGGTGGCATCGTCCTGGGCCGCGCGGCGCAGGAACAAGGCACGGACTAGTTCGGCCTCGGTGAGTGGTATCTTGCCTATGTTCAGCCGGGTGAAAGCTGCGACCGGGTCGTCATTGGGCGCCAGTTCGTACCAGATGACCTTCACGTTCCGACCGGCCTCATCATCGTTGAGCAGATGCTGCAGCAGCTTTAGCGCATGCATTCGGTCGCGGCCGGCAAGCCATTCCTCAATCGCTCGCCAAGCTTGGCAGATGTGGTAGAAATCTACGTTCTCGTTGGATCGGTCGAGATCAATCTCATCAAGAAAGGCACGGTCGCGCGTCTCGTAGTCGATGGAGAAGCGGTGTTTGCCGAGCAGTGTGAGGATTTCATTGCGGTGAGACAGCAGGATAAAGATGGTAGTCAACCGCTGCTGACCATCCACGATCTCGTATCTACCATCGTCTAGCTTTCGCACGACCAGCGGCTGCAGGCAGTAAAAAGATGTTCGGCGTTTCTCCTCGCTGGCTTGGATGAAGTCCCAGATGTCATTCAGGAGTTGGGTCACCTGTAGCCGATCCCAGCGATATCCGCGCTGGTAGGCGGGGATCCAATACCGCGCAGGGGAGCCGTCTTCATCAACGAGCAGCCCATTGATCGATCTCAACTCGATCGCTGCACTCTCAGATGGCATCCGCCCCTCCTTGTCGTTTCTTGCCGCCTGCCAACCGGAGCCAACGACACCAGCGGCGTGAACCACTTTTGCCATCTCACAGCACGTGTATTGGCCTGTCCCTGAAGGGTAGTCCTGTATCAATGTTAGTTCAGGATGGGCCTTGGGCCAACGGTAGGTGCGCTCGGTGTAGGCGGTGAGAGGATCTAACTGTCTGGCGTGCGGTGCCGGCTACCTGGCCCTAACCTCTTCGCGGACCACAGCAAGTGAAAGCCAGGGCGTGCCCCCGCAACCAACAAAACAACGCCTTAGCCCTCCCAGGGCTAGGGCGTTTTTGCGTTTGGAAGCGTGCGGCGGTTACGGCGGCGCTGGCGGCCTGCTTCCCTGAACAGCCCTCGATCCGAGGTGACATACTCCCGTGGATGCTGCTCGGTTTGGGGGTGCGCCTGACCTTCCCACACCGGTATCTCGATCCCGGCCATCGACTTCGAGCGGGAGGCTGGCGTAGCTTCAGGGGTCGCGCTGGCCGGCCTCCACTCCGGCGACGGTCCCGGCCGACGGTATTGGGGAGGGAGAAGTCATGAAGCTGATCCGGGTCTACAACGACGCCGACGGCGAGTCGCACATCGACGACGTCGAAATCGAGTTGCGGGACGACGGCCGCGGACATCGGGCATCCCCAACGTGGGAGGTGAAAGGCGTCGTCTTCCGCGAGATCGCTCCGGGCGGCAGCGCCGACTGGCATGTGGCGCCGCTGCGCCAGCTGGCGATCAACCTCTCGGGGGAAGCGGAAATCCAGGTCAGCGACGGCACGAAACGTCGCGTTGGCCCGGGACAGCTGTTCCTCGTCGAGGACACAACTGGCAAGGGACACCTCAACACCTGGCTCGACGACCAGGTTCACGAGTTCGCCTTCCTGCCCCTGAAACAACCGGAATAGCGGGGCGCCTGGCCTGGTCGAGACGAGCGGCGTCGACGGATCCGAAACGGAGGGAAACGTGAGGAGACTTATCGCTGGCGCCTTGTGCGCGGTCATGGCGGCAGTCGCGGCGAACGCCGGCGTTGCGGCGAAGGAGGCATCGCCTGGCGTCGCTTGCGGCGCCGTGGGATCGGCCCCGAAGATCAAGACGATAACCTTCCTGGCCCGCAAGCCCGGCATGTCGCCGGAGGCCTTCAAGCGGCATTACGAAACGGTGCATGTCCCCGGCGCCCTCAAGCGGATCCCGGCTCTTGCCCGCGCCGATTACCGCCGCAACTATATCGGCGACCCACTGAGACCCGCGCCGTCACCGATGGGCTTCGACGTGGTGACCGAGATGACGTTCGCCAATGAGGCGGAGTACGCCGCGGAGCGCAAGGCCGTCGCCGACCCGGCCGTCAGCAAGTGGATCGCCGACGACCTGGCGACGTTCGTCGATACCGCGAAGATCAGAACCTATGTGGTCGAGGAATGCGTGTCGCGGTGAGCCATCATGATCGCCCGCGTCAGTCCGACCGAGCGTGTCGCATTCCGGGATGGCATCGGCAGGTCCGCCGATGAAGCTTGAAACCCTGCTGCCGCTGGGCAAGGTCGACCCCGGCCTGCGGGCGTCGGAGACACCGCTCGACGTCGCGGCCGTCGCGGACGGTGCCAGGCTGCTGGAGCGCATCGGTTACGACAGCCTGATCACCGAGGAGACCAAGGACGATCCCTTCGTCGTGATGGCGCTGGCCGCCCAGGCGACCGGGCGGCTGAAGCTGGGCACCGGCGTCGCCATCGCGTTTCCGCGCAGCCCCACGGTCACCGCGCTCAGCGCGTGGACGCTGCAGAAGCTGTCGAAGGGACGCTTTACCCTGGGCCTGGGCAGCCAGGTGCGCGGCCACATCGTCCGCCGCTACGGCATGCAATGGTCGGCTCCTGGGCCCTGGATGCGGGAATACGTCCAGGCCGTCAGGGCGGTCTGGCGGTCGTGGCAGACCGGCGCCCCGCTGGCCTTCGAGGGTGAGCACTATGCGCTCAATCTGATGGTGCCGCTGTTCGACCCCGGCCCCATCGACCATCCCGACATCCCGGTCCACCTGGCTGCGGTGAAGCCGGTGATGAGCCGGGTTGCCGGCGAGGTGGCCGACGGCCTGCGCCCGCACCCGGTCTGCACGCCGTCCTATATCCGGGACGTCATGCTGCCCGCCGTCCGCGAGGGAGCCGAGAGGTCCGGCCGGTCCCTGGCCGACTTCGAGCTGTGCATGAAGCCGCTGGTCGCCTCGGCGCGAACCGAAGCGGAACTGGCGGCCAAGATTCGCGATGCACGGGCGCGGATCGCCTTCTATGCCTCGACGCCGGCCTACGCCGATGCGTTCGATCATCTCGGTCTGCGCCGGCTCGCGGAGATGGCGAAGGAGCTCTCGAAGCGGCAGGACTGGGAGAAACTGCCGGCCCTGATCCCGGACGACGTGCTCGACGCCTTCGCGGTGATCGGCACCCATGACGAGATCGGCGAGAAGCTGACCGCCCGCTGGGCGGACACGGTCACCCGCATCGAATTCTCCATCGCCGTCGAGACCGAGGAGGATGCCGAGGCCCTGGCGGCGCTGGCCGGCCGGATCCAGGCCGGCGGCGAGGCGACGGCGCGCAGGACCATCGTCGGCGCGGCGGGCTGATCAGGAGACGCTGGCGAAGGAGACGGCCTGCGGCGCGTCGGCGGGGGCCAGCCTATCCAGCCGGTCGAACGGATTGGTCCCGAAATAGATGTCCTCGCCGATCAGCTTGCCGTCCGGATCGGCCGGCCAGACGGTCAGCAGCTGGGCGCTCGACACGTAGGTCGCGCCAGCGTCGACCGGTTCGCCGTTCACCTCGCGCACGCCCGCCGCCAGGAGGACGCTGCCCGCATGAGTGTTGCGAAGCGTGCCCTCCGTCACCACCGCGTCGTCGTCGACGATGATCTTCTCGACGTTGAATTCGAACAGGTTGCCGCCGGAGCCGATCAGGGTCGTGTAGAAGGCGAGCACCGCCTCGCGGCCCTTGGGCCCCCGGTCCGGGCCCTGGCCCCAGATGTGGTATTGGGGTTCGGCGGTCAACGTCGCCATCAGCGCGTCGATCTCGCCGCAGACCTCGGTCTTCATGTGGTCGCGGACTTCCTTCAGCAGCTTCTTGTGGCGCGGATTCGTCGCCGCCTCGTAGGCGGCTTCGACCGCCGCCCATGTCCTGGTGGGATCGACTTTCATGCAGGTGCTCCCTTGTCCGATCTCGTGCCGTACGCTCATTCGTGGCCTCCATATTAGGGGTAGACGCCCTGGCCCGCCACCACACACTTTTTACGATGTAAAATTTGTAGTTGAATTCCGGCGCCCGCTCCTCGACAATTTCGCCACCGCAATCATGGAGCACAGATCATGTCAGCCGTACTGGACGATACGACCCCGGCCCACCATCGCGGCAATGGCCGACCGGTCACCGAAGAACAGACCCTCACCGACCTGAAGGTGAGGGGAGCCATTCCCGGCGAGCTGGACGGCCGCTATGTGCGCGCCGGCGCCAATCCGCTCAGCGGCACCAGTTCCCACCCGTTCCTGGGGGACGGCATGATGCACGGCGTCCGGCTGCGGGACGGCAAGGCGCAGTGGTACCGCAACCGCTACGTCCAGACCCCGTTCATCCGCAACCCGGCGCTGAACATCTTCGATCCGTCGGTGATGATGGACATGACCGCATCGAAGGCGAACACCCACGTGATCGGTCACGCGGGCAATATCCTGGCGCTCGAGGAAGGCCACTTCCCCTATGTGCTGGACGGCGACCTGAATACGGTCGGCCCGACCGACTTCGGCGGCGTTCTGAAGGGCTCGTTCACGGCGCATCCGAAAATCTGCCCGGTGACGGGCGAGCTGCTGGCCTTCGGCTACGCCGCGTTCCCGCCCTATCTGCGCTACCTGCGCGTCTCCGCGGATGGAACGCTGGTGCAGACGGAAAACATCACCGTGGGCGGGCCGACGATGATGCACGATTTCAACATCACCGAGCACTACGTCATCTTCATGGACCTGCCCGCCGTCTTCAACCTGCAGGCGGCGATGAAGGGCGAGATGCCCATCAAGTGGGACGACGCCTATCCGGCACGTCTCGGGGTCATGCCCCGCCATGGCACGGATGCCGATGTCGTCTGGTACGACATCAACCCCTGCTACGTCTTCCACCCGATGAACGCCTACGAGGACGGCGACACGATCGTGCTCGACGTCGCCCGCTTCCCTTATATCTGGCGCGAGTCGACCATGGACTTCCCCGATCCCGTGCTCTGGCGCTGGACGATCGATACCGCCGCCGGCACCGTGCGCGAGCAGCAGGTGGACGACCGCCCTGCCGAGTTTCCCCGCGTCGCCGACAGCGTCGTCGGCCTCAGGCACCGCTACGGCTACATGATGCGAGGCTTGGACGCGGGGCTTGCCAGCGATCCCGCGAGCAGCTCGGGCGGCATCCGCAAGTACGACCGGGAAGCGGGCACGCACCAGGACATCGACTTCGGCCCCGGCCGCCACGGCGGGGAAGCCGTTTTCGCGCCGTCGGCCGATCCGAAGAGCGAGGACGACGGCTACCTGATGACCTACGTCTACGACGCGAACACCGACAGCAGCCAGCTGGTGATCATGGACGCGGCCTCGATGGACGATGAGCCGGTGGCCGCCGTCGATCTGCCGCGGGTCCCGAGCGGGTTTCACGGCAGCTGGATTCCGGCCTCGGTCGTTCGCTGACCGGGACTGGACTCCCTCGCGCGGCGGGACCGCTGCTTGCCCGACCAGACGGCGCGCGGGCGGCCCGAAGCAGGCCCTACGGCCTGCCCGGGCCCGCGTGGCCGACCGCCCAGACATAGGCCGCCACCGCCTTGAGCTGAGCGGGCGTCAGCGCGACGCCGCCCATCGGCGGCATGGCGCCGGCGTACTCCTTCGGCTTGGCGACGCCGTCCGTGATCACCCCGGTGATGGAAGCCATGCTGCCGTCGCCCCACAGCCACCTGCCGGTCGTGAGGTCGGGACCGAACGGCGTGCCCTTGGCGTTCGATCCGTGGCATGCGCCGCAGGTCTGCCCGCGAAACAGCTTCTCGCCGGCGGCGACCTGGGCGGCCGTCATGCCCGGTGGCACCGGCAGCCTCGAGGTGTCGACGGCTTCGGGGGCCACCGCCTTGGGCGCGGGCGCCGGCTGCACCGCCGCTCCGGCGTCTCCATGGTAGGTGATCCGCCAGATGCGGCCGCCCATATCGTCGCTGACGAAGAGCGCGCCGTCGGGGCCGACCGCGAGGCCGGCGGGGCGGTGCGCCGCCTGTCCCGGATTCTTGTAGGCGCCCGCGAAGCCGTCGGCGAACACCACGTAGGGCCCGGCTGCCTTGCCGTTCGCCAGCGGCTGGAACACCACGTTGTAGCCGCCCTGCGGACTGGGCGCCCGGTTCCACGACCCGTGGAAGGCGATGAACGCGCCGCCTGCATAGGCCGAGGGGAACTGCTTGCCATGATAGAGCGCCAGCGCGTTGGGCGCCCAGTGCGCCGGGAACGCGGCGACCGGCGGACGCTTGCCGGCGCAGATGCCGACCGCCTTGCCATCGCCGCCATATTCCGGGGCCAGCACGAGCTTCCCCTGGGCGCCGTCGTAGTAGCACATGGGCCAGCCGAAATCGGCGCCCTGCCGCAGCCTCAGCAGCTCCTCGGCCGGCAGGTCGGCGCCCTGCTGCTGGCTGTAGAGCTTCGGCCAGTTCTCGAACAGCTGGTCGCGGCCGTGCTGCGTGGCGTAGACGCCCGTCCCGTCGGCCGCCAGTCCCTCGCCGTTGCGGATGCCGGTCGCGAAGCGTTCGGCCGGTGAAAACCGCTGGCCGGTCTTGTCGGCGTCATACCGCCAGATGCCGCCGCGGGTCTCGAGCTCGGTGCACGGGACCTGTCCGGGCTCGCCGGCGATGCGGTTCTTCGCCTGGCAGGCGTTGGTCGCCGAGCCCAGGTCCACATAGAGCGCACCCTTGGAATCGATGACGATGGAGTGCATCGGGTGGTCGCCGGTGAGCGGCAAGCCGGACAGCACGACCTCGGGCGCGCCGGTCGGCGCAATCCCGGAGGCCGGCAGTTTGTAGCGCAGGATCTTGTCTTTCTCCTCGGCATAGACCGCGCCGTCATAGACGGCGACACCGGTGCCGCCAGCCGCGCCGGCCGTGACGCTGGCACCGAAGCGCTTGACCCGATCGGCCCTGCCGTCGCCGTCGGTGTCCTGCAGCGCGATCAGGAAGCCGCCCTCCTTGGGCTGGATCCTGCCGTAGTACGCACCGCTCCAGCTGTTGGCGTAGACCACCCCGTTCCGGGCGACCGCGAGATGCCGGACATGCCCGAGGCCGTCGGCGAACACCGTGGCGCAGAAACCCGGAGGCAGCGTGATGCCGCCATTGTCGGACGCGCAGACCTGCGCGGCGGCCGCCGGTCCCGCGGCGAGCGCAAGGGCGGTGAAAGCCACCGACCAAAGGCGTGCTGAGCGTCGTCTCATGGGCATCCCCCCGCTAAGTCTTTGCCAGACAGTAGAGAACTGATCGAACGCCGGCAATCCGACCGCGCCCGTCAGGGGCCGTGATCCGGACACGGGCACGCGAACCGGAACCCGACCGGGCTTCAGGAGCCCTGTCGTTCATTTATCATATACACCGTAAAAAATATCAATTGATGGGCGCGTGCGTATCGAGTTACCTTGATCCGCTTGGTCGGCAAACGCGCAGCTCGAGGGCCCCATGGGAATGGGCAACCCGCAAGAAGGCCTCCGTTGGTCGGCCGAACCTGGGGAGGAAAATCGATGACCTTGAAGCGTTACATGCAAGCCGGACTCGTGCGCGTGGTGCAGGCGGTCGTGCTCGCGGCGCCTGTCGCCGTGCTGTTGCACGGTCCGGTCCTGGCGGAGCCCGCGCCCAGACCTGTGCTCAAGGTGGAGCAGGTCACTGTCACCGCGCGCAAGCGCGAGGAGTCGGAACAGACCGTGCCGATCGCCATGACGGCCATCTCCACCCAACTCAAGATTGCCGACGTGCGCGACATCCGCGACCTGGTCGCGTTCACGCCGAACGTGCGGATCGACGAGAATCCGCAGCGCGCCAACGCCGCCAGCATCACCATCCGCGGCATCAGCCCGTCGCGCACCGACGACAACTCGATCGACTCGCCGATCGGCGTGCTGATCGACGGCATCTACCTGGGCTCGCTGCCGGGCCAGGTGATCGAGAACTTCGACGTCGAACGGATCGAAATCCTGCGCGGCCCGCAGGGCACGCTGTTCGGGCGCAACACGGTCGGCGGCGCGATCAACGTGTTCCGGACCGAGCCCACCGGCGAGTGGGGCGCCAAGGTCCAGTACACCACGGGAAGCTGGAACGACCAGGAATTCCGCGGCGTGTTCAACATTCCGATCGTCGAGGGCAAGCTGGCCGCCAAGGCCTATGCCATCATTATCAACCGCGACGGCTACCTGAAGAACACCTATCTGAACACGACCCAGCCGCAGCGCGACTACAAGAACTACGGCATCGCGCTCAAGTTCACGCCCACCGACTGGCTGAAGGCGGTGCTGACGGTCGAGCGGTTCGACGACCGGAGCCAGGGCGGCGCCTATCTGGGCAACTACAACTTCGCCCCGGGTGTGCTGCCGAAGCCGACCAACATCAACGACATCGACGCCAGCGGCGGCTTCGTCGACTGCTTCCTGCCGGGACTGTTCGGCGGCGAGAACGTGCCCTGCCGCACGTCGCTCGCCATCCCGAAAACGATCAGCGGCAACCTGCCCAATCCGGGCAAGGTGATCACCGACGCCTACACCCTCAACATGACCGCGGACGTCAGCGATAGCCTGAAACTGGTGTCGGTGACGGGGTACCGGCGCCAGCACGAGCAGACATCCTACGACTTCGACGGATCGAGCGCCAATTTCATCACCATCACCACCAATGCCCACTACCGGCAGTTCAGCGAGGAACTGCGGCTGGAGGGAGACTGGGATACCTCGCTCGGCAAGATCTCGCTGGTGACCGGCGGCTACTACTGGGACAGCTATTTCAGCCGCGGCTGGTCGACGGGCGGCGACTTCTGGAACACCGTCTCGGCGCTGAGCGGCTACCAGCTTTCGACGGATACCTGGGTCGATCCCTCGCTCGCCACCAAGACCGGGTTCTCCAGCCCCATCGCCGCCTGCCTGGCGCCGCGCACCACGCCCGCCCTGCAGGCCGTGTTCGGGCAGGTGGCATGCGATCCGGACGTGACCACTCCCTATGGCCCGGGCGTGGTGCAGAAGCTGTACGAGACCCAGGGCACCAAGTCGGTGGCGTTCTTCGCACATGCGGATTGGGAGTTCTATCCCCAGTTCACGCTCACCGCCGGTCTGCGCTGGACGTATGAGCGGAAGGCGTTCACCGGCTACCAGTCGTACCTGGCACCGCTCGCCCGCAACGACGTGTTCGACTTCCCGGGCTCGACCGGCCTGTTGAAGGACAGCTGGCGGCAGCTCACGCCGACCGCCGCGCTGTCGTACCAGATGACCCCGGACGTCATGTTCTACGTGTCGTTCTCCGAAGGCTGGCACTCGGGCGGCTACTTCGGCGTCAACCAGAACGTCAGCGACTTCAACCGGGTCTACCAGCCGGAGAAGTCCAAGGCCTATGAAGTCGGCATGAAGGGCCAGTTCTTCGACAACCGCGTGCAGTTGAACATCGACGCGTTCCGGAACGACTTCAAGAACAAGCAGGAATCGGCCATCGCCCTCGATCCCTCGACCAACACGGTCGTCACGCTGTTCACCAACGTCGGCGGCCTGCGCTACCAGGGCCTGGAAGCGGAACTGCAATGGGTGGTGACCGAGGAACTCAACATCTCGGCCTCTGCTGGCTACCTCGACGCGAAGTACACCAGCCTGCTCATCGGCTATCCGAACGCGGTCAACGCCAACGTGCCGGTGGTGCAGCAAGCCACCTTCCTCATCCCGCGCAACGCGCCGAAGTGGACGGCGGGCGGTCAGGCCACCTACACCGTGCCGGTGGGACCGGGCGAGCTCAGCCTCAGCAGCAGGATCGACTGGGTGAGCGACCAGTATGGATCGACCGGGGCGGGCCTCTACAACGAGTCCTATACATTCATGAAGGCGCACGTCGATCTTTCGGCGTCGCTCAGCTACGAGTGGAGCAACTACAAGGTGACGGTGTTCGGCCGGAACCTGACCAACCACGTCACCGAGACCCCGGCCTACATCGCGACCCTGTTCGCCTCGAGCACCATCACACAGCCGAGGAGCTGGGGCGTGCAGATCGGCGCCACGTTCTAGTCATTGGCGAGTCGAAAAGCTGGCCGCTCACGGGCGGCCAGCTTCATCGTCAGCGGTCGTGGTCACCAACCACGGCGCCGGGGAACCGCCGATCGCTAGGATTCGGCTTCGCCGGCCATCGCCGGGGCGGCGAACAGGGTATGTTCTATTTGGTGAAAGTTCGGACCCCGCACGCCGCGCATCAGCGCGCCCAGCACCTCGGCATAGAGATCGTGAATACCCGTGCCGGGCAGGAGCTTGCCGGTCAGGTGAAGCACGATGACGCCGTGCACGCCGGCCCAGAACATCTGCCAGACCGCCTCCGGCTCCCCCGATAGAATGCCCTCCCTCACCAGGGTTCTGGTGGGCTGGATCATGAGGCGGCGGCAGCGGGCGACCTGCGCGACGAGGTCGGGATAGGCCTGTTCGTCGGGCTGGGTCAACTCGAACATGATCTTGTAGCAATCGTGCTCCGACAGCGCGAAATCGAGATAGGCATCTCCCATCACCCGGCCTCGCTCCAGCGGGTCCGAATGCTGCGCCGCCAGATCCTCGAGAAGGTCGGCAAGGCGTTTGAACGCGGCGGCGCGCACTGCCGCGAAAATGTCTTCCTTGTCCTTGAAGTAGGTGTACGGCGTCATGGGGCTGCAGCCGACGTCGGCCGCGAGACCCCGCATGCTGACACCTTCATAGCCCAGTTCGGCGAATCGTCGGGTGGCCGCGGCGCAAAGCCTGTCCCGGAAGGCTTCGATCTCAGCCTCGGTTAGCGCCCTGGGCACGCCGCGATCTCCCTTGCTGTTTGAAACACATAATTAGACCTCGCTCCAGCATTGGGCAACCGTGTCCCGATCAGAGAACATTATGTAGATCCTCGCCCCTTCGCGATCGCCAATGCCGGTGATCTGCTCCAACCTCGGTGCAAGGGCTGCTGGTGTGCGCGTGCGGAAGAAGGCCGGTCGACCGGCCGCAGTCGCGTCGCCACGTGCCGCCGGACTTCGCCTATGTCGTCACACCGATCTATGTTCGGGCATTCCAGGAAGCGAGGGCGGACCGCCATGGCATCACCAGCTCGATCCTATCGCGGATTGCCGCGCGGCATCTGGGCGCTGGGGTTCGTCAGCCTGTTCATGGACGTCTCCTCGGAGATGATCCACGCGCTGCTGCCCGTCTATCTCGTCGCGGTGCTGGGCATGTCGATGACGACCGTGGGGCTCATCGAGGGCATCGCCGAGGCGGCGGTCATGGTCACCCGCCTGTTTTCCGGGGCGCTGTCCGACTGGCTGGGGCGACGGAAGCTGCTGGCCGCCGCCGGTTACGGCCTGGCGGCGTTCACCAAGCCGGTCTTCGCCCTGGCGACCACGGTCGGCTGGTTCGTCGGGGCGCGCTTTCTCGACCGGGTCGGCAAGGGCATCAGGGGCGCGCCGCGGGACGCCCTGGTGGCCGATCTCGCGCCGCCGGAGCTCAGGGGCGCCAGCTTCGGGCTGCGCCAGTCGCTCGATACGGTGGGCGCGGCGCTCGGCCCGCTGCTGGCCGTCGGCCTGATGCTGCTGACCGCGAACAGTTTCAGGGTCGTGTTCTGGGTGGCGGTGCTTCCGGCGATGGTCTCGTTCGCGCTCATCGCCGTCGTCGTGAAGGAGCCCGGGCCGCGCAGGGGCAATGCCGCCGCCCGGGTGCCCCTGAGGCTGGCTGACGCACGGCGTCTGCCCGGCGCTTTCTGGGCGGTATCCTCGGTATCGGCGCTGTTTGCGCTGGCACGCTTCAGCGAGGCGTTCCTGGTGCTGCGCGCGCAGGGCCTGGGGTTGCCGGTGGCGCTGGTGCCGCTTGTGCTGGTGGTGATGAACGTCGTCTACGCCCTGGCCGCCTATCCGGCCGGCGCGCTGTCCGACCGGGTGGGGAGGCACGGCGTGGTCTTGGCCGGCGTGGTGGTGCTGATCGCGGCGGACATGCTGCTGGCGTTCGCCGGCGGCACCGCGGCGGTCCTTGTCGGCGTCGCGCTCTGGGGCCTGCACATGGGATTGACGCAGGGCCTCTTCGCCTCGTTGATTGCCGACGCCGCGCCGGCGGAGCTGAGGGGAACGGCGTTCGGCATCTACAGCCTGGTGGGGGGCGTCGCCATCCTGGCCGCCAGCGTGCTGGCCGGAATGCTGTGGGACCTGTACGGCGCGCGGACGACGTTCCTCGCCGGTGCCGTGTTCACGGCGCTGACGCTGGGCGGCCTGGTGCTGGTCTGGCGGAAGACGCGACAGGCGCTGCACTGAGGTCTTCGCGCCCGCCGCGTTGGGCCCGGCGGCGGTTGTTCGCGGGGTGGCGAATGCTATGGTGACGGTGATCAGGCGGAGAACGGTTTCATGGACAAGCGCGCGGCATTGCGGCGGATGATCGGGGAGGCGCGGTGCGTCGTGGTCTTCACCGGCGCCGGGGTGAGCACGGAATCGGGCATCCCGGACTTCCGCAGCCCGGGCGGCTACTGGACGAAGAACAAGCCGATCCAGTTCCAGGACTACATGCGCTCGCCCGAGGTGCGCGAGGAGGTCTGGCGGCGCAAGTTCGACTCCGACGGCACCTTCGAGAACGCCCGGCCCAACAAGGGGCACATGGCGATCGCCAAGCTGGTGCGCTCGGGGAAGGCCAGCCACGTCATCACCCAGAACGTCGACAACCTGCACCAGGCGTCGGGCATTCCGGCCGACAGGATCATCGAGCTGCACGGCAATGCCAGCTACGCGGTCTGCCTGATGTGCCGGACCCGCTACGAGATCGAGCCGCTGCGCCGGGCCTATCTGGAGCGCGGCGACTATCCGTCCTGCGGCTGCGGCGGCGTGGTGAAGACCGCGACCATCTCGTTCGGCCAGGCCATGCCTGAGGACGAGATGATCCGCGCCCGCGACGCGACGCTGGACTGCGACCTGTTCCTGTCCGTTGGCTCGTCGCTGGTGGTCTATCCGGCGGCGGGCTTCCCGATGATGGCGCGGGAGGCCGGCGCCGGGCTGGTGATCCTTAACCGCGATCCCACCGACCTGGACGGGCTGGCCGACCTGGTGATCAACGACGAGATCGGCCCGGCCCTGTCCGAGGTGGTCGGACTGACCAACGCCGAAGCCAGCCCGGAGACGGCCGGCCAGAGGAGGGGAACCGTCTAGTTCAGGCGCCAGAGGGCGGCGTTCAGCAGCGTGGCGAAGACGACCCACAGGGCGTAGGGGGCGAACAGCAGGGCCGCCGGCCTGTCGCGGCGCCATGCCGCGGCGATGACGCCCAGGGTCGCCGCCAGCAGCAGTACGATCACGACGAGCGCCAGGCCGATGCGGTGGGCCGCGAAGAACACCGGCGACCAGAGGAAGTTGAGCGCGAGCTGGCCCCACCACAGGGCCATGGCCACGCTCCCCGGAGCGGCGCGCCACAGGCGCCAGCCCGCGGCGCCGATCAGCACGTAGAGCACCGTCCAGACCGGGGCGAACACCCAGGGCGGCGGGTTGAAGGCGGGCTTGGCCAAGCCGGCATACCAGGCGCCGGGCGCCGTGAGCACGCCGATCACGAGGCCGCCGCCCACCGTCAGCGCGAAGAATCCCGCGAGCGCCGCCTTGCGTGTCATCTGCCGTGCCTTTCCCGTGCCGTGCGCCTGCGCAGGGCCCGCGTGCCCACATGGGGCGTTGCGCGGCCTGCTCAGCATGGTACATGGCAACGGTCAATTCGGATCAGGGAGAGGACCATGACCGTCATCGTCGCCGGCATTCTGGAATTCGAGCCGGGCACCACCGAGGAGATGATCCAGAGCGCCCGCCAGCACATCGAGGGCGCCTACACGGAGAAGGGCTGCGTGCACTATGCGTGGACCACCGACCCGCTCAACCCCGGGCGCGTCTACGTGTTCGAGGAATGGGACGCCCAGGAGGATCTGGCCGCCCATCTGGACGACCACTGGTACGCCGACATGCGCGACCACCTGGGCAAGAGCGGCCTGAAGAGCGCCGCCGTCAAGAAGTACCGGGTGGACAAGTCCGAGCCGGTCTACGACGAGACCGGCAAGGCGCGGGCCGACTTCTTCACCCCCTGAGCCGGCAAGAGGCGCGGCCCGGGCTCAGGCCTGGGCCACCCGCTCGCGGCCGGGCACGCGGGTCACCTCCCACGTGTCCATGCCCTCGCCGGGGCCGCCCGGGCCGTAGAAGATCTTCAGCTCCTCGTCGATGAAGCGCACCGGCCGCGTGCCGTCGTAACGGTCGGTGTAGTACTTCACCATGGTGAACATCCGCCGGTGGCGCTCCACCGTGCTCATCAGCTGGATGATCGGCCAGGGGTTGCCCGGCTTCTTGATGTAGCAGTCCAGCTGGTTGAAGCGCTGCAGGACCTCGAAGTCCTCGCCCAGCCGCTTGAGCCGGGCCAGTTCGTCGTCGATGTTGTCGACCCACACGGCCACGTGCTGCAGGCCACCCTGCGGATGGTCTTTCAGGAAGTCCTTGTAGACCGACGGGCCCTCGTTGTGGTGGCAGATCAGCTCGAACTGGTGCTCGCCCGAATAGGTGAAGGCGGCGGTGATGTTGAAGGTGTACTCCTCGCCTCGGTAGGTGCAGTTGCCGCCCACCACGTCGAACCGGTCGCGGATGAAGAACGGCCCGACGCCGATCGAGGTGAAGTAGGGCAGCGCCGCGCGCACGTCGGGCACCACGTAGCCCTCCTGGATGATCGGCCCGAGAATCCGGCTCATGTCGTGTCCTCCCATTGGTTCGTCGAGGAGAATGCCCGGTACGCGCCGCGCGACCAACAAAAATCACGCGTGCATCTTTAGGCGGCGGCCGTTCAGAGCCGCTCCAGCGACGCTTTCAGCCGGTCCGCGTGGCGGCTCATGTCGAGGCGTGTCCGGTCGCCGAAGCGCTCGAGCCGCCGGTAGACCATGGCGAGCCGGCGGTTGCCTTTCAGCGTGTCGCGGTGGCGGGCGAAGAAGTCCCCGTAGAGCGGATCACCGGGGTTCTCAGTGAAAGCGACGGCCGTCGCGGCACCGCCCGTTCGACCGCGCTCCGATGCCCATTGCGGCACCGGGACCATTGCGTCGTCGACGCTGCAGGTCACCTCCCAGTGCGCGCCGTTACGCACCAGCAACGGCGCGCGACCCATCATCGGGAAAATCCGCCGCACCCGCCTTATGTCGAAGGCAATGGGATGCGCCCGGAGCGACTGTTGGCGGCAGGTCCCGGAGTGGTCAGGCCCCTGTGCGGAGCCGACGCGGCTTGACGCAAGTACCAGCAGGCCAAGCCCTTTTGGAGCCGGCGGGCGGAGCGTGCTAGCGTCTTGGCCGGAGGCGCGGAAACGCCGGCAACGGGAGCGGACATGGACGCGGCCGCGGAGAGCGGAGGACATCACGCCAAGCTCGGCACCTTCGCCGGTGTCTTCACGCCGAGCATCCTCACCATCCTCGGCATCATCCTCTTCCTGCGGCTCGGCTTCGTGGTGGGCGGCACCGGCCTGTCTTCGGCGCTGCTGATCATCCTGCTGGCCAACGCCATCTCGGTGCTCACCAGCTTCTCGGTGGCGGCCGTCGCCACCAACCTCAAGGTCAAGGGCGGCGGCGACTACTACCTGATCTCCCGCACCCTGGGCGTGGGCTTCGGCGGTGCCATCGGCATCGTGCTGTTCCTCGCCCAGTCGGTTTCCGTGGGCTTCTATGCCGTCGGCTTCGGCGAAGCGGTGTCGGGGCTTGCCGGCGCCGGACCCGGGCATCTGTCCCAGTGGATCGCCGCGGCGGCCGTCCTCGGCCTGTTCGCGCTGGCCTGGGCGGGGGCGGACTGGGCGTCGCGCTTCCAGTACGTGGTGATGGCGCTGATCTTCGCCGCGCTGGTCTCCTTCGGTGTG
This sequence comes from Alphaproteobacteria bacterium, assembly GCA_016124315.1. Classification (GTDB taxonomy): domain Bacteria; phylum Pseudomonadota; class Alphaproteobacteria; order SMXS01; family SMXS01; genus RI-34. The sequence continues at coordinate 16,953 of WGNW01000024.1, forward strand.
GGCGCGGCAGGCCTTTTCGACGTGCAGACCGCCGCCGCCAACTGGGGCCCGCCGGACGGCGCGCTCGCCTTCTGGGCCGCCTTCGCCATCTTCTTTCCCGCCGTCACCGGCTTCACCCAGGGCATCAGCATGTCCGGTGACCTGGAGGATCCGGGACGCGGCATCCCGCGGGGCACGTTCCTGGCGGTGGGGCTGTCCGTCGCGGTTTATCTCGGGGTGGCGGTGCTGCTCGCCGGCAGCATGCCGCTCTCTTTCCTCAGCGTGGACAACGCGGCCATGAACCGGATCGCCGCCTTCGCGCCGCTGATTGACGCCGGCGTCGTCGCGGCAACCCTGTCCTCGGCGCTGGCATCCTTCCTGGGCGCACCGCGCATCCTGCAGGCGCTGGCATCGGACGACGTGTTCCCGCCGCTCGCGCCGTTCGCGCAGGGCGCGGGCCCGGCCAACAATCCCCGGCGCGGCGTGCTGCTCTCGGGGGCCATCGCCCTGGGCGTGGTGGCGGTGGGCAACCTCAACCTCATCGCCTCCGTGGTCTCCATGTTCTTCCTGGTCTCCTACGGCCTGCTGAACTACGCCACCTACTACGAGGCCAGCACCAACAGCCCGTCGTTCCGCCCGACCTTCCGCTTCTACCACCGCCGGCTGAGCCTGGCGGGCGGGCTGGCCTGCCTGGGCGCGGTCCTGGCGATCGACGTGGCGGCCGGGCTGGTAGCGCTGGCGGTCGTCTACGGCATCTACCGCTACATAATGGTGAAGTCGCCGGCGGTGGGCTGGTCCGACAGCCGGCGGTCGCACCACCTGCGGCGGGCGCGTTCGCACCTGCTGGCGGCGGCGCGCGAGGCGTCTCACCCGCGCGACTGGCGGCCCCAGTTCCTGCTGTTCTCGGCGGATTCGCGGCGTCGCGCTCGGCTGCTGCGCTTCGCCGAATGGGTCGCCGGCGACACCGGACTGACCACGGCGGTGCAGATCGTCGAGGGCAGCGGCCCGGGCATGCTGGAGCGCCGCGAGGAGACCCTGTCCGCGCTCGGCGAGGAACTGGCCGCGGCGGGCTCCAGGGCCTTTCCGCTGGTGGTCACGGCGCCCGAGCTGGATGCGGCGGTGGCGACGGTCATCCAGAGCGCGGGCATCGGACCGGTCCAGGTCAACACCGTCCTCGCCAACTGGATCAAGGGCAGCCCGGCCGTCTTCGGCCACGCCGCGGTCGGGCGCTACGGCGGCAACCTGCGCACCGCCTTCCGGCTGGGTCGCAACCTGCTGGTGCTCGACGCCGACGCGGCGGAATGGGCCGAACTGTCGCGTAATCCGTCGCGCCGGCGCCGCATCGACGTGTGGTGGCGGGAGAACCGCACCGGCGAGTTCATGCTGCTGCTGGCCCATCTGATGACCCGGCACGAGGAGTGGGGCGCCGCGACGGTCCGCATCCTCGCGCCGCGCGAGGAAGGCGAGGACGTGGAGGCGCGGCTGGACACCATCCGCACGTTCCTCGAGGAGGTGCGGATCCGGGCCGAACCCGTGGTGGTCGAGAACGCCGACGCCGACGCCATGGTGGCGGAGTCCGAGGACGCGTCCTTCGTGTTCATGCCCATCGGCATCCATGCGGGGCACTTCTACGACCTGTTCGGCGGCGACCTGGGCGCGCTGCTGCCGCGGCTCCAGATCGTCGCCATGGCGCTGGCCGCGCAGGACGTGGACCTGGGGGCGGACCCGGACACCGCCGCCGAGGGCGAGGACGCCGCTCCTGCCGGCCGCGAGGCCGACGGTACGGCCGCGGCCGAGGAGCAGGCGTGAGCCTGGGCGGAACAGACCGGGCCGCCGGCCGTTGCACCCGCAACGTCGGACCATGGAGCGGACCATGAGCAGCAAGCGCGACATCGCCGCCGCCGTGCTGAAGCGGCATCCCCGGAGCCATGCCCAGGAACTGGGCATCAGGGTGGCGAGGAATACCCCGGCGCCGCTCTATCAGTGGCTGCTGGTCTCGCTGCTGTTCAGCGCAAGGATTTCCGCCGATCAGGCGCAGAAGGCGGCGCGGGCGCTGTTCGAGCAGGGCTGGCGTACGCCGAAGAAGATGGCGGGCACCAGCTGGGAGGAGCGGGTGAAGGTTCTCAACCGCAACGGTTACGCCCGCTACGACGAGAGCACCGCCCGCTACATCGCCGATACCACGGAGCTCCTTCTCGACCGCTACAAGGGCGACCTGCGCCGGCTGCGTGACGAGGCTGACCGTGATCCGGCCGGGGAACGCAAGCGGCTCAAGGAGTTCAAGGGGATCGGCGAGGTCGGCGCCGACATCTTCTTCCGCGAGGCCCAGCTGGTCTGGGACGAACTTTATCCCTTCGCCGACGCCAAGGCGATGGAAGGGGCGGAGAAGCTGGGACTCGGCAAGAGCGTGCGCTCTCTCGCCGGGCTGGTGGACCGCCGCGACCTCCCGCGGCTGCTGTCCGGCCTCGTCCGGATCGACCTGGCGGGCGAGGTGGACGAGGTGCTGAAGGCCGCGTGACTGGCTAGAGCAGAAGCCGATCAGGTGAGCCCACTCGATCGGCGTATTTTGCTCTAGATTCAACCAGATAGAGCATGATTTGCCGCTCAGGCTGGTCCAGCCTGAGCGGATCATGCTCTAAGGGGCCGGCGGCTGGAGGCTGGCAGGCACGGCGCCGGCGCAGCGTCCGATCCAGTGGGCGGTTTGGCTGTCCCGGGAGTCGAGCACAGCCCGGCGCCACGCGCTGCCGCAGGCGCCGCCGCAGACCGGGCAGGCGATCACCATGGCCCCGCCGCCGCATTCCGGGCAGGACGGGCCGAAATCGCCCCGGCTCCAGTCGGCGCCGCAGGTTCCGCACCGGAGGGCACCGTTCACCGCCGTCTCAGGCCAGTTCGCCGTGCCGGGTCTCGCGCATGCCGAGCACCGCCGCCAGGCTGATCAGCGCGGCGACGGTGAGATAGCCGCCCACCAGGCTCAGCCCGCCCCGGTCCGCCAGCATCTGGGCGATCAGCGGCGCGAAGGACGCGCCCAGGATACCGCCCACATTGTAGGTGACCGAGGCGCCGGTGTAGCGCACCTGGGTGGGGAACAGCTCCGACAGCACGGCCCCCATGGGACCGAAGATCATCCCCATGCAGAACAGCGCCAGGCAGAGGAACAGCCCGACCACCAAGGGGGACGGGCTCGACAGCATGGGCGGCAGCAGGAAGCCGAGTACCGCCGTCGCCGCCAGGCCGCCGATCAGGATCGGCCGGCGCCCCATGCGGTCGCTGAGCCGCGCGGAGACGGGAATGCCCAGCGCCATGAACACGATGGCGAGGCACAGCATGCCCAGGAAGGCTTCGCGGCTGTAGCCCAGGTTGCGGGTGCCGTAGCCCAGCGTGAACACGGTCGACAGGTAGAACAGCGCGTAGCAGGCGACCATGGAGAGGGTGCCCAGCACCGTCTCGCGCCAATGGTCGCGGATCAGCGTGCCCAGGGGGATGCGCTGCTTCTCGCCCTTGTCCATGGCCTTGCGGAACAGCGGCGTCTCCACCAGCTTGAGGCGCACATAGAGGCCCACCGCCAGCAGCGCCGCGCTCATCAGGAACGGAATACGCCAGCCCCAGTCGCGGAACTGGCCTTCGCTCAGCGTCACCGCCAGCAGCAGGAAAAGGCCGTTGGAGACGATGAAGCCGACGGGTGCGCCGAGCTGCGGGAACATGCCGAACCAGGCGCGCTGCCCCGGCGGGGCGTTCTCGACGGCGAGCAGGGCCGCGCCGCCCCATTCGCCGCCCAGCCCGATGCCCTGGCCGAAGCGCAGCAGGCACAGCAGCAGCGGCGCGGCCACGCCGATGGCCGCATAGCCGGGCAGCACGCCCACCAGCGTCGTCGAGGCGCCCATGATCATCAGCGAGGCCACCAGGGTGGACTTGCGGCCGATGCGGTCGCCGAAATGCCCGAACAGGGCCGAGCCGAGCGGCCGGGCGATGAAGGCGATGGCGAAGGTCGCGAAGGCGGCCAGCTGCTGGGCGCTCGACGATTCCTGCGGGAAGAACAGCGGTCCGAACACCAGCGCCGCAGCGGTGCCGTACACGTAGAAGTCGTAGAACTCGATGGCCGTGCCGATGAAGCTGGCGACGACGATCCTGCCGGTCGTATTGGCCGGGACCGTCGTGTCGGCCGGCATGGTCGTGCTCATGAAGTCGCGTTCCCCCGCTGTTTTCGCCACCATTGCATCTGCCGGCCCCGCCCGCAACCGGGGCGAGGGGCGGCGCGGCGGCGGGGGCGGTGTCTAGGCTCCCTGTCCCCAGTTCATCTCCAGCCCGCCGTCGATGGTGAAGCTCTGGCCGGTGACGTAGTCGGACTCCGGCGACGCCAGGTACAGCGCGAGGCGCGCCACCTCCCACGGCTCGCCCGGGCGCCGCCACGGAACGTTGGGAAGTTCCTGGGCCATCTCCTCGGGATCTTCCGTCCGCTCCTGCGTCATCGGTGTCCGGATGAGGCCCGGCGCGATCGCGTTCACGTTGATCCTGAGCGGCGCGACCTCCAGCGCCAGCGATCGGGTGAGGGTCAGCAGGCCGCCCTTGGCGGCGCCGTAGGCGCTGCTGCCGGGGCTGGGGATGGCTTCGTGCACGGAGGTGATGTTGATGATCTTGCCGCCGCGCCTGTCCTTGCGGCGGCGGATGAACTCGCGGCAGCAGAAGAAGGGGCCGTAGAGGTCGGTCTTGATGATCCGGTCGAACTGCTCGGTGGGCATGTCGGCGAGGGCGGAGCCGCCGCCGCCGACGCCGGCGTCGTTCACCAGGATGTCCAGAACGCCCAGTCCGCCGCAGACCGCCCCGAACACCTCCGCCACGCTCTTTTCGTCGGTCACGTCGAGTTGCAGGACCATTGCCTTGCCGCCGGCGTCCTCGACGCACCGGCAGGTTTCCCGCGCGCCGGCCTCATCCGTGTGGTAAGTCACCGCCACGTCGGCGCCGGCAGCGGCGAATGCGGCGCCCATCGCCTGTCCCATCCCTGAATCCGATCCGGTGACGAGGGCTATCTTGCCGTCGAGCCTGCAAGGCTGGTTGTCGGGCTTGGTCATTTTGCATCCCGTATGAGTCGTGTGACTGACGCTGGTGGCGCCCGCGCGAGGCGCTGGCACATCCAACCCGCGGTTGCGTCCGATGTTCCCGGTGGCCGTGCCGTCCGGAAACCTGGCGGGCCGGCCCGCGTTGAACAGACGGGATCAGCGAGCATGACCGTGTTGTTTCATATTTCCGACCTGCATTTCGGGCGCGAGGACCGTCAGGCGCTGCGATGGTTCGCCGCCGTCGTCGAGGCGGAACGGCCCGCCGGGATCGTGGTCACCGGCGACGTCACCCAGGCCGCCCGCCGGTCCGAATTCGCCGCGGCGACCGCCTGGCTGCGGGCTCTGCCGGCGCCGGTGTCCATCGAGATCGGCAATCACGACATCCCGGTCTACAACCCGGTCAAGCGGGCCTTCTTTCCCTACCGCCGCTACGAGCGGCTGCGGCGCCAGATCGCCCGGCCGCTTGAGCTCGAGGGCATCAGCATCGTCCCGCTGCGCACTGCCACGCGCGGGCAGTGGCGCTCCAACTGGTCGCTCGGCGTGGTGCGGCGCCGCTCGCTGGAAACTGCCCTCGCCACGCTCGGGCGGGTGCCGGCCGGGCAACTGGCGGTGGTCGCCTGCCATCATCCCCTGGTCGATGAACCCGCACTTGCCTCGTCGGGGCGGACGCGGGGCGGCGTGCGGGCTCTGGAAGCACTGGCGGCGGCCGGCGCCCATGCGGTGATCAGCGGCCACGTGCATGACCCGTTCGACGTCGCCTGGCCCACCGCCAGCGGCGACATCCGCCTGATCGGCGCCGGCACCCTGTCCGAGCGGACGCGGGACACGCCGCCGTCCTTCAACGAAATCGCCGTCCAGGACGGCGCCCTCGTGGTGCGCGTCAGGACGGCTTAGCGGGCAGCCAGTCGAAGGCCATGCCCCAGACAAGGAAAAGCTCCCCGGACCCGGCCCGGGGAGCTCTTCGGAATGGCCGCTGCTACTTGCGGGCGTAGATCTGGATGGTCACATCGCGGTCGCCCACGGCGTGGCAGACCAGATGCACGTGGGTCACGTTGCGCTCCTTGCCGGGCAGGTCGACCCGGTAGAACTCGCCCTGGCGCATGTGGCGCAGATTGCCGATGTCCAGGTCGCGGCTACGGCCGTTCCCGAAGGCGACGCGCACGCGGGTGCAGCGGGCGTCGTCGTCGATGGCGCGGAAGCCGAGCCGGTCGATGCTGCGGCCGCGCCAGCCCGTGGCGATGGCCTCACGGTCGCGCCGGCCCTCGAAGCGTTCATGGCTCAGGGTGACCCAGCCCTGCTGGTCCCAGCGGTCATGCTGTCCATGGTGCCCGCCGTGACGGTCGTGGTCATGGTCCCATCCGGGCTGTCCGCGGTCGGGGCCCGGGCGGCCGAAGATCGGCGCCCAGCGCGGATTGCGCAGCCAGCTCTGGAAGAACTGTCCGGCATCCACGCCGATGGCGATCCTGGCCTGGTGCCGGCCGAGCGCGCGGCAGCCGAAGTCCAGCCGGCGGACGTTGCGCTCGTCGCCGGGCAGGTCGACGGAAACCGACTGGCCTTCGCGGATCGTGCCGTTGAACACCTGCCGGTGATGGCCGTTGCCGAAGGTGGCGGTTACGCGACGGCATTGAACGTCCTCGCCCTGAGCGGTCAGGATGATGCGCTCGACGGGGCCGCCGAAGTCGGTGTACTGCCGTTCGTGGTCGCCGTGCCGGTCGAAATCGACGCTGCCCACCGTGTTCCAGGCGGCCATCGCCGGCACCGCGATGCCCGTGCTCAATACGACCGCCGAGGCGATCAGGCCGTATCTGTTCATGTTTCGCTCCTCTCGTTTCGGGTCGCCCCGAGCTGGTCCCTTGGAGTAGGGCACCTGATGTTCTTGCTTGCACCTCGATAACGTGAAGTGCCCGTTGCGGTTCCGGTTTACCGCATAGGCCCTGAACCTGCCTTGAACGGAGGAAAGGCGTGTCCGGCGGCGCCGGTCCAGACACGCGAAAGCTCCCCGGACAGGGACCGGGGAGCTTTCGGAAACGATGGCGGCTACTTGCGGGCGTAGACCTGGATGGTCACGTCACGGTCGCCCACCGCGTGGCAGACCATGTGGATCCTCGTCACGTGCCGCTCCCGCCCGGGCAGGTCGACGCGGTAGAACTTGCCCTGACGCATGTGGTGCAGGTCGGAGGTGTTCAGGTTGCGGCTGTGGCCGTTGCCGAAGGTCGCGCGCACGCGCCCGCACCGGGCGTCGTCGTCGAGCGCGCGGAACGCCAGCCGGTCGACGCTGCGGCCGCGCCAGCCCGTCGCGATGGCTTCGCGGTCGTGGCGGCCCTGGAAGCGTTCGCGGCTCAGCGTGACCCAGCCCTGCTGATCGTTCCGGCCGCGCCGGTTGCGGTGATCCCACCTGTCGTGACCGCGGTTCCAGGCCTGACGGCCGTGGTGATGATCGCGGTTCCATGCCTGGCGACCATGCTCGTGGCCTCGTTCCCGGCTGCCGAAGATCGGCGCCCAGCGGGGATTGCGCATCCAGCTCTCGAAGAACTGGCCGGCGTCGACGCCGATGTTGATCCTGGCCTCGTGCCGGCCGAGGGAACGGCAGCCGAAGTCCAGGCGGCGGACGTGCCGCTCGTTGCCCGGCAGATCGACGGAAACCGGGCGGCCCCGACGGATGGTCCCGTTGAAGATCCGCCGGTGATGGCCGTTGCCGAAGGTGGCGGTGACCCGCCGGCACTGCACGTCTTCGCCCCGGGCGGAAAGCTCGATGCGCTCCACGGGACCGCCGAAGTCGGTGTAGTTCCGCTCGTGGTCTCCATGCCTGTCGAAGTTGACGCTGCCGATCGTATTCCACGCGGCCATTGCCGGTACCGACACGCCTGCGCTCAGGACGACCGCCGAGGCGACCAGGCCGTATCTATTCATTTCTCGCTCCTTTCTTTTCGGGCTTGTCCCGGATTGTTCCCTTGAACTCCGTTTTGTTGGCTTGCTTTGCATCCGATAACGTGACTCGTCCCAGACTGTTCCGACCTGCATTGGCGGCCTGAACGAGGCGTAAGGGAGGAACGGCTTGCCCGCATGCCGGCGTCGGTCCAAGCTGTCGGCACAGCAGGGGAGGGCGAAGCGGACCATGGAAACACGGCGACTCGGCGGCCTTTGGCCGGTCTCCAGCCTGACGCTCGGCGGTGGCGGAATCGGACAGGTCTGGGGCGAAACCACCCGCGCGGAAGCGGTGGCGACGGTCAAGGCCGGCGTCGATGCCGGCATCACGCTGCTCGATCTGGCGCCGGGCTACGGCAGGGGCGAAGCCGAGATGGTCGTCGGCGAGGCGTTCGGCGGGCGCCTTCCCGACGGGGTGCGGGTGACCACCAAATACCAGCTCGGTGCGCCGCCCGCGGCGGACGTCTACGCGAAGATGGAGGCCGCCCTGGGGCGCAGCCTGGAGTTCATGAAGCGCGACCGGGTCGACCTCTACTTCCTGCACTCCAACATCTGCCCGGCCGGCTTCGTCTATCCGCGTTTCGCCGAGCGGCAGGACCGGTTCGCCACGCCCTGGCCGCTCTACGCCGAGGCGGTGATCCCGGCCATGGAGAAGCTCCGGGACTCAGGGCTGATCGGCGCCTGGGGCATCACGGGGACGGGCGTCCCGGCGATGATCCGCCAGGCGCTGGCCCACGACGCGAAGCCTGCCGCCGTCCAGGCCGTCGCCAACCTGATGGACGCCATCGGCAACATGAAGATGTACGACGAGCCGGGCGAGCCCCGCCGGATCATCGAGACGGCGGCCGCCAACGGCGTCGGCGTCATGGGCATCCGGGCGGTGGCCGCCGGATCGCTCTGCCCGTCGATCGACCGCGACTTGCCTGACGAAGAGGCGACGGTCGTGGACTACCGGGCCGCCGCGCCGTTCAGGGAGCTCTGCGCCCGCTGGGGCGAGGACCCGGCCGTCGTCGCGCACCGCTACGCCCTGTCCATGCCCGGGGTCGACACGGTGGTGCTCGGCGTCAAGAACCGCGCCGAACTGGCGCAGTGCGTCGGGGCGGCGGAGCGCGGCCGGCTTTCCGCCGAGGAAGTCGCCGCCATCGACGGCCTGGGCCTGCGGAAACCGTAATGGCGGGCGGCGATGCCGACTACTGGCGCAACCTGCGCCGGTCCCGGCCGCCGGCTGAGGCGATCGAGCCGGCCGGTCCCGGCGAGGAATCCGTCTGGGACTACCCGCGTCCGCCGCTGCTGGAGCGCATCGACTGGCCGCTGCAGGTCGAGTTCGGCGGCGAGATCGTGGCGTCGACAACGCGGGGAATCCGCATTCTGGAGACCGCCAGTCCGCCCGCTTACTACTTTCCGCCGCAGGACGTGCGGCTCGACCTGATGCGCCGCGTCGCCGGCACGTCGCTGTGCGAGTGGAAGGGAACCGCCGTCTACTGGGAGATCGTCGCCGGCGGCCGGATTGCCGAAGCCGCGGCCTGGTCCTATCCCGATCCCGAGCCCGAGTTCGCCGCCATCCGGGGCTGGTTCTCGTTCTATCCCGGCCGGGTCGACGCCTGCCGGGTACGTGGCGAGCTGGCCTCGCCGCAGCCCGGGCCGTTCTACGGCGGCTGGATGACGTCGTGGGTCCGCGGTCCGGTGAAGGGAGCGTCCGGCACCGAGCGGTGGTAGGGGCACGGCGAAAGATATCCATATCTTGAGGTCGAAAGGGGGAGAGGCGGCCTGTAGACTGGCAATGATTCCCCTCCGCGAGGTGCCATGAACGCCCCCTACGATCCGACCGACCCCAAACGGCAGATTCTGCGGGACGTCTTCGGATTCGACGGATTCCGGCCCGGCCAGGAGGAGGCTGTCGACGTGGTGCTGCGCGGCCGCAACCTGCTGACGGTGATGCCCACCGGCTCGGGCAAGTCGCTCTGCTTCCAGGTGCCGGCGCTGGTGCGCGGCGGGCTCACCGTCGTGGTGTCGCCGCTGGTGGCGCTGATGCAGGACCAGGTGGCGGCGCTGCGGCTGGCGGGCGTTGCGGCGGATACCATCAATTCGGCGCGCAGCCGCGACGAGAACGTGGCGGCCTGGCGGCGCGCAGCCGCCGGCGACCTCAGGCTGCTCTACATGGCTCCCGAACGGCTGATGACCGAGCGCATGCTGGCCGCGCTGAGCCGGCTGCCGGTGACCCTGTTCGCCGTCGACGAGGCGCACTGCATCTCCCAGTGGGGCCCGTCCTTCCGGCCGGAATACGAGGCGCTCGCCCGGCTGCGGGAGATCTTTCCCGGCGTCCCGATCGCGGCGCTGACCGCCACCGCCGACGAGGTGACCCGCGCCGACATCGCACGGCGGCTGTTCGACGGCGACGTCGAGACCCTGGTGCTCGGCTTCGACCGGCCCAACATCCGGCTGGCGGTCGAGCCGAAGCACGAGCCGCGCCGCCAGCTGCTGGACTTCGTCGGCCGCCACGCCGGCCGGAGCGGCCTCGTCTACTGCCTGTCCCGGCGCAAGACCGAGGAGACGGCCGAGTTCCTCTCCGGCCACGGCGTGCGCGCCCGCGCCTATCACGCCGGCATGGACAAGGCCGAGCGGGAGGCCAACCAGAACGCCTTCATGACCGAGTCCGGCCTGGTGATGGTGGCGACCATCGCCTTCGGCATGGGCATCGACAAGCCGGACGTGCGCTTCGTGTTCCACATGGACCTGCCCGGCAGCCTGGAGGCCTATTACCAGGAGATCGGCCGCGCCGGCCGCGACGGGGAGGCGGCCGAGGCGCACATGCTCTACGGCCTCGCCGACATCCGCATGCGCCGTGTCTTCATCGACCAGGAGGACGCGGGCGAGGAGCGCAAGCGCCGCGAGCACCAGCGGCTCGACGCGCTGCTGGGCTATTGCGAGGCGCCGTCGTGCCGACGGCAGATCCTGCTGGGCTATTTCGGCGAAGCCTGCGCGCCGTGCGGCAACTGCGACGTCTGCCTCAATCCGGTCGACCTCGAGGACCGCACCGAGGACGCGCAGAAGGCGCTCTCCGCCATCCACCGCACCGGCGAGCGCTTCGGCGTCTCCCACATCACCGACGTCCTGCGCGGGGCGCAGACCGAGAAGATCGCGGCGGCGGGCCACGACCGGCTGCCGACCTTCGGCGCCGGCGCCGACCGCGCGAAGGACGAGTGGCGCGCCATGCTCCGCCAGCTGGTGGCCTCCGGCTTCCTGCGCATCGACATCGGCGGCTATGGCGGCCTGGCGCTGACGCCGAAGGGCCGCGACCTGCTGCGCGGCGAGGAAGGCTTCCGGTTCCGCCCCGAGGCGCTGCGCCGTCGCGGCTCGGGCAAGGGCCGGGCGGCGGTCGAGGCGGCGGATCTGTCGGCGGAGGAACACTCGCTGCTGACGGCGCTCAAGGAACTGCGCCTGGAACTTGCCCGGGAGCGGCAGGTGCCCGCCTACGTCATCTTCTCCGACCGCTCGCTGGCCGACATGGCCCAGCGCCGTCCGGACAGCGCCGAGGCGTTCGCCGGCGTGCACGGGGTGGGCGCGGCCAAGCTGAAGGAGTTCGGCGACATCTTCATCGCGGCGATCCGGCGGCACGGCGCCTGAGGGCGCTTACCGGCCTCGCCGTTGCCGCTTATAGTGAACGGGGGCAGAGAAGGGGCATCCGATGATCGTAGCCACCACTGAATACGTTGCCGGGCACCGCACGGTGGAAACCAAGGGGCAGTGCTTCGGCGTCGTCGTGCGCAGCCGCGGGCTGGGCGGCAACATCATGGCCGGGCTGCGCTCGGTGATCGGCGGCGAAATCCACGAATACACCTCGATGATCGAGGAGGCGCGCCGCCACGCCATCGACCGGCTGGTGGAGAACGCCACCGCCATGGGCGCCAACGCGGTGGTGATGATGCGCTTCGATTCCGGCGAGTTGGGCCAGAGCATGAGCGAGATCGTCGCCTACGGCACGGCGGTGGTGGTCGAGCCGGACCGGGACTGACGGCGATGCCGGTGCTGCGCGCCATCCTGGTGACCGCGGGCGTGCTGGCCCTGGTCGGGGTGCCCGTATCCGTGTTCTGCGGCGCGCCCTTTCCGATCCCGCTCTGGCTGGCCGGCGGCGGCATCGTGCTGCTGCTCGGCTCGCTCTACGAGCGCATCCACTACAAGCGGCTGGCCGGCGCCAGCCCGGGTCCGGACTGGGAGGCGACGGCGGAGCGCTTCGTCGATCCGGAGACCGGCAAGCTGGTGCAGGTCTACCTCAAGCCGCGCACCGGCGAGCGGACCTACGTGGTGATCGGCGACCCGCCGGCGAAGACGCCGGACCCCTCGTGAGCGACCCGGCTTGGAGCTTCAGCAGGCGGCGGCGAGCTCCCAGACGTCGGCGACGATCTCGTAGGACCGGACCCGCGCTCCGTGGTCGAAGATCTGCGAGGCGATGATGATCTCGTCGGCGCCCGTCCGCTCCGCGAACTCGCGCAGCCGTCGGCGCACCGTATCGGGCGAGCCGATCGCCGAACGCGAGAGGGTCTGGTCCAGCAGCAGCTTCTCCTGCGGTCCCAGCGTGCTTTCGTAGTCGGCCATGGGCGGCGCCAGCGCCGTCGCCCGGCCGCTGCGCAGGTTGACGAAGGCCTGCTGCATCGACGTAGCGATGTAGCGGGCCTCCTCGTCGGTGTCGGCGGCGAAGACGTTGTAGCCGAGCATGACGTAGGGCTGGTCGATGGCACCCGGCTCGAAGCGCTCCCGGTAGATGCGGATCGCCTCCATCATCTGGCCGGGCGCGAAGTGGGAGGCGAAGGCATAGGGCAGGCCCAGGGCAGCGGCCAGCTGGGCGCCGTAGAGGCTCGAGCCCAACATCCAGACCCGCACCTCCAGGCCTTCGCCGGGAATCGCGTGCACCATCTGGCCGTCTTCCGCCGGCTGGAAGTAACGCATCACCTCGACGACGTCGCGGGGGAACTGGTCGACGCTGCCGTCCAGGTTGCGCCGCAGCGCCCTGGCGGTGAACTGGTCGGTGCCCGGCGCGCGGCCCAGTCCCAGGTCGATGCGGCCCGGATAGAGCGCGGCCAGGGTGCCGAACTGCTCCGCCACCATCAGCGGTGCGTGGTTGGGCAGCATGATGCCGCCGGCGCCGACGCGGATGGTCGAGGTGACGTCGGCGACGTGTCCGATGACGACGGCGGTCGCCGCGCTGGCGACGCCCGGGAAGTTGTGATGCTCGGCGAGCCAGTACCGCCGATAGCCCAGCCGTTCCGCATGGCGGGCGAGGTCGCGGGCGTTGCCGAACGCCTGGGCGGCGTCGCCGCCCTGCACGATGGGGCAGAGGTCGAGGACGGAAAGGGGAATCACGGCGCGCTCCGGCTCACCGGTGCCGCCGGCCGGAAAGGACCGCCCAGATCGCCAGCACGATGACGGCGCCAACCACGGCGCCGAACAGGCCGGCGCTTTCGCCCGGGGCGTACCATCCCAGCTCGCGGCCCAGATAGGTCGCCACCACCGCGCCGACGATGCCGAGAACGGTGGTCAGCAGGCAGCCCTTCGGTTCGTTGTCGCCGGGCATCACCAGCTTGGCGATCACGCCGGCCAGGAAGCCGATCAGGATGCTCCACAGGATGCTCATGGACAGGCGACTCCATCGGTTTCGCGGTGCGGCGCCAGGCGGCGCGGGGCGGAACAGTAGCAATATTTGATGGCGTCCGCCACGCATCGGGCATCGCTGCCCGGCGCGTCGACCGGTCAGCGGTTCTGGGCGTGCTCGCTGAGTGCGAGGGCGTCCTCGATGGGCAGCATGCGCCAGCTCCGCTCGGCGAACAGCCATTGGCCGTCGCGCTTGACGAACCTGTCGGCATACTCGCTGAGGATGCGCCGGCTGGTGCCCTCGAAGTCGGTGTAGGACTCGGTGGTGTAGGTGCGGCCCGTGGCGGTGTCGCCGGTGACGTTGATGGCGCCGGGCGTGGAGATGAAGATGCAGGTGTCCGGATTGTCGTCGGGGCCGTGGAACTCGATCATCATCGCGCTCCATTCCGCCACGATCCGCTCGCGGCCCTTGATCTCGTCCCAGCCGGGCAGGTCGGGCAGGCACCAGCGCGCGTCTTCGGCCCAGCAGGCGCCCCAGGCCTTCACGTCGCGCTGGGTCACCGCATCGCCATAGGCTTCGAGCAGTTCGCGGATGGCAAGGCGGTCTTCGAACGGTCCCGTGAACGTCATGTCTCTCCCCTTCGGTCCTGGGCTCAACCGGAATGCAGCACTTTGAAGACCCTGCGCTGGAACAGCCACCTGCCGCCGCGCTTCACGTAGTCGTCGTCGTAGCGGCCGGTGACCCGGTAGGTCGCGCCGGTCGCGTCGGTCACCAGTTCCGAGGTGTAGGCGCGGCCGGTGGCGGCGTTGCCGTTCACCGTCACCGCACCCAGAGTGGCGATGTTGACGTTGAGGGGGTAGTTCTCCATGGCGGCGACCCAGGTGGAGACGATGGTGTCGCGCCCTTCCATGCGCTCCCAGCCCTCGAAGTCGGGCATGCTCCAGAAGCCGTCCTCGGCCCAGAGCGCGCCCCACTCCTCGGCGCTGCGGCGGGTCACCGCGTCGCCATAGGCGGCGACCAGTTCCTGTATGGCAAGGCGATCCTCTGCCGGGCCGGTGAAAGCCATCTCCGTCTCCCCGTTGTCGATGGAGGAAGGGCCGCCTAGCGGCGGCCCTCGATGTAGTCGTTGAGCTCCTCGTGGAAACGCCGCACGCGGCTCTCCTGGCCGCTCAGATGGGCGTCGGTGTAGCCGCGGGAATGGAAGCCCTCCTGCTGGCCCACCGCCACGCTCAGGTCCTGGATCAGGAAGGAATCCATCATGTCGGGGATCGGGTTGCCGCTGCCGTAGTGATGGAACTCGAACTCCGCCTCCTCGAACGGGCGCGGGCCGCAGATGGTCACCACCTCGTCCTGGCCCTCCACCTTGGGCGCCAGGAACCAGTAGTCGAAGGTGCACTTTTCCGGATCGGTAGGATGCGGCTCGGTGCGGAACAGGTGCACGCCCTCGAAGGTGCCGGTCAGCGTCACGTTGGGGAACATGGTGTGGTGGAAGAAGTCGGTCAGTTCGTCGTCGGCCAGCTTCTCGACGTAGCCATAGCCGCGTGCGGGCCCCAGCGTGCGGCGCTGCCGCTGCAGGGCGAGGCGGGTGTCGCGCGAGCGTCCCGCGAACTCGGCCGGGTCCAGGTCCCATTGCTGCAGCATGGCGTCGAGCGGCGTTTCCACCTCGTTGGGCCTGGGCGCGCGCATCGAGGGCTGGCCCTGCTCGATCATCCGGTTGTGGCCCTGCCGGTACATCTCGAAGATGGTGTTGAGGTAGTCCTCGTCGGTCGTCGTCGACAGCTGGGGATGGACGGTGGGCAGGTGGTAGGACTCGTTGAAGTTGTCCGACGAGAACTTCCAGTTGGCGTCCACGTCGAACGTCCGCCAGACCACCCGCACCATGTCTTCCAGGTTGCGGTTGGCGAACAGGTGCGGGATCGGTCCCAGGTAATCGCCCAGCGGGCCGGCATTCTGGTCCATGGTGTACCAGATGAAGCCGCCCCAGGTGTCGCAGGGCACCTCGACCAGCTTCAGCCGGCCACACGGGTTGCCGTCGTCGAAGTCTTCCGGGTCCTGGACGTGCTCGAGCACGCCGTCGATGCCCCACTTCCAGCCGTGATAGGAGCAGGTCAGGCCGTCGCCGCCGCCCGATTGCGCCCAGGCCAGGCGGTTACCGCGGTGGCGGCAGCTATTGTAGAAGGCGCGGATACCGCCGTCCCTCTGGCGGAAGACCACGACGGATTCCCGCAGGAACTTGTGCGTCACGTAGTCGCCGGGCTCGGGGATTTCGGACACCCGGCCGGCGATATGCCAGATCCGCGTCCACATGTGATCCCATTCCTTCTGGGCGAAGTCGCGCGAGTAATAGCGGTCGCCGGTGATGGGATCGCCCCGCAGCGCGGAGGCCGAGCTGCCCGCGATCGGGCTCAGTTCGTCTTTCCCCATTGTCGTGCTCCTGACGTTGTCAACCAGCTTTGGTTGGACGTATTATCAAAAACAGTCACCCAACCCTGCTGTACCTGTCAATCGTTATGTAGGGCGAGGGAGGATAGCATGCCACAAGTCGCGGCGAAGCGCCTGCGGCAAGACGAGCCGGGCAGTTCGCGCAGCCGTATCCTCGACGCGGCCGAGGCCCTGTTCGCCCAGCGCGGCTACTACGGCGTCTCGGTGCGCGAGATCACCCGCGAGGCGGGCGTGCAACTGGCGCTCGCCAGCTACTACTTCGCCTCCAAGGAAGAACTCTTCCGGCAGGTGGTCGCCAGGCGCGCCGACGAGCACTGCGCCGATCTCGCGGCCGCCCTGGACGGCGCGCTGGCGGCGGCGGAGCCCGCGTTGCCGGCCGTCGAGGCGGTGATCCGCGCCTTCCTCGAACCTGTCCTGATCCGCTCGCTCACGGGGGGCGGAGGCTGGAAGAACTATATCCAGGTGCTGGCATGGGCCATGAACATGCGCGCCAACGAGGACTTCCTGCGGCCGCTGGTGGAAATCTGGACGCCCCTCAACAAGCGATTCGTCGGGGTGCTGTGGTCGCTCTATCCGCACCGGCCGGTCGAGGACATCCACTGGGCGTTCTACTTCCTCGAGGCCTCGCTGATTCACATCCTCGTCGAGGCCGGGGTGGTGGATCGCCAGTCGGCGGGGACCTGCCGGTCCTCCGACCTCGAGGCGATCCTGCGACACATGGTTCCCTACTACGCGGCGGCCTTTGCCCGCTTCGGGGACGGCACCGGACGCTAGCTGCGTCGGAGTCTTGAAATCCGTCCGGAAGGCATGCATTTTATTTTGTCTGACTGTTCAGTCAAAGACCGGTGCCGCGTGCACTCTAATACCAGGGCCGGGACAAACCGGCATACCCGAGACCGGGGAGATCGCTCCGTTCCGCCATGGACGAGCGCCTTGCCAAAATGAAAACGGCCCGTTCGGGGCCTAAAGGGGAGTTATCCATGTCTGGAACAACCGGCGGCCGGCTGGCCGCCTCTCGCGCCTTTTGGGGGCGGGCGGTCCTGGCGGGCGGCGTTGCGCTGGCCTTCGTGGCCGTCGACATGCCCGCCGTCCATGCCCAACTCGAGACCATCACGGTTTCCGCCCGAAAGCGCGGCGAGGAAAACGTCCGCAACATTCCGGTCGCGGTCGACACCATATCGCCCGAAAAGGTGGCGCATTTCAGCATCACCAATCTGCAGGAGGTGGCGGACATCTCGCCGTCGCTGAAGATCGCCCGCACCGAGAGCGGCAGCGGCGCGTCCATCAGCATCCGCGGCTACGGCTCGCCGTCGACCTCGATCGGCATCGAGCAGTCGGTGGCGGTGGTCGTCGACGGCGTCTATTACGGCCAGGGCCGGGTGATCAACGAGGGCATGTTCGACACCCGCCAGGTGGCGGTCCTGAAAGGCCCGC
Source organism: Alphaproteobacteria bacterium (assembly GCA_016124315.1). Classification (GTDB taxonomy): domain Bacteria; phylum Pseudomonadota; class Alphaproteobacteria; order SMXS01; family SMXS01; genus RI-34. Next base: position 34,374 of record WGNW01000024.1, read on the forward strand.
AGGCGCTGTTCTTCGGCAAGAACGCCACCGCCGGCGTGATCTCCATCGAGACCAACGATCCGGGCGACGACTTCGAACTGCTGGCCCGGGTGGGCTACGAGTTCCGCACCAAGGATCTGAAGGCCGAGGCCATCGTCTCCGGTCCGGTCAACGACAAGTTCGGCATCCGCCTGGCGGTGAAGTCGTCGAACATGTTCGGCGGCTTCTTCAAGAACACCGCCGGTCCGGGCACCTACACCACCGTCGACGCCGCGACCGGCGAGGCCCACGTGCACGACGTGGGCGTGACGGACTGGCGGAAATGGCCTGGCGAGAAGGACTTGTTCGCCAGGCTCACCCTCCAGGCCAAGCCGACCGACCGGCTGACGCTGACCCTGAAGCCAGACGTGGCCACCTACGGCAGCCGGTCGATGACCCACGGCACCGAGGCGCGGCTCTGCCCGCTGGGCGGCGTGTCGCAGCTCTCCGGCAACGTCTGCAACCCGAACTGGAGCGGCGGTTCGAACCCGTTCCCGCAGGACATCGCCGAGACCAACCCGCTGGTCAACTACAAGGGTGGCAAGACCTTCACCGACTATTTCCGCTGGGGTCTGACCGGCACCGTCGACTACACCACCGATACGTTCTCGTGGAACACGGTGCTGAACTATCACCGCATGCGGAACCGCTGGGCGAACGACAACGACCTCACGGAAACCCCGGCCGTCTGGGCTGCGGAGCGCTATACGTTCCGGGCGTTCTCGGCGGAAAGCCGGGTCGCCACCACCTTCGACGACCCGTTCAACTTCGTGCTCGGCGTCTACTACCAGACCACGCGCAACCGGTTCGACCAGGACGTGCTGTTTGCCGGTGCCGAGAACTCCGCGGTGGAGGATCCCACCGACAGGTACACGGCCTACGAGAAGGCGTCGGCGACGAAGGGGTCGACCTATTCGGTCTATGGCCAGGTAATCTGGAAGTTCCTGGAGAACTGGGAGCTTACCGGCGGTGCGCGCTACCTGCACGAGACCAAGAACTCGTTCTTCACCCAGCCCTACGTGAACCCGTTCTTCCTCGGCATCTTCGCCGAGGGGACCGTGAACGCCGACCAGTCGTTCAACAACGTGTCGCCGGAGGTGACGCTGACCTGGCACCCGACGGACACGGTGACCATCTACGGCGCCTACAAGCAGGGCTTCAAGTCGGGTGGCTTCTCCAACAGCGGCATCCTCGGCGTCTATTCGACCGTGGATGACTTCGCGTTCGAGCCGGAGGACGTGGAAGGCTTCGAGGGCGGCATCAAGACGTCGCTGCTCGACGACACCCTGCGCCTCGACCTGAACGCCTACACCTACCGCATCAAGAACCTGCAGATCGACTTCTTCAACTCGCCGACCTTCGCGTTCATCACCACCAACGCGGGCAAGTCGAAGACCGAGGGCGTGGAGCTGAACGTCGACTGGGCGCCGAAGAGCGCACCCGGTCTGCGCATGCACACGTCGATGGCCTACAACAACGCCCGCTACAAGGACTTCATCGGTCCGTGCTGGGCGGGCCAGAGGCCGTCGGAAGGCTGCGACATGGTCGGCCCGGCGCCGGCCAGCGTGCCGCAGCAGGATCTCAGCGGCAAGCCGCGGTCGATGGCGCCCAAGTTCGTGGTCGGCCTCGGCGCCGACTACGAGGTCGACCTGGGCCAGGGCCTGCTGCTGGGCCTGTCCATGGACGCGCAGTACAGCTCCAAGTACTGGGCGACCGTGTTCGCCAATCCCTACGACATCCAGGGCGACTACGTGCTGCTGAACGCCGCGGTGCGTCTCGGCGGCGACGACGACTCCTGGCAGGTCGCGGTGATCGGCAAGAACCTGACCAACCACTACGTGTTCTATCCCGGTCTCGACCTGCCGCTCACGGGCGGCAACACCGGCTGCTCCGGGGTCGGCGATCCGCGCGCGTCCTGCGCCGGCGCCGGGTATCCCGCCGACCAGGGCAACAGCACCAACATGCCCCGGACGGTGGAGATCCAGTTCACCTACCGCTACTGAGTCCCCTCCTCGGGACAGAAGCGATTGCCGCCGCCGGAGCCTCTCGGGCGGCGGTTTTCTTTTGGCATCGGTCGACCTCAGCTGCAGCCCTCAAACTGCCGAGCATATAAATCGCCATTAAGCGAAGGTTCACATGCAGGGAGCGACAATCGTTTGAAGGATTGGGAGACGTAGGAGACAGAAATGTTGACGATCTCAAGAACACTCAAACGCGGCACGCTCGCGGCCCTGCTTGCCGTAGGCGCCGTCGCCGGTTCGATCACGGCAGCGGAGGCGCACTATTACACGCAGCAGTGCGATAGAGACGGCGACGATTGTGTGGCTCTTCGTTGCGACAACGATGGCGACGATTGCCGCGTCGTAAGGCACCGCCATTACCGGCCGGCCTATCGGGACTACCACCACGCACGGCCTCATTATCGGGGCTACTACGATGGGTACGGTTCGAACGGGGTGTACTTCGGCTTCAGAACTGGACCGCACTACCGTCATGGATGGTATCGGCACGATGATGACGATTGATTGCCGCGTCTAGCTTGCGGCACCCTGGACAAGTCCGTCCCCTGCAAGGCAGAGCGTTCGCAGGGGACGGACAGAGCGCTCGAACTTCTGGGGCTGTGACCCCCTTTAAAGGAGCACCTGTCGGCAGCGAAACCGCCTGCGACGGGCGCCGGTCTGAAGGCTAATGCTCGGCCGTGGACTGCTCAGTGGCTCTTAACAGGGCCGCTTGATTCCCGTCCCATTGAGGGTGTCTCCAATCCCCCCTAGTGCGAACGAGCACAATCTCTGCGGATCCCGTTCCCCTGCCTCTGCGGCTTTGGCCAGGTTCGTTTCCACCTTCGTCCTTACCTGCGGCCACACGTCCCGGGGCAAATGAGGCCGAGCCCTCGCAACCTCGTTCAAAGCATGCTGGTAGACGAGCCCAAGCAAATGGTTGGTCTGCGCATCATAGGTGCGGAATAGCATGGTCTGATCTCCTTCTGAGCGCCCCGGCCCAATTCGAGGTTTCGAAGACATGTCGTGCAGGCTGTGGAGTTCAACGGGGTTCCCGTAACGACTTGTAAAGAAAACACAATTCGACATCTTTTCGCCACTCCCGCCTCCTCCGCCGACCATGAACGAACACGGAACACGGAGTCGGCATGGCGAGGCGGAAGCGCATCCTATGCCCGAGCACGAAGACCGAGGCCCTGGAGGTGCTAAGGGAGGCGCGCCCGGAGATGAACAGGGTCCATGCCGAGACGCCGTACGATTCGTCGACCTATCGGCAGGCGGGCGAGGTGAACAGGGCTATCGACGGCATGGCGGAGGAACGGACCGGGGACCGGGAGTTCTTCTGGATGAAACCGCACTGAAGTCGCTAAACCCCAACAAATACGACTTTTGTTATCTCGGTGAAGAGAATGAAAAATTCCTATTTCTAGAATCTGGACCAATTTTAATCTTTTGTAATACTACCCAAATTGGGGGTGAACACCAGTCAATTCAAAATAAAAACCACTTGTGTTGTCGCCGAATTGGGCGCATTGCAGATTCAAGGAGTGGCAGCCCCCGCTCCTTACGAGCAATTGGCCCAAGTTGCTCCATAGACACCCCCCATCGAACCCCTCGCTGGGGGGTGTTTTATGTCAGGTTTGGGTGGCTGTCTGGTGACGGTCGCTGCCGAGCCGGATGCCATCCCGGCGCTCACCTGGCCACCATAATGCAGGAGGACTACCGGGCACGTAGCGCTCGGATGCCTTCCTCCAGCCTCCGAATGACAGCTTCATACTCGCCAATCACCCTGCGCTCATGCGCCATCAGCTCTTCCAAATGCCAGTCGGGCTCGATGCTTGACTGCATGTCGCCAATAGCGATGTCGGCCGTTCCGAGCCAAGCGATGTGCCGCTCGGTATCCTCGATCATCAGGCGGTATTCTTCTATGAGTTCCATTACGTCCATATCCCCGCTCCGCTGGATGCTGGGCATCTACTAAACGAGAAGGGAGACGCAAGTCTTGTCAAGCGATGCAGCCCCCAGAATGGTGCTGGCTTCGGCGCCTGCAGTGGCTCATTCCGCATAATGCAACCAGACTGGTCCGGATCGCCCCACCTTCGACTCGCTGCGCTTGGCCGTGAGGGCCAATTCGCGCCAGACGCTTGATGGAGGCGCGCGGTGATGTCCTTGCGGATGTCAAGGTCGTCCATCACCAAGGCATCATTGCCGAACATCTGGCCGGTCGCGGCGTAGGTGCGGTTGCTTCGTTCTGCGTAGTTGTTGGCGATCAGAGCAGCCATGGATTGAACGCCCTCGTTCTCAGCGTCCGCCGTTGAATGATTCTTCTCTATGCGGAGGAATGATAGCATGCGGGGCGACCCACGTTGGATCGGGGGCCTTCTCCATACCGAAGGTGGCGCCGATAGACCATGCTGGCCAAGCGCCTACTCTCAACCAGATGAAGCTTTGCCATACGAGAGCCGCCGCCTTTCGTTTGGGCAAAAAAAAACAGCGCCCGGATGGGCGCTGTCTCGGTGGCCGAAGCGGCGACGCCTACTTGGACTGGAGGGTGTCCACGACCGCGCAGACCACGTCGTAGGCCGAGCAGGACGCGCCCGCCTCGGCGGTGACGTCCTCGAACTTGTCCGGGCCGGCCGCCTTCACCTTGTGCTGCAGCGCCGGATCGCTCTTCATGAAGCGGATCAGCCGCTCCGCGTTTTCCACTGACATTTGCATTCCCCTGTTTCGTGATTCCGCCTGCGTGTTACCAGCAGGCGTAAATGTTTAAGCCATCCCGCGGCGGCGGCCAATAGCCAAACGCAAGACCGCCGCGCCGGGCATCCCCGACGCGGCGGTCGACGCCGTTCCGGCCGCGGCTCAGCGGCTCAGATACTTGTCCATGGTCTCGTGGACCCGGCGGATCCGCGACTCCTGGTAGCGGGACAGGGTCTCCGCGCCCTTTTCGCTCGCCAGCATGCCCTCGTGCTGCCAGGCGAGGATCTGGGTGTCCTGGTCGAGGACGGCGCCCATGAACTCGCTGACGCCGGGCACGTCCTTGTACGAATCGGCCTCGGTGATGGTCACCACCTGTGCCGGCTCGGGCTCCTCGCCGGGCCTGGCCGGCCGGAACACGATCACGTCGAGAGTGCAGCGGTTGACGTCTGTGCCCAGCGGCCGGGCGAGCTGGATCTGCGGCAGGCCGGGGCCGCCATAGATGAACAGGTTGGGGAAGATGTTGTACTTCAGCGAATCGATGACCTCGGCATCGCTGAGGTGGGACAGGTCGAGCTCGTAGGCCTCCTTGAAGGTCTTGCGCATCTCGCGGGCCATGGCGATGCGAGCGGTCTCGCCCTCCTGCACCTGCACCCGCTTCTCGGCCGGCACGATCTCCGGGTCGCCCAGCAGCGAGCGGTCCAGCAGGTCCTGCTCTGTGAGGCCGGCCTTGGAGGTGGGGCTGGAGACGGCGAGGGCGCACAGGTCGCGGCTGACATGGTCGCCAAAGATGTCGTGCTGCATGTTCCAGTCGCCGACCACGTGGGTCATCTCGGGGTGGACGAGCGGCGTGTGGTAGGCCTCCATGAACGCCTCCTGCGCCGTCTTCCAGTTGCAGCTCAGGATCTTGCGGATGTGCAGGTAGGGATACCAGTTCTCGAACCGCCAGTTCTTGAAGTGCTCCGGCACGACCTCCAGGTAGTCGAGCAGCGGCGCCGCATCCTTGTCCATGTTGATGAACACGAAGCCGTTCCAGGATTCCACCAGCACCTCGGGCAGCCGGTTGGCCTCGTAGTCCAGGTGCGGAAAGTCCCAGGAGCAGGGCACCTCGTTGAGGGTGCCGTCCAGGTTCCAGGTCCAGCCGTGGTACGGGCACTGCAGCTTTTCCGACCAGCCGGAGGAGTGGGACGGCTTCAGCTTGGTGCCCCTGTGCAGGCAGGAATTGTGATAGGCCTTCAGGCCGCCGTCCTCGGTGCGCACGATGACGACCGAGTAGCGGCCGATGTCGTAGACATAGTAGTCGCCGGGCTCACGGACATGTTCGTCGCGGCAGGCGAACTGCCACACCTTGCGCCAGACCTTCTGCATCTCCAGCTCGAAGAATTCGGGCGACGTGTAGCGGTAGAACGGGACGTCGTCGCTGCTCTGGGGCGGGTTGGCCTTGCGCAGCAGCACCTCTGCCGGTTGGCCGCTGTCGCCACGGATGATGTCCTCGTAGCTGCGGCCGGGGCAGCGGCCGCCTTCCACGGATTTGACCTGCACGTTCATCGCGTTCTCCCCTGAAGTCTCCGCCCGGGACCAACGCACGGCCGCGAGCCGTCGGAAACAGTCGAACGAGTCTATATCACGATATGAAAGTCGAGTCACCGCGCGGTGTAGCCGCCGTCGATCACCAGTTCCGCGCCGGTCATGAAGGCGGCGTCGTCGGACACCAGGAAGGCGACGCCGGCGGCGATGTCCTCGGGTCGGCCGAGACGGCCCATGGGCGACATGGAGGCCATCTGCCCCAGCGCCTCGCCCACGTCCTTCGCCAGCCCCTTCTCGGCGAGGCGCCGGGCGCCCACCTCGCTCATCGGCGTCTGGATGAAGCCCGGATGCACCGAGTTCACGCGGATGTTCTTCCTTTCCATGGCGAACTCCACGGCGATGTTCTTGGTGAACAGCCGCACGCCGCCCTTGGTGGCGGCGTAGGCGGACGAGCCGGGGAGGCCGATCAGTCCCATGATGGACGAGATGTTGACGACCGACGCGCCCGCTCCCCTGACGGCGCTTCCGGCGAGCAGCAGCGGCGCCATGTAGCGAGTGCCGAGGTAGACGCCGGTCAGGTTCACGTCCATGGCGCGGCGCCAGATCGCCATGTCGAGTTCGGCGAGCGGCGCCACCGCCTCGACGCCCGCGTTGTTGACCAGCGCGTCGAGTCCTGCGCCGAGGCTTTCCATGGCTGCCGCCGCCTGCTTCCAGCCGTCCTCGCTGCTGACGTCGAGCGCCAGGAAGCTGGCGTCGCAGCCGGCGTCGCACAGCCGGCGGGCGGCGTCCTCGCCCTCGGCGGGCTTCACGTCGGCGACGACGACTCGGGCGCCTTCGCTTCCCAGCCGTTCGGCGATGGCGTAGCCGATGCCCATGGCCGCGCCGGTGACCAGGCATGTGCGGCCGTCGAAGCGTCCGGTCATGGCGGGTCTCCTAGAGGTGAAGCACGGCCTTGGAGATGATCTCCCGCTGGATTTCCTTGGCGCCGCCGTAGATCGAGGCGGCCCGCTTGTTGAGGTAGCGGCCCATCACCGGCGCGCCGTAGCCGGGACCGGGATAGTTGTCGTCGTTGGCGATGCCGGTCGGGTCCGGCGGGGGCAGGGGCGCCGCGTAGTAGTCCATGGCCTCGACCGCCAGCTCGCTGATGCGCTGGTTGATCTCGACGCCGGTGGCGCTGAGCACCGAGCCCTCGGGGCCCGGCCGCTGGCCGGCGGCGACGCGCGACATCACCCGGCGCTCGGTCATCTCGAGGCCCATCACGCCGATCTCCAGCTTGGCGATCTCGGTCTCGAAATGGGGATCGCGCAGCAGCGACTGCTGGCCGTTGATCTGGCTGCCGGCGATCGCCTTGAGCTTGCGGATCGCCGCCTTGTATTCGCCCGAGGCGCCGCCGGCGCGCTCGAACTCCAGCAGGAACTTGCCGTAGGACCAGCCCTGGCCCTCGTCGCCCACCCGGTTGGAGACCGGGATGCGGACGTCGTCGAAGAATACCTGGTTCACCTCATGGTCGAGGCCCAGGGTGATGATCGGATCGACCTTGATGCCCGGCGTCTTCATGTCCACCAGCACGAAGGTGATGCCCTCCTGCTTCTTGCCGCTGTTGTCGGTGCGCACAAGGCAGAAGATCCAGTCGGCCATGTGGGCGTTGGTGGTCCAGATCTTCGAGCCGTTGAGCACGTACTCGTCGCCGTCGCGCACCGCGCGCATCTTCAGCGACGCCAGATCCGATCCTGCGCCCGGCTCGGAATAGCCCTGGCACCAGTAGTGCTCGCCCGACAGGATCTTCGGCAGGAAGGTGTCCTTCTGCTCCTGGGTGCCGAAGGTGAAGATCACCGGTCCCACATAGCGCAGCCCCATGGGAATGAGCCGCGGCGCGCTCGCCTGGGCGCACTCCTGCAGGAAGATGTACTGCTGGGTTGGGCTCCAGCCGGTGCCGCCATATTCCTTGGGCCAGAAATAGCCTACCCAGCCCTTGCGGTAGAGCCGCCGGTGCCATTCCATCACCACGTCCTTGTCGACCCAGACGGTGGTGGTCTTTTCCGTCGCTTCACGGATGTCGGGCGTGAGCTGCTCGTCGAGAAAGGCGCGGACTTCCTGCTGGAAGGCCCTCGTTTCGGAATCCAAGGCGAGATCCATGATGACTATACCCCGATATAGTTATCTGCGGCCGGGACTGTAACGGTCTCGCGGCCCGCCGGCTAGGTTCAATCGCCGCGCTGGCGCCCTGAAGCGCCGGGCGCGGCGGCGTCACAGGGTAGGCTCTTCCTCGTTGGGATCGTCGCTGAGATAGTAGTCGACCCACCGGTGGAAGTACTGGTTGCCCTTCTCGTTCTTGCCGAAGAGCACGTGGTCGAAGGGATGCGCGTCCAGGCTCTTCTGGATGCGCTCGCCCAGCACGTAGTCTTCGCCGTAGGTCACGTCGAACAGGAACTGGGCCTTGAGCGCCAGCTCGTCGCGCTCGGCCTCGTCCTTGGGCGGCGTCGGGTGCACGTAGTAGAGGATCGTGCGGTTCTTCTCCGGCGTCGGCCCGGGAATCAGCTGGGCGATCTGCCCCAGACCCAGTCCCAGATACATGGAGATGTTGGGGAACAGCGTGCGCACGAAGGTGAAGCCCTGCTCCTCGTACTTCCACCACTGGTCCTTCGGCACGTCCTTGAGGCAGTCGATGTTGGTGGTGCCGTAGGCGACCCGCATGTGCGGACCGTAGGCGTCGAATTCCATCAGGTTGTGGAGCGTCACCTTCATGATGGTCTCGGCGTGGAGGGACCTGAAGTGATAGCCCTCCAGGTAGCCGTCATAGGCGATCTTCCAGTTGGCGCCGACCATGGTCTTGGCCTCCAGGAAGTGCCAGCCCTCGAACTTATGCGGGGCGATGTCCTCGACCATGCCGCCCAGCCAGTCGTCCAGGTCGAGCGGTTGCCCGGGCGTGAGCACGGCGAAGATCAGGCCGACCCGCTCGTCGCAGGGAAGCTCGACGAGGCCGTAGGCCGTCTTGTCGAGGCCGCCGAACTTGTGCTGGTCGGACACGGCGAACAGCGAGCCGTCGTCCCGGTAGGTCCAGCCGTGATAGGGGCAGACGAAGCGGCTGCAGTTGCCCAGGCCTTCCTCGGCCACCGGCGCGCCGCGGTGGCGGCAGGCGTTCATGAAGGCGCGCACCTTGCCGTCCTTGCCGCGCACGATCAGCAGCGGCACGCCGACCATGTCCATGGCCTTGTAGTCGCCCGGCCTGGGGATCTCGCAGCTCAGCGCCACCATGATCGGCAGCCGGCGGAAGATGCGGTCCATCTCCTTGCGCCACTGCGCCGGGTCGGTATAGGCCGAGACCGGCACCTTCAGCAGGTCGTCGGCCTGGTCGGTGGTATCGTTCTCGTGGTGCGAGACGATGCGCTCGGCAATCGCGTTGTATTCGTCGGCACGGTCCATGGTCTTGCCCCTGTCTGCTCGGCGCCGGCCGGGCTGGTGGTTCCCCGTCCGAGACGGCGCCGCCTATGATTGCACCAGAAGGCCGATCCGTTGCAACGGCGGCCGGCGCGCTCACCCGGGATGTAGGGCGGCACGCCCGAATGTCAGCGCCCGTCAGGCGGCGAGCCGGATGTCCTTGGCCAGCGCTGCTGGGATCGGCACTTCGATCTCGAGCAGCTGCTGCGCCTTGCCCTTGGCCAGCTGGTCGAGCCGCAGCGTCGCCATGCCGCCGCCGCCCAGCGCCTCGTGGCATAGGAAGTTGACCGCGTGCATGCCGGGCAGGTCGAAGCGCTCCACCCGCGGATGGGCCGCGCCGGCGAACTCGTGGACGAACCAGTCGCGGACCGTCTCCTCGGTCAGCGCGGCGCGGATGTAGGGCAGGAACTCGGGGCGGCGAGCAACGATGCCGACGTTGAACTTGTCGCCCTTGTCGCCCGAGCGGCCCCAGGCGATCTCCACCAGCCGGACGCGGACGGCGTCGGCGGCAAGCGGCGGCGCGTCCTCCACCTGCGGCCGGACGATGCTCGACGGATCGAAGCCGCCGGCCGTGGTGATGGGGACGGGCCGGGTGTCGCCGCCCACGTCGACCGTCACGCGCACCCGGTCCTTGGCCAGCGGGAACGAGAACAGCCGGACCACCTTGCTGATCGGCGGGCGGCCGCCGTGCCAGCCGGTGTTGCCCACCATCATGGAGGTCATCGGCGCGGTGATCTCCCGGGCGAACAGGGCGAGGGCGTGCTTGTCCTCGTGCTCGACGGAGATCTTGGAGATCACCTCGCGGGCGCCGCGGGCCCGGGAATGCGCCCCGTAGGTGCTCTCGGCGCCGAGGGATTCGATGTTGACGGCCCGGTACGGGCCCATGTTGCGCGCCCGCAGCATCTCCTCGGTCCGCTCGATCAGGGCGGCCGCCTGGCGCTCGGCCTTGGCGGCGGCGTCCATGCCGACGATGGGCAGCACGCCGACACAGCGGTAGCCGTCCTCGAAGGTGGCGCATACCTTGAACGTGGCGGTAGGCGGCCGGCCCCTGGCACCCGAGACGCGCACCCGGTCCTCGCCCTGCTGCTCGATCCGCACCCCGGTCCAGTCGCAGGCCACGTCGGGCAGCAGGTAGGCCTGCGGATCGCCGATCTCGTAGAGGGTCTGCTCCGAGATGGTGCCCACACTCACCAGCCCGCCGGTACCGGCCGGCTTGGTCATCACGAAGCTGCCGTCGGCGTGGCACTCGGCCACCGGGTAGCCGATATGGGCCCAGTCCTCCACCTCCCGCCAGTCGGTGAACAGGCCGCCGGTCGCCTGGGCGCCGCATTCCAGCAGGTGGCCGGCCAGGCTGCCGGCCGACATCATGTCGTAGTCGGTGTCGGCCCAGCCGAACTCGTGCATCAGCGGGCCGAGCACCAGCGCCGAGTCCACTACCCGGCCGGTAATCACCACGTCGGCGCCGCGGGCGAGCGCTTCGGCGATGGGTCGTCCGCCCAGATAGGCGTTGGCGCTGGCGATCCGCTCCGGCGCGGGGAACGCTTCGCCCGAATACATCTCGGCGAGGCCCTCGGCGGCCAGTCCGGGGATCTGGTCGCGGATGTCGTCGCCCTCCACCACGGCGATCTTCAGGCTGACGCCGGCCTCGGCCGCGAGCTGCTCCATGCGGGCGCGGCAGCCGCGCACGTTGATGCCGCCGGCGTTGGTGACGAGCTTGATGCCGCGGCGGGCGATCTCGCGCACATTGTCCTTCCACACCCAGTCGGTGAAGTCGTGGGCGTAGCCGCCGTCGGGGTCCTTCGCCTTGGCCTTGGCGAGGAACGACATGGTCATCTCGGCCAGGTAGTCGAGTACCAGGTAGTCCAGCTCGCCGCCGGCGACGAGCTGGGGCGCGGCCGCCGCTGTGTCGCCCAGGAAGCCGCCCGTCGATCCGATCCGAACCACCTTGCTCATGTCGTCATCTCCCGCTCGCCATCCCCGGCACTTGTGATAACCTGCGCGCGCGCAGGTTCCGTCTGGGCCCGCCGGGCGTCGGCGCGGAGCCTATCGTAAGCACCGTGGGGAAGACAGGGGAAGAGAGAATGACCGTGAAAGTGCTGCTGATCACCAAGGGCCATCCATTCGACTACAACGGCTTCTATGCCATCTTCGACGAGAATCCCGAGCTGGAGACGACGGTGGTCGAGCAGCCGGCGGCCCAGATCATCCTGCGCCCCGAATTCGTCAAGGATTACGACGCGGTGGTGTTCTACGACATGTGGGGCACCGAGAGCGACGGCGCCCGCTCGTTCAAGCAGCCGCCGGCCCATTACGTGGAGACCATCGAGAAGCTGCTGGAGAGCGGCAAGGGCCTGGTGCTGCTGAACCACGCGTTGGTGCAGTGGCCGGGCTGGAGCCTGTGGCGCGAGATTTCCGGCACCTCCTTCATGCTGGAGGAGGGCGAGCTCAACGGCGAGACGGTGCCCGGTTCGGGCTACCGCGGCGGCGCCGGCGAGCCGCACCGCAACGGCACCCACTTCCTGTCGGTGGTCGACCCGTCGCACCCGGTCACCAGCAACCTGGGCAAGGGCTACACCGTGACCGACGAGATCTACCTGAAGACGCCCGGCTTCGAGAACAACCCCGACATCGTGCCGCTGCTGCGCAGCGACTACGACTTCTCGCCGGCCAACTTCAACCCGCCGCCGCTCGCCCCCAAGGCGCAGCAGGAGAACTGGAACCATCCGAAGGGCTCCAACCTCATCACCTGGGCCAAGCGCACCCGCAACAGCCCGGTGGTGGCGACGGAATCCGGCGACGGCCCGGCCGCCTACGCCAACCCGCAGTTCCGCCAGTTCCTCGCCGACGCGATCAAGTGGGTGGCGTCGGACGAGGCGAAGGCCTGGGCGCGCGGCCGGTAAGTCTGCCGGTTCCCCCGCCCTTCGCGACGGGCCTGCGGCCCTCCTCAGGGCTAACGGTTTGATTAGCCGAGGATATTTGAAGGCCGTTCGGCCTGAGGAGCCGCGCAGCGGCGTCGCGAAGGCCGGCAACGACGGATGACTATTCCTCGATGATCGCGACCGCCCGCGTCCAGCCGGCGGAGGCGCCGCGGATCTTGTGCGGGAAGCACGACACGGTGAAGCCGAAGGGCGGCAGCGCCTCCAGGTTGTGCAGCTTCTCCAGGTGGCAGTAGCCGATGTGGCGGCCGGCCTTGTGGCCTTCCCAGATCAGCGAGGCGTCGTGGCTCTCCTTGTACTTCTCGGCGGTGTGGACGAACGGCGCGTCCCAGCTCCAGGCGTCGGTGCCGGTCACGCGCACGCCCCGCTCCAGCAGGTACATGGTCGCCCTGTAGCCCATGCCGCAGCCGGTGGAGACGTAGCCGGGGCTGCCGTAGGCGCCGCCCGCCGCCGTGTTGACCAGCACGATGTCGTGCGGCTTGACCTCGTAGCCGATGCGGTCGAGCTCGGCGGCCACGTCCGCCTCGGTCGCCACGTAGCCGTCGCCGAAATGGCGGAAATCCAGCTTCACCCCGTCGCCGTAGCACCACTCCAGCGGCACCTCGTCGATGGTCCAGGCCCGCTCGCCCCGGTTCATGGTCGAGTGGAAGTGATAGGGCGCGTCCAGGTGGGTGCCGTTGTGGGTATTGAGCCGGACGTATTCGATGGCCCAGCCCTCGCCGTCGGGCAGGTCCTCCTTCTCGAGGCCGGGGAAGAACCGGGCGATGTCGGCGGGGCTCTGCTGGTGGGTGACGTAGTCGATATGCGGCCCGAAACCGGGCGGGTCGGAGATCACGTCGTTCTCCAGGGTGATGGACAGGTCGACGAAGCGGCGCGGCATGGTTTCCTCCGGCGTTGGCCGGTGGATTCTCTGCTCACGCGCCGGGCGCCCGCAAGGGGATTCAGCCGAGCAGCTCGAGCGTGCGCGGGTCGGGCGCGCCGCCGTAGAACGCCGCCAGCGCCTCGCCGAACAGCGCCTGGTCGGCGGCGTCGCTGGCCGCCTTGCGGAACAGGGTGAGGCACGAGCGGAACTTGAGATCGTCGGGCGAGCCGAAGACGGCGTTGGCCGACCGGTCCCGGTGGCTCAGCGCCAGCCGCACGCCGTCGCGCAGCCGCTCGCCCAGCAGCGGGTCGGCCAGGTAGCGGCGGGCGTGGCCGAGGTCGCGGAGGGCGTATCGCTGGGCCATGGGGCTGGAGCCCAGCCCCTCGATCTGCGGGAAGACGAACCACATCCAGTGGGTGCGCTTGCGCCCGGCGGCCAGTTCCGCCGTCACGTCGGCCCAGACGCTGTCCTGGGCGTCGCGGAAGTGGCTGAGGTCGTCGGCCATGGCGAGGCTCCCCGATGCGCGTGCCGTCGTCATGTAGGCCGCCCGGCCTCGGAGTCGATCGGCGAAGCGGACCGCAGCCGGGCCTTGCATCCGGTGGCGCGTCGAACGACCCTAGGCGCCGGGAAGACCGCACCGGGGAAAGAAAAAGGCATGTCCGACACGCTCGACCTGAACACGCTCACCTTCCTGGACCCGGCGGTCCAGGAGTGCCCGTTTCCGGCCTACGCCGCGCTGCACGAGCAGGCGCCGGTGTTCTTCGACCGCAAGGCCGGCTTCTACGTGGTGACCGCCTATGACGACATCAGGCGCATCGTCACCGACCCGGCGACCTTCAGCAGCGGCGCCACGGTGGAACTGGCCCGCGACAGCGTCGATCCGGAACGGGCCGAGACGGCGCGCCGTCTGTTCGAGGAGAAGGGCTGGCTGCCCACGCCGACGCTCTCGCTGCAGGACGATCCCCGCCACAAGGAGGTGCGCGCGATCTTCCAGAAGGCGCTGCGGGCCGGGAAGATCCGCGAGCTCGACCCGTTCATCCACCAGACGGCGATCGACCTCGTCGACGGCTTCATCGGCGACGGCCATTGCGACCTGGTCCGCCAGTACACCGTGCCGCTGCCGCTCATCGCCATCTGCAGCCAGGTGGGCGTGCCCATCGACGACATCTGGGCGATCAAGCGCTGGACCGACGCCTGGATGCGCCGGTTCAGCATGATGCTGTCGCCCGAGGAGGAGACCGAGTGCGTCGAGGCCGAGATCGAGTTCCAGCACTATTTCGAGGACATCGTCGCCGGCCTGCGGGACCGCCCCAACGATTCCGTGCTCAGCGACCTGGTCAACACCCAGCTCTCCGACGGCTCGCGGCTCGGCTACGACGACATCGTCTCCCACCTGCTGTCGGACCTGTTCGTCGGCGGCAGCGAGACGACCACCAACGCCATGTCGGAAGGCATCCTGCTGCTGTGCGAGAACCCGGACCAGTACGCGCTGCTCCGGGAGGACCTGGACCGCCACCTGCCGGGCTTCGTCGAGGAGACGCTGCGCCTCCAGTCGCCGGTGCAGGGGCTCTACCGGGTCACCACACGGGAGGTGGACCTGCGCGGCGTCACCATTCCAGCGCGCTCGCTGGTCAACGTCCGCTTCGCCGCCGCCAACCGGGACGGCCAGCAGTTCGCCTGCCCGGCCGAGATGGACGTGACGAGGCAGAACGCCGGGGCCCACCTGGCGTTCGGCTCCGGGCTGCACCACTGCATCGGCGCGCCGCTCGCCCGGCGCGAGATGTTCTGGGGCTTCAAGGTGCTGCTGGAGCGCTGCCGCAACATCCGCCTGGCGCCCGGCCGGAACGACCTCACCCACATGCCCGGCATGATGCTCCGTGCCCTGAAGGCGCTGCACATCGAGTTCGATCCGGCCTGAGGCCGGGCGCCGCGCGCCTTCGGCCCGCGGCCCGGCCGTCTCGGACCTACCGCAGCATCCGGTTGACGGCGCTGGTCACCGCCAGCAGCGAGGCGTCGACGATGTCGGGGCTGATGCCTACGCCCCAGACGGTCTTGCCGTCCTCCTGCTGGGCCTCGATGTAGGTCACCGAGCGGGCCTCGGCGCCGTGGCCGATGGCGTGCTGGTGATAGTCCAGCACGTTGAAGTGCATGTCGCAGTTCTTGCGCAGCGCGTCCACATAGGCGGCGATCGGGCCGTTGCCGAAGCCCTCGATGTCGCGCGCCTCGCCGTTGAAGGTCACCTGGGCGTGGATGTCGCGCTGGTCCGGGTGGCCCGAGACGGGCAGGGTGGCGTGGCTGTGGTAGGCGATCGGCGAGGTGGTGTTCAGGTACTCGCCCTCGAAGGTCTCCCAGATCAGCGTCGGGCCGATCTCCTTGCCGGTCTGGTCGGCGATCCGCTGGATCACCTTGGAGAACTCCACCTGCAGCAGGCGCGGCGTGTCCAGCCCGTAGTCGGTCTTCAGGATGTAGGCGATGCCGCCCTTGCCCGACTGGCTGTTGATCCGGATGATCGCCTCGTAGGAGCGGCCCAGGTCGGCCGGATCGATGGGCAGATAGGGCACCTCCCAGATCTTGGAGTTGGAGGCGGACAGCGCGTCGAAGCCCTTCTTGATGGCGTCCTGGTGGGAGCCGGAGAAGGCGGTGAACACCAGGTCGCCGGCATAGGGATGGCGCGGGTGGACCGGCAGCTGGTTGCAGTACTCGGCGGTCTGGCGCACCTCGTTGATGCGCGAGAAGTCCAGCGCCGGGTCGACGCCCTGGGTGTACATGTTCAGCGCCAGGGTCACCACGTCGACATTGCCGGTGCGCTCGCCGTTGCCGAACAGGGTGCCCTCGATGCGGTCGGCGCCGGCCATGAAGCCCAGTTCGGCGGCCGCCACGCCGGTGCCGCGGTCGTTGTGGGGATGCAGCGACAGGATGAAGCTGTCGCGGCGCGGGAAGTTGCGGTGGCACCACTCGATCTGGTCGGCATAGATGTTGGCCGAGGCCATCTCCACCGTCGCCGGCAGGTTGATGATCATCTTGTGCTCGGGCGTCGGCTCGAACACGTCCATCACCGCGCCGCAGATGTCGCGGGCGTATTCGAGCTCGGTGCCGGTGAAGCTTTCGGGCGAATATTCGAAGACGAACTCGGTCTGCGGGTTCGCCTCGGCCAGCTCGCGGCACAGCCTGGCGCCGCGCACGGCGATCTCGGTGATGCCCTGCTGGTCCAGGCCGAACACCACCCGGCGCTGCAGCGTCGAGGTGGAGTTGTACAGGTGGACGATGGCGCGGTGCGCGCCCTTCAGGGACTCGAAGGTCCGCGTGATCAGCTCCGGGCGCGACTGGGTCAGCACCTGGATGGTCACGTCGTCGGGGATCATGCCGCCGTCGATGATCTGGCGCACGAAGGCGAAGTCGGTGTCCGAGGCGGCGGGGAAGCCGACCTCGATCTCCTTGAAGCCCAGTTCCACCAGCAGGCGGAACATGCGGGTCTTGCGGTCGGCGTCCATCGGTTCGATGAGCGCCTGGTTGCCGTCGCGCAGGTCCACCGAGCACCAGATCGGCGGCTTGGTGATGACGTTGTTGGGCCACTGCCGGTCGGCCAGCCGGACCGGCTGGAACGGCACGTATTTCTGGGCGGCGTCGATGGGCATGTTGGTCACGGTCTCGGTCCTCTTCAATGCCGGCGCACAGCTTGGAGCGCCCGGGCGGAATGGGTCAATCGGCTTGGGGCGCGGCGCGTCTCGCTGCCGTCGTGCGACCCGCGGGCAGGCGCGTGGGCGCCCTGTCAGGCCCGCGGGCCGTGCCTAAGTCGCCGTGCGGACAGACCGGCCGCGCTCCGCCGCGCGCCGGGAATCCTGAAACCGTTGCTGTCGAATTGTACCGTCACTGCCTTGCTTCCGATCGCGTGTTGTCGTCTCCATGGCCGAACAGGGTCGGCCCGCCCCGTCCCTATAGGGACAGGCCGGTAAGTCGAAGCGTCAGCGATTTCGGCGTACGGAACATGCGGCCATAACTATGGATTGCGGTCGCAATGTCAAGCGCGGCGAACGAAACCGGTGTTGCGCCGGCCGCGTTAAGAAGCAGGATAAGAGGGTCGTGCCGCGGCCGGAAGGGGATGGGGCGTGGAATCCAAATGGCAGTTCCTGTTGTGGCGGATCACCCACCAGACCTGGTTCCGCAGCGCGCTCTACAGCCTGCTGGGCGTGGTGACGGCGCTGGTAGCGCTGGCGCTCCGGCCCTACGTGCCCGAGGCCTATGCCGACAAGATCGGCGCCAACTCGGTGGACTCGATCCTGCGCATCCTCGCCTCCAGCATGCTGGCGGTGGCCACCTTCTCGCTGACCACCATGGTCTCGGCCTACAACGCCGCCTCGAACAGCGCGACGCCGCGGGCGGCGATGCTGCTGATCGAGGACACCACCTCCCACAACGCGCTGGCGGCGTTCATCGGCACCTTCCTCTACAGCGTCGTCGGCATCATCCTGCTCAGCACCGGGGTCTATGGCGGCAGCGGCCGGCTGGTGCTGCTGGCGGTGACCATCGCCGTGATCCTGCTGGTTGTCGCCACGCTGCTCGGCTGGATCAACCGGCTCTCGCGCCTCGGCAGGGTGGGGCAGACCATCGACCAGGTGGAGGCGGTGACCGACCGTGCCCTGCAGGCCGACGCGCAAGCCTTGTTCCTGGGCGGGCATCCGCTGGGCGCCATTCCCGGCGACGCGCGGGCGGTCTGCCGCGACAGGGTCGCCTATGTGCAGCACGTGGACATGGGGCGCCTGCAGGAGATCGCGGCCGACCGCGGCCTGCTGATCTTCGATCCGGCCCGTCCCGGCATCTTCGTCGACCCCGCCCGGCCGCTGTTCCATGTGTCGGGCGACTTCAGCGGCGACGACGTGGAGGCGCTGGCGGGCGCCTTCACCGTGGGCGGCGCGCGCACCTTCCAGCAGGATCCACGCTTCGGCGTCATCGCCCTGTCGGAGATCGCGTCCCGGGCCATGTCCCCCGGCATCAACGATCCCGGCACCGCCATCGACGTGATCGGCACGTTGGTCCGGCTGCTGATCCACTACGCCGAGGCCTGCGCCGGCGCCGAGCATCTCGTGGAATACGACCGGGTGTTCGTGGCGCCGCTGTCCATGGACGACCTGGTGGTCGACGGCTTCCGTCCGGTGTCGCGGGACGGCGCGGCCCATGTGGAGGTCTGCATTCGGCTGCAGAAGGGCCTGTCGGCGCTGTCGCGGGTGCCGCGCAGCGACCTGGCGGAGGCGGCGGCGTCCATGGCCCGCGAGGCGCTGGAGCGGTGTGCGCGGGCGCTCACCCTCGACGCCGACCTGGAAGTCGTCAAGAAAGTTCACGAAAGCCTTGCGTGGGAACACCCCGTCCCCGCCTGAGGCTCGAATTCCGATGCAACCGCGCTACCATAGGAAGCCGGTACCGGTTCGTTGATCCACAGCAAGGAGCGCCACATGTCCAGTGAAAGCCTGCACGCCCCCCGCGAACGCCTCAGCAAGGAAACCCTCGAACTGCACCACGCAATCGTGTCGCTCATGGAGGAGATTGAGGCGGTCGACTGGTACCGGCAGCGCGCGGACGATTGCGAGGACGAGCAGCTCAAGGAAATCCTGCTCCACAACATGCGCGAGGAGATGGAGCACGCCGCCATGGTGCTGGAGTGGATCCGCCGCAACAACGACGACTTCGCCCACCAGCTCAAGAGCAACCTGTTTAAGGACGGCCCGATCGCCGGCGACCACGACGAGGACTGACCCCCTGCCGCCCCGCGCCGGGATCACCGCCGAGCAGATGCGCCTCCACGTGGAGGCGATCTGCCGCGACGAGGGCATTCGCATCCTGCCCCATTCGCGGGGCGGGCGCGCCTCCCGCGAGCACCGCGTCATCGCCATCCGGCCGGTGAAGAGCGCCATCACCTACGCCGTGGCGCTGCACGAGCTGGGACACGTGCTCGGCCCCTGGCAGTCCCAGCCGCGTCTCTACGCCGAGGCGGGCGCCTGGAAGTGGGCCAAGGCGGCGGCACACGTCTGGACGCCAGCCATGGAGGAGAAGATGTCCCGCTCGCTTCATTCCTACGTGCTCTGGGCCGAGCGCCGGCGCGGCGTCAGGCTGCCGGAAGACGGCCACGAGTTCTGGATGCTGCTGGGCATCCCGCCCGAGCCGCGCCGCCGTCGGGCGTCGCCGCGGCGCCGCAAGGTGCGCATCCTGCGGCTGCTGTTCGGCGGGTAGGTGTCGGTTTACTCGCGCGGGTTTCCTGCAATCCGCCGGCTGCCCCTGGGTTGCTTCGTCGGCTTCGCCTCCTCGCAAGGACGCGGAGAGGCGACTGGCGCACCCTTTCCGCCGCCGCTTGTGCCGAGTGACGGCCCCCACCTGTTCGTCATCGCGAGGAGCGAAGCGACGCGGCGACCCAAGGCCGTAGGGGGCCTCCCCTGGGTTCTTCACCGCCGAGCGGTTCGCAATGACCGGAGGCTCTTGCCTGCTACAGCCCCAGCGCCTGCAGCAGCGCGGCGTCCACCATGCCGTTGCCCAGTCCCTTGTCGTGGCGGAAGCGGGTGATGGCGGCGGCGGTGCGTGGACCGATGATGCCGTCGGCGGCGCCCAGTTCGCGGTAGCCCAGGGCCTGCAGGCGCCGCTGGATGGCCACCACGTCCGGCGCGTCCGGCTGCTCGTCCATCGGCACCGGCGCGCCCAGCACCCGGCGGACCTTGTCGAACCAGGCCTTGCGGTCGGCCAGCCCGTTGATGCCGCCGTTGATCCGCCGGGTCACCGCCACGAAGTCGCCGGTGTCGCTCACCGTGTTGAGGTCCTTCCAGCGCCAGAAGCCGCAGGCGACGGCCAGGGCGCGGTCGGGCGCGAAGGCGAGGTCGGGGTTGCCTTCCAGGTCGAGGCCGGCCTGTGCGCCGACGTTGCGATAGCCGTCGCGGCCGGTGATCTGGATGTAGCCGCGGCCGCGGTAGCGCCAGCCGTCCCCCGAGGCCGAATTGCCGTTGCCCATGCGGTCGCAGTAGACCGTGTTGGCCAGCAGCTCCGGATTGCCGGCGCAGCGGTTGGCGAGCGCCATGTCGGTGAATCGGCTGGGCCAGACCTCGCGCAGCCGCTCGGCCCGGTAGTTCATGTTCTCTTCCATGATGGTCAGCCCGCCGGACTCGTGGCCGATCTGCGCCAGGAAGTGTTGCAGCCGCAGCGGCTTGTCGGAGATTCCGTATTGGGCAAACAGGCCGCCGTTCTGGGCGGCGAAGGCGTCCACGTGCTCGCGGGGCGCGCGTGGATAAAGCGCACGGACAATGTCGATCGACAGCATGGCTCCCCCTCCACGCCCCCGCGCCCGTCGAATGCGCCGATTTTACCGCAGTTTCGGGCTCGTGTCGCCGCGAGTCTGGAGGCGGGTCAGCCGCTGAGGGCGGTATCCAGCTCCTCCTGGGCCCGGAGCCAGAGCTCCTCCTCCCGTTCCAGGGCCGCCTTGAGGTCGGCGAGCGACTTGCCGAGCCGTTCGATCTTCGCGGCATCGCCCGCCTCGTAGAGCTTGGGGTCGGCGAGGCCGGCCTCGGCCGCCGCCACGTCCTTCTCCAGCCTGCCGATGCGCTTCTCGTGCTCGCGCACCTTGGCGCGCAGCGGGATGGCGTCGTTGCGCTGGGCCTTGCTGGGGCCGGGCGCCCGCTTCGGCGCGGCCGCCTGTTCCTTGTCCTTGCGCGCGCTGCCCGGCTCCTTGCGGCCGCCGCGCTGGGACAGCAGCAGGTCCTTGTAGTCCTGCATGTCGCCATCGAACGGCGCCACCCGGCCGCCTTGCACCAGCCAGAGCTGGTCGGCCACCGTCTCCACCAGATGCGGGTCGTGGCTGATCAGGATCACCGCGCCGGGATAGTCGTTGAGGGCATGCACCAGCGCCTCGCGGCTCTCGATGTCGAGATGGTTGGTGGGCTCGTCGAGGATGATGATGTGCGGCGCGTCGAGGGCGGCCAGCGTCATCAGCAGGCGCGCCTTCTGACCGCCCGACAGCTTCTCCACCGGGTTGAGCACGATGTCGGCGCCGATGCCGGCGGCGCCCAGCCGGGCGCGCAGCTGCGCCTGACCTTCGCCCGGCCGGTGGCGCATCAGGTGCTGCAGGGCGCTTTCGCCCTCGACCAGGTCGTCGAGCTGGTGCTGGGCGAAGAAGCCGATACGCAGCTTGGACGACTTGGTGACCTTGCCGTCCATCGGCGCCAGCCGGCCGGCCAGCAGCTTGGCGAAGGTGGACTTGCCCTCGCCGTTGGCGCCCAACAGGGCGATGCGGTCATCCTGGTCGAGCCGCAGGGTGATGTTCTTCAGCACCGCCCTTCCGTCGTAGCCGGCGCTGGCGTTCTCGAAGGTCACCAGGGGCGGCGGCAATTCCTCGGGCGGCGGGAAGTGGAACGGCGCCACGGCATTCTCGGTGATGCCGGCGATCGGCTGCATCCGCTCCAGCATCTTGACGCGCGACTGGGCCTGCCTCGCCTTCGATGCCTTGGCCTTGAAGCGGTCGACGAAGCTCTGGATGTGGGCGCGCTGGGCGTCCTGCTTGCGCTTCATCGCCTGCTGGTGCTCCAGCTTCATGCGCCGCTCGCTGTCGAACTGGTCGTAGCTGCCGGTGTAGTAGGCCAGCTTGCGCCCGCTCAGGTGCAGGATGCCGGTCACCGCCCGGTTCAGCAGCTCCCGGTCATGGGAGATGATCAGCGCGGTGTGCGGATAGCGGGCGATGAAGCTCTCCAGCCAGACGGTGCCTTCCAGGTCCAGGTAGTTGGTGGGCTCGTCGAGCAGCAGCAGGTCGGGCTGGGCGAACAGCACCGCCGCCAGCGCCACGCGCATGCGCCAGCCGCCGGAGAATTCGTGGCACGGCCGCTGCTGCGCCTCGGCGTCGAAGCCGAGGCCGGCCAGGATCGAGCCGGCGCGCGCCTCGGCGGAATGGGCGTCGATGTCGGCGAGGCGGATCTGGATCTCGGCGATGCGGTTGGGCTCGGTCGCCGTCTCGGCCTCGGCGAGCAGGGCGGCCCGCTCGGTGTCGGCCGCCAGCACCGTCTCGATCAGGCTGTCATCGGAGGCGGGCGCCTCCTGGGCCACCCCGCCGATGGTGAAGTTGCGCGGCACCTCGATCTCGCCCTCCTCCAGGGCCAGCTCGCCGCGGATCAGGCGGAACAGCGTGGTCTTGCCCGTGCCGTTGCGCCCGACCATGCCGACCTTGTGGCCGGTCGGGATGACCGCCGAGGCCTGCTCGAACAGCGGTTGGCCCGCCATGGTGAAGGTGATGTTTCGGATCGCCAGCATGGCGCGAACAAGTGGCGGCTCGGCCGGCGTGTGTCAATGTCCGCCTGAGCGGGACCCGGAGAAAAAAAGAGAGCCCGACCGGTGCGGTCGGACCCCCAGTTCACCGCCTGTCGGAAGTATCGGGAGAGGGCAAAGGACACCTGGCAGGCCAGCGTTCCCGCCGCGACGGAGTTACCGTCATCAATGGGTGCCCTTCGACGGGCCACGACAAGAATGTAGGCTCCCGATAATCGTCCGCAAGGCCGGAAAGTTTAATAGAAACAATAAATTAGAAGTATATTGGCCCTTGAATTCGGCGCATTTGGTTATAATTTGGGAGCGCATCGCGAGGCCCGCCTCGCGCAATCCACCATGTGGCCATGCCTGCGGTCAGGACTCGGGCCCGGACGGGAAAGTGCACCATGCTGACAGTACGGCCGTATATACGCTGATGGTGCAGACCTTCCTCAGGCGCCAGCGGGCGCGTTACGGCCCGCTTCTTGTGGGCAGCATACTCTTCTTCGTGCTGCTCGGCGGCGGCTTCTACCTGGCGGATGTCGGGCGCAAGATCCAGCACAACAACGAGGTGGATCACGTGGCGCAGCGGTTCCTCACCGCCGTGGTGGACAGCGAGACCGGCATGCGCGGCTACGTCATCACCGGCGACGAGGCGTTCCTCGGGCCCTATCGCAGCGGGGTCGGGGACACCAATGCCCTGCTGTCGCAACTGCTGGCGCTGATTCCCGACAAGGTGGGCGAGCACTTCGACGCAAGCGGCCTGGTCCGGCTCGTGGCCAAGCGCCAGGACACCTTGGCCGAGGCGATCGAATTGCGACGGGATGCGGGGACCGAGGCGGCCGAGAACTACATCAAGACCGGCCAGGGCCGCTTCCTGATGGACGAGATCCGCAAGCAGGTCGCGGACGTCTCGGCGCGGGTGGACGAGCAGAGCGACCGACTCGGCCGGCGGCTCACCTTCTACCTCACGGTCATCGTGCCGCTGGTCGGCGGGCTGACGCTGCTGCTCCTGCTGCTGGCGCTGGCCCAGACCCGGGCCATGAAACGCACCCTGCGGGCGGCGCTTGCCGCCGAGTCGAGGGCCGAACTGCAGGGGCGCCAGCTGGCGGCCCTGTCGGACATGGCGGACGAGCTCCACGCTGCCGCCGACCGCAAGGAGACCTACGCCATCATCAGCCATCACGGTGCCCGGCTGCTGCCGGGGGTGACGGCGGTGCTGTCGGTCTACAACCATTCCCGCGACCAGCTGCGCCTGGCTGCCCGGTGGGGCGAGGCCTCGCCCTCCAAGGATACGTTCTCGCCCACGGAATGCTGGGCGATCCGCCGCGGCCGTCCGCAGCTCAGCGAAACCGCCGGTAGCGTCCAGTGCACGCACGTGGTTCCCGACACGGCGGCGCTGTGCGTGCCGATCAGTGCCCGCGGACAGACGGTCGGCCTGCTGACGTTGAGCGGTGTGCCGGCCGCCGAGCTGGAGGAGGGCGGCGCGGTGCACCGGGTCGCGGCGACCCTGTGCGAGCAGGTGGCGCTGGCGCTGGTGAACCTGGACCTGCGCGAGCGGCTGGAGAACCAGGCGCTGCGGGATACGCTCACCAACCTCTACAACCGCCGCTACCTGGAGGAGGCCTCGGAGCGGGAGCTGAGCCGCGCCGACCGGCTGGACTCGGCGCTCAGCATCCTGGCCATCGACATCGACCACTTCAAGCGGTTCAACGACCAGCACGGTCACGCCGCCGGCGACGAGGTGCTGAAGCGGGTGAGCGGCCTGCTGGCCGATCTGTGCCGCGCGACCGACCTGGTCTGCCGGCTGGGCGGCGAGGAACTCCTCATCATGCTGCCCGACACGGACCTGGACGGGGCGGTGGCCATCGCCGAGAAGCTGCGCGGCGACGTGAGCCGGCTGCGCATCCGCTGGCACAGCGGCGAATTGCCGCCGGTGACCATCTCCGTTGGCGTCGCGTCCTTCCCCGAGCATGCGCGGAAGTTCGCCCTTCTCCAGAGCCTCGCCGACGAGGCGCTGTACGAAGCGAAGGGCGGCGGGCGAAACCGGGTGGTGGTCTGGCGTCGGCAGGAGCGCGATTCGGCTTGAGTTGCCGGCCCGCCGTCTCCTACTGTTTGGGCTCATCATGTGCAGGGGAAGACAGATGACGGCATCCATCTACGACATTCCGGTCCGCAAGATCGACGGCAAGGACGCCAGCCTGGGCGACTACAGCGGCTCCGTGCTGCTGGTGGTCAATGTCGCCTCCAAGTGCGGCCTGACGCCCCAGTACGAGGGCCTCGAGCAGGTCTACAAGGCCTATCGCGACAAGGGATTCGAAGTGCTGGGCTTCCCGGCCAACAACTTCGCCGGCCAGGAGCCGGGCAGCGACGCGGAGATCCAGAGCTTCTGCACCACCAACTTCAGCGTCGACTTTCCGATGTTCTCGAAGATCAGTGTGGCCGGCGAGGACCGGCATCCGCTCTACAAGGAGTTGATCGCCGCCCATCCGCAGCGCACCGCCAAGCCCGACAGCGCGCTGAAGAAGATCCTCGACGAGCGGGGCCTCAGCCCCAAGAGCGAGACCGACGTGATGTGGAACTTCGAGAAGTTCCTGATCAGCCGCGACGGCAAGGTGGTGGGCCGGTTCGCGCCCGACATCTCGCCCGACGATCCGGCGCTCACCGGCGCCATCGAGAAGGAACTCGCGGCCTGAGTCCGCAGCGACGGGACGCGGCGTCGTGGATATCGAGCCGTTCCGGATCGCCATTCCGGACGAGGCGATCGAGGATGTCCGCCGCCGCCTGAAGGCGACGCGCTGGCCGGAGGACTTCGCCAACGACCACTGGCGCTACGGCACCAGCACGGCCTATCTCCGGTCGCTGGTCGACTACTGGATCGAGGAATACGACTGGCGCGCGGCTGAGGCGGAGATCAACCGCTTCGCCCATTTCCGCACCGAGATCGACGGTGTTCCCGTCCACTTCCTGCGCGAGCCGGGCAAGGGGCCGGCCCCCGTTCCGTTGATCATCAGCCACGGCTGGCCCTGGTGCTTCTGGGACATGCGCAAGGTGATCGCGCCGCTGGCCGACCCGGCCTCCCATGGCGGCGACCCGGCCGATGCCTTCGAGGTGATCGTGCCGTCGCTGCCGGGCTTCGGCTTCTCGACGCCGCTGCGCGTGCCCGGCATCAACTGGTGGCGCACCGCCGACCTGTGGGACGCGCTGATGACTAAGGGTCTCGGCCATGCCCGCTACGGCGCCAGCGGCGGCGACTGGGGCGCGCTGGTGACCGCCCAGCTCGGCCACAAATACGCCGCCAACCTCAAGGCCGTGCACATGATGCACGCCATCCCCATGACCCTGTTCAACAACGAGCGGCCGTGGGACATCACCGGCGGCGCGCTGGTGCCGGCGTCGGTCCGCGGCGAGCTGCGCGAAGCCGTCCACGCCCGGCAGCGGCGCATTGCCAGCCACGTGGCGGTCCACGTGCTCGATCCGCAGACGCTCGCCAATGCGCTCAACGACTCGCCGGCCGGCCTGCTGTCCTGGCTGGTGGAGCGGCGGCGCGCCTGGGGCGACACCAGAGGCGACGTGGAGAGCCGCTTCACCCGCGAGCACCTGATCACCACGACCATGATCTACTGGCTGACCGGCAGCTTCGGCACCTCGGCGCGCTATTACGCCGAGGCGGCCCATAATCCCTGGAAGCCGTCCCACGACCGGATGCCGGTGGTGGAGGCGCCGACGGGATTCACCTTCCTGGGCGGCGAGGCGCCGCCGGGCGTCGTCGATCCGGCGCAAGCGTTCCGCGAGAGCGAGCAGGCGGCGGTCTACAATCTGCGCCAGGTGACGTCGCATCCCGTGGGCGGTCATTTCGGCCACTACGAGGAGCCGGAGGCCGTGGTCGACGCGATCCGAACATTGTTCCGCGGCCTGCGGCCGATATGATGGACCGTCACCGATAGGGCGCCTCGGGCGCCGATGATGTGGAACCATGACGGTCGGGAGGGGGTCATCGCAAGCAAGAAGAAGCGCGGCCTCGGCCGCCGGATCGTCCGCCTGCTGGCCGGCATCGTGCTCGCCGTCCTGCTGGTGCCCGTCGCCCTGATCCTGGTTTACCGGGTCGTGCCGCCGCCGGTCACGCCGCTGATGCTGATCCGTTCGGCCGATGGCTACGGCATCCGCAAGCAGTGGACCGGCCTCGACCGCATCTCGCCCGCCCTGCAGCGCGCCGTGATCGCCTCGGAGGACGCCAAGTTCTGCGAGCACAACGGCTTCGACTGGGCATCGCTGGAAGATTCCGTGGACGATCTCGAGGAAGGCAAGCGGGCGCGCGGCGCGAGCACCATTTCCATGCAGACGGCCAAGAACCTGTTCCTGTGGCCGGCCCGCTCCTTCGTGCGCAAGGGCGCCGAGGCCTACATCACCATGTGGCTTGAACTGCTGTGGCCCAAGCAGCGCATCCTCGAGGTCTACCTGAACATCATCGAATGGGGTAAGGGGATTTACGGCGCGCAGACGGCGGCCGAGACCTATTTCGGCATTCCCGCCGCCGGGCTGAACAGCCGGCAGGCGGCGCTGATGGCGGTGGCGCTGCCGACGCCGCGCAAGAGCAATCCCGGCCGCCCGTCGTCCTACCTGTCGTCGCGTGCGGGCGTCATCCAGGGACGCATGGGCTCCGTGCCGTTCGGCCGGAGCGGCGTCTGCCCTTGAGGAGATCGTCGTGAGCCCTCTGAAACCGGACGCCATCTTCCTCGGCAAGGGGCAGCAGCCCCAGTATCTCAGCCTCCGGCGCGCCAATCGCCACGGCCTGATCGCGGGCGCGACGGACACCGGCAAGACCGTCTCGCTGCAGATTCTGGCCGAGGGGTTCTCCCGCGCCGGCGTCCCGGTGTTCATGGCCGACGCCAAGGGCGACCTGTCGGGCATGAGTCAGGCCGGGGTCGCCAGGGACTTCCTGCTGGAGCGGGCCTCGCGCATCGGGCTGGACGACTACCAGTTCGCGCCGGTCCCGGTGGTCTACTGGGACCTGTTCGGGCAGCAGGGACACCCGGTGCGCGCCACCATCTCCGAGCTGGGGCCGCTGCTGCTCGGCCGCATGCTGGGGCTCAACGACGTGCAGGAAGGCGTGCTCAACATCGCCTTCCGGGTCGCCGACGAGCAGGGCCTGCTGCTGCTCGACTTGAAGGACCTGCGGGCGATGCTGGCTCACGTCGCCGAGCACGCGGCAGAGCTGGGCCAGGAATATGGCAATGTCTCCAAGGCATCCGTGGGCGCGATCCAGCGGGCGCTGCTCAGCCTGGAGAGCGAGGGCGCGCAAGGGTTCTTCGGCGAGCCGGCGCTCGACCTGCACGACTTCATCGCCCGGACGCCGCAGGGCGCGGGCACCGTCAATATCCTGGCGGCCGAACGGCTGATCCAATCGCCGCGGACCTACGCCACGTTCCTGCTGTGGCTGCTTTCCGAACTGTTCGAGGCGTTGCCGGAAGTGGGCGATCCGGACAAGCCGGTGCTGGTGTTCTTCTTCGATGAGGCGCACCTGATGTTCACCGATACGCCCAAGGCGCTGGTGGACAAGGTGGTGCAGGTGGTGCGCCTGGTGCGCTCCAAGGGCGTCGGCGTCTATTTCGTCACCCAGAGCCCCGACGACATCCCGGAGGACGTGCTCGGCCAGCTCGGCAACCGCATCCAGCATGCGCTGCGGGCGTTCACGCCGCGCGACGCGGCGGCGGTCCGGACGGCGGCGCAGACGTTCCGGCCCAATCCCGCCTTTGACACGGCGCAGGCGATCACCGAGCTCGGCGTCGGCGAGGCGCTGGTCTCAACCCTGGACGAGAAGGGCATTCCCACGGTCGTCGACCGGACGCTGATCCGGCCGCCGCAGTCGCGGCTCGGGCCCGCCACGCCCGCCGAACGCGGCGCGGCGATGGCGGCCAGTCCGGTCGCGGGGCGCTACGACACGGTGCGTGACCGGGAATCGGCCTTCGAGATGCTGAGCCGCCGGGTCGCGCAACCGGCGGCGGCACCGCGGCCTGGTCCATGGGGCGACGAGACGCCGGAGCCCGCACCGAAGCCTGCCCGCGCCCACACCGTGCCCCGTTCCGCCGGCCGGCAGCGTCAGGGCGTGGGCGAGACGCTCGCCAAGTCGGTGGCGTCGACCATTGGCCGAGAGCTGGGGCGGGCGCTGATGCGGGGCCTGCTCGGTTCGGTGAGGCGGCGTTAGGTCAGGCGGCGCCGGCGCGGGCCTTCAGGCTGTGGCCGGCCAGGGTGCGGCCCAGGTCCCACACCGCGCCCGGCACCCGCTGGCTGTCGGCGATGGCGGCCTCGAAACTCCTGCGGATCCAGTTCCGGTCGGTCTCGTCGATCACCAGCGGCGGCAGCAGCTTGATCACGTTCAGGCCGTCGCCCGCCACTTGGGAGAGGACGTGGTGGTCCTTCATCAGCGGGACGGTGATGAGCTGGCAGAACAGGCCCTTGCGCGCCTGCTCCAGCAGCGCCCAGGCGGCCTTCAGCTTCATGGAGTTCGGCCGGCCGAATTCGAGGCCGATCATCAGGCCCTTGCCGCGCACCTCCTTGACGAACTCGTAGCGGCCGATGAAGGACCGCAGATCGGCCATGATCTCGTCGCCCATGCGGGCGGCGCGCTCGACCAGCCTTTCCTCTTCGATCACGTCGAGGGTCGCCATGCCCGCGGCCATGGCCATGTCGTTCTTGGCGAAGGTCGAGCCGTGCACGACGGCCCGGTCCATCCGGTCGAAAATCTTGTCGTAGATCCACTTCCGGGTCGCCACGGCGCCGACGGGAACGAAGCCGCCCGACAGGGCCTTGGCGAGCAGCACCA
Organism: Alphaproteobacteria bacterium; assembly: GCA_016124315.1. GTDB lineage: Bacteria > Pseudomonadota > Alphaproteobacteria > SMXS01 > SMXS01 > RI-34. The sequence continues at coordinate 63,933 of WGNW01000024.1, forward strand.
TGTCCGGGACGACGCCCCAGTGCTCGACGGCGAGGAACCGGCCGGTCCGGCCGAGCCCGGTCTGGATCTCGTCGGCGACGAAAAGGGCGCCGTGCTTCTGGCAGAGCCGCGCCGCTTCGGGCAGATAGGCGTCGGACGGCACGTTGACGCCCTTGCCCTGGATCGGCTCGACGATGAAAGCGGCCACGTCGCCACGGGATAGTTCCGCCTCCAGCCGTTCGAGATCGTCGAACGGGACGGCGTTGCAGCCCGGCAGCAGCGGCTCGAAGCCGTTGCGGTACTGGGCGTCGCCATTAAGCGACAAGGCGCCGTAGGTCAGGCCGTGGAAAGCGTGCTCGCAGAACAGGATGCGGGAGCGCCTCGTGGCGGCGCGGGCAAACTTGATGGCGGCTTCCACCGCCTCGGTGCCGGAATTGCAGAAGAACACCTTCTCCATGCCGGGCATCAGGCCGACCAGCCGTTCCGCGAGTTGGCCGGCGAGCAGCGAGACATCCATCTGCACCAGGTTGGGAAGCTCGGCCTGCAGCACGTGCTGCAGCGCGGCGATCACCCGCGGATGGTTGCGGCCGACCGCGAACGTGCCGAAGCCGCTCAGCAGATCAAGATAGGCCAGACCCTCCTGATCGTAGAGATACTGGCCGACGCCGCGAACATAGTTGCGGTCGAACCCGATGGTCCGAAGTACCTTGACGAGTTGCGTGTTGAGGTATTTGTCGTGGAGCGCATACTTGTCCGGCTCGCTGTCTGGCGACAGCGCCGCAAGGTTGAGCGACATTTACCAAGTTCCTTCCCGCGTGTAACACTTCCCCGATTGCGGTCTTTAGCACGGCGGACGGCGGAGAACTGCAAGAATCTCGCAACAAGGAAGGATAACCCGCAAAAATGCCTAGCGGCGCGACCGTCCCGGTCGCGTCAGGACAAGCGCCGTAATCATGCCGGCCATCAGCGCCGCGCCGGTCGCGGTGAGCGGCTTTCGGGCGATCCAGTCTTCGGCCGCATCAACCGTCCTGAAGGCCCCTTCCGCTAGGTCCACGAGGTCGATACCGCCGCCGTCCTCCGCGGGCTTGGTGACCATCCGGTAGACCGCGAAGCCGACCAGCCCGGCGATGGGCAGCAGGCTCATGCCGACCGCAAAGGCGGCAAGCCCCGCCCCCCACACGGGCTCCAGCCACAGGTAGACCGCGGCGAGCAGGAAGCCCCCCGCGGTCATCAGAAGCGCGAAGCAGAGACCTCCCAGGAACACTCCAGCCGGCAGCCGCGTCCACGGGATTCCCGTGGACGGACGTGCTGCCGATGATAGGGAAAGAAAAAGCTGGAGGAGCCTGGCGAGGTCCTCCATCAGCGCCGTCCGCCCATCAGCAGGGCGAAGATCGCGCCAACCGAGAAGGCGACGCCCAGCGCGGTGAAGGGCTGCTTCTGAACGTTCGTGCGGACGCTGTCGAGCGCCTGCTGGCTCCGGTCGCCCAGCACGACCCCGAGTTCGTCGAGTCGACGGCGCAACGCCTCGATCTCGGCTCTCGCTTCAGTCATGCCGGTCTTCGTTCCTTCACGCAGAACCTGCTGGGTCGATGCCACCAGGGCATCCCAGTCCGCTTGCAGCTTGCGCAGGTCCTCCTTGATGTTTGCCACGTCTTCCGCGGGTGTTTCCGCCATTACTCTGCCCCTTCCGTTTGGATTGTCCGATCAGTCAACATCATGGTCCCCGACCCCGGAACGCATTGAACAGCAGGCCCACCACGAACAGCACCAGGAAGACGAAGAACAGAATCTTCGCGATCCCCGCTGCCGCCGAAGCGATGCCGCCGAAACCGAACACGCCGGCGATCAGCGCCAGAACCAGAAATATCAAAGCCCAGTATAGCACAGTTCGTACCTCCTTTAGCCACCACCCTCGTTGACAGGTCATTGGCCTCGTTGCCCCATTAACGTTGGGCGTGGTTAACGGTTCCGGGTGGGCCGGGTAGCACGCTACCGTGATCGGACTCGGCTCCGCCAAAGCATTGCGGCGCATGTCGGCGGCTTCCCGGTCCGGCCCGAGCTGAAATCAATCGATTGACTTAATCGAATGATTGAATATGCTCGGGGTCATGGATCGCCATATGCCTGAAGCCCCTGAAGCCGCCGCGGCGCCGGATCGTTCGGAAGCGAGCCGCAGGCTTGTCGCCGCCGCCCTGCGTGCCTTCGGCGAACGGGGCTACAAGGGAGCTTCGACGCGCTCGATCGCGGCGCAGGCAGGCGTCAACATCGCCGCCATCCCCTACTACTTCGGCAGCAAGCAAGGACTTTATCAGGCGGTCGCCGACCACATCGCCGAAGAGATCATGAGCCGCATGGGTGACGCGCTCGCCGAGGCGGGCCGCCTCGCCGACGATACGGGCGCCACGGACGAGCAGCTTCGCGCCACGCTGCTGGCGCTGGCCGACCGCTTCGTTCTGCTGATGGTGGGCTCGCGGGAGGCGTCCGTCTGGGCACGGTTCATCGTGCGGGAGCAGTTCGAGCCCTCCGAGGCGTTCGACGTGCTCTACGAGAAGATCATGGGGCGGGCCTATGCGGTGCTCGGTCGCCTGCTGGCGCGGCTCCTCGGCCTGCCGCCGGACTCGCAGGAGGCGAAGCTGCGGGTGTTTCCGGTGATCGGCCAGGTGCTGATCTTCCGGCTTGCCCGCCCCGCGGTGCTGCGGCGGATGGAGTGGGACGGCTATTCGGCGGAGCATCTCGACGTGATTCGCCGCGTGGTGCGCCATCATATCGAGGCAATCCTGGCCTCGGGGAGGCTGGCATGAAGCGCTCGCTGCTTCTGGGTTTGCTCGTGGCGGCGCTGCTTGGCGGATGCGGCGATGGCGGCCACGGCACCGTGCAGGGCTACGTGGAGGGCGAACCGTTGCTGGTCGGTCCCAAGTCGGGCGGACAGGTGAGCCGGCTTGCCGTGGATTCCGGCGACGCCGTCAAGCAGGGCGACCTGCTGTTCATCCTCGACGCCGACACGGTGCTCGCCCGGCGCGAGCAGGCGAAGGCGCGTCTCGCCCAGGCGAAGGCGCAACTCGAGAACCTGCTCAAGGGCAAGCGGCCGGAAGAGATCGCGGTGGTGGACGCGCAGGTCCGCGAGGCCGAGGCCAGGCTCGCCGTGGCGAAGCAGGATTTCGAGCGGGCGAAAACCCTGCTCGCCAACCGGGTCGTGTCGCAGAAGGCCTATGACAATGCCAAGGGCGACCTGGACGTGGCCGAGGCCGAGGTGCAGCGGCTGAAGCGCGAGCGCCGCACCGCCCAGATGCCCGCGCGCAGCGACGAGATCGAGGCGGCCAAGGGCGAGGTGGCGGCGGCGCAGGGCGCGCTTGCCGAGGCCGAGACCGCGGTGCGGGAGCGCTCCGTGTTCGCGCCGCGGGCGGGCGTGATCCAGGACGTCTATTTCCGCGAGGGCGAGGTGGTCGGCGAGGGGCGTCCCGTGGTCTCGCTGCTGCCGCCCGACAACCGCAAGGTGCTGTTCTTCGTGCCCGAGGCAAGGCTCGCCCGGGTCAAGCGCGGCGAGACGGTCGGGATCGGTTGCGACGGCTGTCCCAGCGGGCTCGACGCCCGCGTGACATTCGTTTCGAACCAGGCGGAATTCACGCCGCCGGTGATCTTCTCCGTCCAGACCCGCGACAAGCTCGTCTACAAGGTCGAGGCGGTGCCGGAGGGCGACCGGCGCGCGCTCAAGCCCGGCCAGCCGGTCGACGTGACCCTGCCATGACCGAGGCGCCGGCCGTCATCGAGGCGACCGACCTCACCAAGCGCTTCGGCGACAAGACGGTGGTCGACCACGTGTCGCTGGACGTCAGGCAGGGCGAGATCGTGGGATTCCTGGGGCCGAACGGCTCGGGCAAGACCACCACCATCCGCATGCTCACCGGGCTGCTGACGCCCGACAGCGGCAGCGGGCATTGCCTGGGCTACGACATCACCCGCGACGCCGAGGCGATCAAGCGCAACATCGGCTACATGACCCAGCGCTTCAGCTTCTACGAGGACCTCTCGATCCGCGAGAACCTGGAATTCGTCGCCCGCCTCTACTGCCTGCGGCCCATGGCCGAGCACGTCGACCGCACCCTGGACGACCTTGGCCTCACCAGCCGGCAGGGCCAGCTCGCCGGCCAGCTCTCCGGCGGCTGGAAGCAGCGCCTGGCGCTCGCCGCCTGCATCATGCATCAGCCCAAGCTGCTGCTGCTCGACGAGCCGACCGCCGGCGTCGATCCGCAGGCGCGGCGCGAGTTCTGGGACCAGATCCACCGGCTGGCGGGGGAGGGCCTCACCGTCCTGGTGAGCACCCACTACATGGACGAGGCCGAGCGCTGTCACCGGATCATCTACATCTCCTACGGCAAGGTGGTGGCGCGGGGCACCGTCGAGGAGGTGATCGCCCAGTCGGCGCTGACCACGCTGGTGCTCCAGGGCGCCGGCGACGGCCGGCTGGTGGACGCGCTGCGGCGCGAACCGGGCGTCGACCAGGTGGCCCAGTTCGGCAACACCCTGCACGTGGTGGGCACCGATGCCGGCGAGTTGAGGCAAGCCGTCGAGCGGGTCGTGCAGGGCAGGGACATCCGGGTGAGCGAGGGCGAGACCAGCCTGGAGGACGTCTTCATCCGGCTGATGGAGCAGTACGGCGAGGCGCGGCCGTGAGGGGCGAGGCGAGCAGCCGCATCCGCGCGATCCTGGTCAAGGAGTTCATCCAGCTCCGCCGCGACCGGATCACCTTCGCCATGATGGTGGGCATTCCCATCATGCAGCTCATCCTGTTCGGCTTTGCCATCAACACCGATCCCAAGCACCTGCCGACCGGGATGATCGTGCCGGAGCCCAGCGCCTACACCCGCAGCATCACGGCGGCGATGCGCAATTCCGAGTATTTCGAGCTCCGGCACGGCTCCATGAGCGAGCGGCAGGCGCGCGAGGCCCTGAAGCGCGGCACCCTGTCCTTCGTCGTGAGCTTCCCGCCCGGCTTCAGCCGCGACCTGGTGCGCGGCCAGGAGCCGCAGCTGCTGATCGAGGCCGATGCCACCGATCCGGCGGCCGCCAGCAACGCCGTCGCCGCCTTCGACCAGATCGTCGAGAGCGGGCTGCGCGACGACCTGAACGGGCCGCTCGCCCAGGCGCGTCAACCGGCGCCGCCCGTCGACGTGGTGGTGCACCGGCTCTACAACCCGGAGGGGGTCACCCGCTACAACATCGTGCCCGGCCTGCTCGGCGTGATCTTGACCATGACCATGACCCTGATGACGGCGATCTCGCTCACCAGGGAGGTGGAGCGCGGCACCATGGAGAACCTGCTGGCCATGCCGGTGAAGCCGCTGGAGGTGATGATCGGCAAGATCACCCCCTATATCGGCATCGGCTTCGTCCAGGTGGCGATCATCCTGCTGGCGGCGCATTTCGTGTTCGGGGTGCCGATGATCGGCTCGTTCGTCGCCCTGTTCGTCGGCCTCACCCTGTTCATCGCCACCAACCTGGCGCTGGGCTACACGTTCTCCACCGTCGCCCGCAGCCAGATGCAGGCCATGCAGATGACGTTCTTCTTCTTCCTGCCGTCGATCCTGCTGTCGGGCTTCATGTTCCCGTTCCGCGGCATGCCGGAATGGGCGCAGTGGCTGGGGGAGGTGCTGCCGCTCACCCATTTCCTGCGGCTGGTGCGCGGCACGCTGCTCAAGGGCAGCGGCATGAACGACATCCTGCCCAACCTGCTGCCCATCGTGCTGATCTTCGGCCTGGTTTCGGTCATCGCGCTGTTCCGCTACCGGCGGACCCTGGACTGACCGGCGCTTGTCCCCACCGCCGCCGCGGCCGATACTCGGCGCAGCGAACGGGAGGCTGCCATGATGACCCTGTACGAATTCCCGCCGACGCGCTCCATCCGGGTGCGCTGGACGCTGCAGGAGCTGGGCGTCCCCTTTGAGGCCGTCACGGTCAACCTCGTGAAGGGCGAGAACCGATCCCCGGATTACCTGCGGATCAACCCGGCCGGCAAGGTGCCGGCCCTGGTGGACGGCGACCTGGCTCTCACGGAATCCATCGCCATCGTGCTCTATCTGGCGGAAAAGCACCTGGAGAAGGGGCTGCTGCCGACGGACCGAGCGGACCGCGCCCGCCTCGATCAATGGCTGCTGTTCACCGCGACCGAACTGGAGCAGCCGCTGTGGCGCATCGCCCGGCACACCGCCCTCTATCCCGAGAACCGGCGGTTGCCGGACGAGGTCACGCTCGCGCGGGAGGACTTCGTCGCCATGGCCAGGGTGCTGGACGGGCACATGGCGGGGCGCGAGTTCGTGGCCGGCGAGCGCGTTTCGGTGGGTGACTTCGTGCTCGCCTACACCCTGGACTGGGCCAACGAGATCCGGCTGCTGGAGCAGACGCCGCTGCTGCGCTCCTACATGCTCCGCATGTACGAGCGGCCGGCTGCCCCACCCCGCATCGCCGCTGCCATGGCAGCCATCGGCGGCTGACGCGCCGCGTCCGCCCGCTCAAAGCAAAAGGCCCCGCCGGAGCGGGGCCTCTCGAGTTCAGGATGACCGGAGCCTCAGTTGAGGTGGCGGGGCAGTTCCTGGATGGCGTCCTCGACCAGCTGGTTGGCCTTGCCGGGGTCCAGGGACTCGGCGATTACCTTGCGGGCGGCCTCGGTGGCGACCTCGATGGCGACAGTCCGCACCTCCTTGACCGCCGAGGCTTCCGCCTGGGCGATCTTCTCGACGGCGAGCTGCTCGCGGCGGGCGATGCTCGCTTCCAGCGCCTTCTCGGCGTCGGCGGCGATGCGCTTGGCTTCGCTTTCCGCGTGGGCGACGATCTCGGTCGCCTCATGCTCGGCTTCGCGCTGCTTCTTCTGGTATTGGGCGAGCTGCGCCTCGGCCTCCTCGCGCAGCGCGCGGGCCTCCTCGATCTGCCGGGCGATGTCGTCGGCCCGCTTGTCGAGGGCCTTGGAGATCATCCGCGGCAGCTTCAGCAGCACCATCAGGATCACGAAGGCGATGAACGCCAGCGAGACCCAGAATTCGGGCTGCTCCAGCAGCGGGCCTTCGGCGCGGACGGCGGGCTCGTGGCCGACGCCGGTGGCGGCGCCGGCGGGCGGCGCGCCTTCGCGGAAGTTCACGTCGTCCTGGGCCATCAGCGCACTCCTCGGCGATCGAGTTCCTCGCTCACGGCCTGGTCGAGACGGTTCTGCTCGGGGGCGTTGCCCAGCAGCCGCGCGACGAGGGCGGTGGCGGTGTCGGCGGCGATGCCGCGGACCTGGCCCATGGCCTGGTCACGGGTCTCCCGGATGCGCGCCTCGGCGGCCTCGAGCTGGGCGGCGAGCCGGGCTTCCGCCTCGGCCTGACGGGCCTCGGCCTCGGCCTGGATCGCGGCGCGGGTGCGGGCGGCGATCTCGCCGGCCCGGGCGCGGGCTTCGGCCAGCGCCGTCTCGTAGGCCTTGAGCGCGTCCTCGGCTTCCCGGTTGAGCCGCTCGGCCCGGTCCAGGTCGCCGGTGATGCGCTCCTCGCGGGTGCGCAGGATGTCGCCGACCCGCGGCAGGGCGAGCCGGGACATCAGGATGTAGAGCACCACGAAGGTGATCGCGAGCCAGAAGAGCTGCGGCGGGAAGGTGGTGATGTCGAGCTGGGGCATGGCTCAGCCTCCAGAAACCGTTCGTCTAGCCGAACAGGATGATCATCGACACCACGAAGCCGAACAGGCCGGTCGCCTCGCACAGCGCGAAGCCGATGTACATGTTGGTGGTCTGGCTGGCAGCGGCGGCCGGGTTGCGCAGGGCGCCCGACAGGTAGTTGCCGAAGACGAGGCCGATGCCGATACCGGCGCCGATGAGAGCGGTGGCGGCGATGCCGGCGCCGATGAGCTTTGCGGCTTCAGGTTCCATGGTGAATTCCTTTGCTGGGGTTGGCTGTTTCTTGATTCTCAGTGCATGTGCAGGGCGTCGTTGAGGTAGATGCAGGTCAGAATCGAGAAGATGTAGGCCTGCAGCAGCGCAACGATGGTCTCGAGGCCCGTCAGGGCGACCATGAAGGCCAGCGGGAAGATGCCGGCGGCGCCCAGCGCCACGACGAATCCCGCGAAGACCTTGAGCATGGTGTGGCCGGCCATCATGTTGGCGAACAGTCGGATCGACAGGGTGATCGGCCGGATGCAGTAGGAGATGATTTCGATCGGCACCAGCAGCACCAGCAGGATCGGCGACGCGCCCTTGGGGGCGAACAGCTGCAGGTAGTGCAGCCCGTGCTTGAAGAAGCCGATGAGGGTGACCGCGATGAAGATGAACAGCGCGAGGGCGAAGGTGATCGCGATGTGGCTGGTGACCGTGAAGCTGTAGGGCATCAGGCCCAGCAGGTTGCAGATCAGGACAAAGGAAAACAGGGTGAAGATGAACGGGAAATACTGCCGGCCGCCCGAGCCCACGGTGTCGCGCAGCATGTTCGCGACCATCTCGTAGCTCATCTCCACCATGGACTGCCAGCGCCCCGGCACCATGGCCTTCTTGCGCGCGCCCAGCACCATGAACAGGGTGATCAGCGTGATGGCGATCACCATGAACAGGGACGAATTGGTGAAGGAGATGTTGTAGCCCCCCGCCTGGAGAGGGAGGAGCTCCTCGATGCGGAACTGTTCGAGTGGATTGTGAGCAGCCACGGGCGTTCCTTTGTCAGCGCCCGGTTGGTCAGTCCTGATCCCGGGCCTTCCTGTTTTCCTCTTGGGCCGCCCGGATCACGTTCCGAATTCCCGCGCCCATGCCAAGCAGCATGAAAACGATCAGCAGCCATGGCGCCGTGCCCAGCCACCGATCCAGGAACACACCGACCACCACACCGAACGCCACGCCCGCCAGCAGTTCTATGCCGACCCGAAGCCCCGCCGCCTTGGCGTTCGCCTCGTCGTTGTCGGCGCCCGATCCTTTCTGCCGGGCCTTGTCTATGCGGGCCTTAATGTCCGACGTTGAAGGTCGATCACGCTCGTCCAAACAACCCTCCTTCCGGGCGCCGCGACTCGGCACCCCAAAGGCGGGTGCACCATAGGCGGAGGCCCATACCCTGTCAAGCATGCGGCGGAAGCCCGTAAGTCGTTGACAGGTATGCAAAAAATGGGGCGCGGTGGTTGCCTCGAAGTTCTCCAATCGTGACGCGGACTTACTCGGCGGCGACCAGTTGTTCCGCCTCTCCCAGGTCCACGGAGACGAGCTGGGAGACGCCCCGTTCCGACATGGTAACGCCGAACAGCCGGTGCAGGTTCGACATGGTCAGCGCGTGGTGGGTGACCACCAGGAAGCGGGTCCCGGTCTGCTCGGAAATCTCGTGCAGCAGGTTGCAGAAGCGCTCCACATTGGCGTCGTCCAGCGGCGCGTCCACCTCGTCCAGTACGCAGATCGGCGCCGGGTTGGTCAGGAACACCGCGAAGATCAGCGCCAGCGCCGTCAGCGCCTGCTCGCCGCCCGACAGCAGCGAGAGGTGCTGCAGCTTCTTGCCTGGCGGGCTGGCGTAGATCTCCAGCCCCGCCTCCAGCGGATCGTCGGACTCCGAGAGCTCCAGGTGCGCCGCGCCGCCGGCGAACAGCCGGGTGAACAGCTCCTCGAAGTGGCTGTTGACCACGCCGAAGGCCGCCTGCAGCCGCTCGCGGCCTTCCCGGTTGAGGGCGGCGATGGCGTGGCGCAGTTTGCCGATGGCCGCCTCCAGGTCGGCCTTCTCGGCCACCATGGTGTCGAGCTGCTGCTGCACCTCCGTCGCTTCCTCGTCGGCGCGCAGGTTGACCGGCCCCATGGTGTCGCGCTCGCGGCGCAGCCGGTCGAGCCGCTGGGCCACGTCGTCCATGTCGGGCAGGGGCGCGCCCGGATCGTGCTCGGCCAGCTCAAGAGTGTCCTGCGGCGGGCACTCCAGCGTCTCGGCGATCTGGGCGAGCACGCCATCGAAGCGCTCCTGGGCGTGCTCCGCGTCGGCCTGGGCGCGCACGCGCCGCTCGCGGGCCTGCGAATGCGCCTGCTCGGCGGCGCGGAGGGCGGAATCCCTTTCCGAAAGCTCGGATTCGGCGGCCGCCAGCGCCGCGGCGGCCTCCCGCCGTTTCGCCTCCGACGCATCGAGCTGCTCGGCGAGGCGCCGGCGCTGCTCCTCGATCTCCGCCGGACGGGCGCGGTGCTGCTCCAGCTCGGCCTCGGCCTCGCTCCGTCGCGCCGCCAGTTGCTCGATCTGGCAGGCGGCGTCCTCCGCCCGGTTCCGCCACGCCAGCTCGTCGCGGTCGATGGCGCCGAGGCGGTTGGCGCGGAAACCGGCCTCGCGGGTCAGGCTGTCGCGGGCGGCCTTGGCTTCCGAGAGCGCGTTGCGCGCTTCCTCCACCGCCCGCTTCGCGGCCTGCAGCGGCTGGTTGAAGCCGTCGGCCGGCGGCAGGGCGTCGACGGCGCGGCGCAGGTCGGTCAGCCGCGCCTCGCTGCCGGTGAATTCCTCGCGCAGGCGGGCCTCGGTGTCCTCCAGGGCGGCGATCCGGCTGTTCTGCTCGGCGACCTGGCGGGCGACCCTGGCTTCGGCATTGCGCGCGGCGATCAGCGCCTCCTCGGCCTCGCGCACCTGCTTCTGGGCGTGCTTGTCGAGGGCTGCCGCCTCGTCCAGCGCGTCGACCCGCTCCGACAGGGCGCGCTGGCCTTCCGCCATCTCCGCCTCGGCGTCGGCCAGATCACGGCGGACGGCCTCCAGCCGGTTGCGCTGCTCCAGCCTCGTGGCCGCGGCGCTCGGCGCGCCGGCGCGCACGATCCTGCCGTCCCAGCGCCAGGCGTCGCCGGCCCGGCTGACCAGGATCTGTCCCGGCCGCAAGGCGGCCTGCAGCCCGTCGCCGCCGGCGGCGTCGATCACGCCGATCTGCGCCAGCGCCCGCGCCAGCGCCGCCGGGGCCGTGACGAAGCCGGCCAGCGGCTCGGCGCCGGCAGGGAGGGGAGACCCGTCCACCGGCGGCAGCGTGCGCCAGAACGATGCGGCTTCCTGGCTGTCCGACAGGTCGAGATCCTCGCCGAAGGCGGCGGCCAGCGCCGCCTCGTAGCCCGCCTTCACCTTGATCTGGTCCAGGATCGGCGTGAAGCCGCCGCGGGCCGTCTGGGTGAGGGCGGCGAGGCCCCGCTCCTCCGCTTGCAACTCGCGCACCTGGCCCCGGCTGTCGTCGAAGGCGGCGCGGGCGTCGGCCTCCTCGGCCTGGGCCTTCAGGCGGGCGGCGCCGGCGGCCTCGGCCTCCTCGCGGGCCTCGTCAACCCGTTCGCGCGCCGCCTCGACCCGCCGGGCGGCCTCTGCTTCGGCGCTATCCGCCGCCTTGCCTTCCAGCAGGCGGGCCTTCTCGCGCTCGGTGGCCTGCAGCCGCTCGCGCAGCCGCGCCACCTGCTGGCCGAGCTGGTTCGCCTGATCGGTCAGTCCGCGGCGCCGGCCGGCCGCCTCGGCGGCCCTGCCGTTGAGCTCGTCGAGCGCGTCCTCGGCGGCCACCGTCTCGGCGGCCACCCGCTCCACCGCGGCGATGGCCTTCTCCATGCGGTCGGGATGGCCCTGCTCCTCGGCGGCGAGGGCGGCGCGCTCGGTGGCGAGTTCGGCGAGGTGGGCGGCGGCGTCCTTCGCCTGCGCCTCCTCGCGGGCGATGTCGCCGGCAATCTGTTTCAGGCGGCCCTCAAGCGCGGCGATGGCGTCGCGCAGGCGTTGCGCCTCGGCGTCCAGGCTGTCCTGCTCCAGCTTCAGCCGGTGGGCCGCGGCCGCTGCCTCGGCGGCCGCGTCGCGCAGCGGCGGCACCCTGGTGCTGGCCAGCACCTGCTGCTTGCTGGCCTCGGCGCCGGCGCGGGTCCGCTCGGCGACCAGCGCCTCGCTCTCCTTCAGCGCCTGCTGCGCCGCCTCCAGCGCCGCCATGGCATGGCGCCAGCGGAGGTGCAGCATCATCGCCTCGGCGGCACGCAGCCGCCCGCTCAGGGTCTTGTAGCGGGCCGCCTGCCGGGCCTGCCGCTTGAGGCCGGCCAGCTGCGACTCGATCTGCACCATCACGTCGGCGAGCCGTTCCAGATTGGTCTGGGCGCCCTTCAGCCGCAGCTCGGCCTCGTGGCGGCGGGAGTGCAGGCCGCTGGTGCCCGCGGCCTCCTCCAGGATCGCCCGCCGGTCCTTGGCCTTGGCGTTGATCAGTGCGCCGATGCGGCCCTGGGAGACCAGCGACGGCGAATGGGCGCCGGTCGCCAGATCGGCGAACAGCAACTGGACGTCGCGGGCGCGCACTTCCCTGCCGTTCAGCCGGTAGACCGAGCCGCTTTCCCGCTCGATGCGCCGGGCGATCTCGATCTGCTCATGATCGTTGAACGCCACCGGCGCGCGCCGCTCGGCGTTGTCGATCATCAGCGAGACCTCCGCCAGGTTGCGGGCCGGCCGCATGGCCGTGCCGGCGAAGATCACGTCGTCCATGCCCTCGCCGCGCATGGCGGTGGGCTTGGTCTCGCCCATCACCCAGCGCAGCGCCTCCAGCAGGTTCGACTTGCCGCAGCCGTTCGGTCCGACGATCCCCGTCAGGCCGGGCTCGATGTACAACTCCGTCGGATCGACGAAGGACTTGAACCCGGTCAGTCTGAGGCGCTGGAACTTCAAGCAGTGTCTCCGGTCGGGCTACTTCTTGGGCATCGCGTCGTTGATGGCCTTGGCCACGTCGGCATAGGTGTGCGAGCCGGTATACTTGGTGCCGTTGATGACGAGGGTGGGCGTCGCGTTCACGTCGTAGCGGTCGCGCGCCTCCTCCATGCGGTTGGCCAGGTGGTCGCGCAGCGGCTTGTTGTTGAGGCAGTGGTCGTACTTCTCCTCGGTGACGCCGTACTTGTCGCCGTAGTCGTCCACCAGGCGCTTCTCGGTGGCCTTGATGGCGCCTTCGCCGCCCGAGGCGGGCATCCAGTGGGCCTGCTCGGCGAACAGCTGGGTGACGACGGCGAAGTACTTGTCCTCGCCGGCGCAGCGGGCGAACACCGAGGCGTCGAGGGCGAACCGGTCCAGCGGATATTCGCGGAAGATGTAGCGGACCTTGCCGGTGTCCACGAAGTCGCGCTTCACCAGCGGATAGGTGTCCTTCTGGAATGCGGCGCAGTGCGGGCAGGTCATCGAGGCGAACTCGATCAACGTCACCGGCGCGTCGACCGGCCCTTCGGCGATGTCGCCCAGCGGCACGCCGGGGATCGGCGTGGTTTCCTCCGGCGCCTTGTCCTCGGACGACGCCTTGTCGGCGGCGGCCTGGTCAGTGGCCGGCTTGGCGGCGGCATCCTTGTCCGAGCTGGCGTCGCCATTGTTGCACCCGGCGAGGAGCAGCGCCCCGGCGAGGAAAATGGCGGCGGGCAGGCGAAGGCAGATCGACATAGGATTTTGATGTTCGGTCATGGCTGTCCACAAGATGTTGTGTGAGTATACGGGGTTCACGGAACAGCCACAATAGTCGACCTGTCCCGTCAGCGGGGTGAGCGGTGGGGGGCGAGGAGCCGCCGGCCGAGCCGGTCGAGGGCCTCCCTCGTCGGGCCGTCCTTCACGCCGCGCAGCGCCTCGGCGAGGCTCTGCCGCAGCTCGGCGGTGAGTTCGGGGGTTTGATCGGGCCGGGGCGCGGGCCGGCGGGGCAGCGGGCCCTGCCTGAGAATCAGCTTCGTCACGGCGCGGTATCCGTAATAGGTATTCACCCGGTCGAGGATTTGGGGTGTGAGATGCTGGAACTCCAGCGCGAAGCTGCTTTCTACCCGGATGAACAGGGTGCCGCCGGTGCGCTCGGCGCCCTGGAACCGCAGCCGTTCCGGCATGGACCGCGCCGCGAGCAGGGCGCCGACGATGTCGCGCCAGCGGGTCACGATCTCGTGCTGGGCGAAGCCCTGGCGACGCAGCGCCGGGCTCAGCAGCGGTCGCGCGAGGTCGCCGAAACGGCGTGGTCCGCCAGCGGTTCGGGATCCGGTCATGGACCTGTTTTGACAGCGGCCCGGGCGGCTGGCAACGGTTTTCCGGCCGGGGCGAGGGTAGCTTGAGCGGCGCGGGGATCGGCCGCCTGCAGGACGCCCTGCTCGCCTGGTACGACCGGCACCGCCGCGACCTGCCGTGGCGGGCCGGGCCGGGCGAGTCGCCCGATCCCTATGCCGTGTGGCTGAGCGAGATCATGCTGCAGCAGACCACGGTCGCCACGGTGAAGGGCTATTTCGACCGGTTCCTCGCCCGCTGGCCAACGGTGGCCGACCTGGCGGCCGCGCCGCTCGACGACGTGCTGACCGAATGGGCCGGCCTCGGCTACTACGCCCGGGCGCGCAACCTGCACAAATGCGCGGTCGCGGTCGCGGCGGCGCATGGCGGCCGCTTCCCGGCCGACGAGGCGGCGCTGCTGGCGCTGCCCGGCATCGGCCGCTACACGGCGGCGGCCATCGCCGCCATCGCCTTCGGCATCCCGGCCACCGTGGTCGACGGCAACGTGGAGCGGGTGGTCAGCCGGCTGCGCGCCGTCGAGACGCCGCTGCCGGAGTCGAAGCCGGAAATCTACCGCCATGCCGAGGCGCTGACCCCGCGGTCCCGTCCCGGCGACTTCGCCCAGGCGATGATGGACCTGGGCGCCACGGTCTGCACGCCGCGCGGCCCGCTGTGCATGGTGTGCCCGTGGTCGGGGGCCTGTGCGGCCCGGCTGGCGGGCATCGCGGCCGAGCTGCCGCGCAAGAAGGACAGGAAGCCGCGGCCGACCCGCTACGGCATCGCCTTCTGGCTCGAGCGGCGGGGCGCGCGCGGGCGCGAGGTGCTGTTGCGCCGCCGCCCGGAACAGGGCCTGCTGGGCGGCATGATGGAGGTCCCTTCGAGCCCCTGGTTGGAGGGCCCGACCGCCGATGGCTGGTCCCATGCGCCCGCCCAGGTGCCATGGACGGAACTGGCGGAGCCCGTGGTCCACGTCTTCACCCATTTCCGGCTGGAACTGGACGTGGTGAAGGGAGAGGTGGGGCGCGCAGTGCCCGTCGACGGGATCTGGGCACCCGTCGCCAGCCTGGGCGACTACGCCTTGCCGACGGTCATGGCGAAGGTCGTGAAGGCGGCCCGGGGTTAGCCGGCGTCTGGCAGCGACCCGCGCGCGACGGGCGCTGTCAGCCCCGTCCCTCCGACAGAACCGGGGCATGGGAATGTCGGCAGGATTCGATGAACTCGCTGGTCAGTGCGCCAAGTTCATGGACGAGATTGTCGACGGATTCGAAGCGGCGGTCTCCCAGATCGCGGATGACCGTCTTGCCGTGGCCCTCGCGCTTGCTGAGGGTTCTCCAGAATTCCCACGACGACCCGTTGAGTCTCAGCGTCATGGACCAACAGAGGTGATCGCCGGAGGTCGTCTCGGTCTCGATATCGGTGGTGAAGTCCACCACCGCTTCGTTCATCCGGCTTTCGCTGAATCTGGAGAAGTCGTACTCCAGTGAAACCGCTTTGGTCTGTGCCTGCGCGGAGATGTTCTGTTTCAATTCACGGGCGGCCCACGCCATCCCCTCAAGCGCCTCAAACAGGTGTTTCGCCTGTGTATTCCCTTCGGCCATGATCAGGTTTCTCCTTGGTGTCGCGGAGCCGGCCTTTCTGGCGGCTTCCTAGAGAGTGACACCTGAAGAGATAGGTGGCTTCGGAGAAAGTCACGTGCAAGCCTCTAAATAACCATCTCCGCCCGCAACTTCTGGCGCAGCAGGTCGATGGGGATCAGGCTGCCCTTGTCCTCGAAGTGCCAGAAGGTCCAGCCGTTGCACGCGGGCGCCCCCTGGACGCGGGCACCGATCTGGTGGATCGATCCGGTGGCGTCGGTGGCCACCAGCGATCCGTCGGCGCGCACCTTGGCGCGGTGACGGCGGCTCGGATCGTAGAGCACCGTGCCCGGCTGCAGCAGGCCGCGCTCCACCACCACGCCGAACGGGATGCGGGGCGCGGCGCGCTTGGGCGTGGTGGTCTCCAGCACGTCGTCGGGCAGGGTGCGCACCTTGGCGATGCGGGCGCGCGCCACGTCGATGTAGCGCCGCTCCCGCTCGATGCCGATGTAGCGGCGGCCCAGCTTCTTCGCGACGGCGCCCGAGGTGCCCGAGCCGAAGAACGGGTCGAGGATCACGTCGCCCCGGTTGGTGGTCGCCATGACGATGCGGTGGAGCAGCGCCTCCGGCTTCTGGGTGGCGTGGGCCTTCTGACCGTCGACCTTCAGCCGCTCGCCACCCGAGCAGATCGGGAACAGCCAGTCCGATCGCATCTGCAGGTCGTCGTTGGCGACCTTCATGGCCTCGTAGTTGAAGGTGTAGCGCTTCTGGCGCTCGTCCTTGGCGCACCAGATCAGCGTCTCGTGGGCGTTGGTGAAGCGGGTACCCTTGAAGTTGGGCATGGGGTTGGTCTTGCGCCAGACCACGTCGTTGAGCATCCAGAAGCCCAGGTCCTGCAGCGCCGCGCCGATGCGGAAGATGTTGTGGTAGGTGCCGATCACCCACAGCGCGCCGTCGTCCCGCAGCACCCGGCGGGCCTCGCCCAGCCAGGCGCGGGTGAAGGCGTCGTAGTCGGAGAAACCGGCGAACTTGTCCCAGTCGTCGGCGACGCCGTCGACCCGGGAGTTGTCCGGCCGGTGCAGGTCCTGCTTGAGCTGGAGATAATAGGGCGGGTCGGCGAACACCAGGTTCACCGACTTGTCCGGCAAGCCGCGCATCGCCTCGATGCAGTCGCCCTCGATGATGGTATCGAGGCGCAAGCCCTCAGTCATGTTATCCGCCCTCTTCTGCCGCGCGCCGTGCGCGCCGATTCGGGTCATGGTGAGTCAGCGGATTCTTAACGTCAACTATTAAGTGAGGCGATTCATGGAACTGAATCAATCACTTGTCGTCGACTCCTGAAGTATAAGTCCACGAATGGGGGCGAAGCTCTTGCGGTGATGGGGCGATATTCCCACCAGTGATAGTGCCCGGTGGTGTTCGGGCGTACCATATCCTGCGTTTCGCTCCCATCCGTAGTGGGGATGCTCTCGCGCCAGCTCGGCCATGATGCGGTCCCGGGTCACCTTGGCGACGATGGAGGCTGCGGCGATGGACAGGCACAGGGCATCGCCGTCGACCACCGTCCGGCAGGCGCAGGGCAGCCCCGCCGGGCGCTGGTTGCCGTCGATCAGCAGGTGCGCCGGCGCCACGGGCAGGGCCTCGACCGCCCGTACCATGGCGCGGAACGTGGCCTGCAGGATGTTGATCTCGTCGATCTCCGCGACGCTGGCGATGCCGACGCCCACATGCGCCGAGGCGACGATGGTTCCGTGCAGCGCCTCGCGCCGGCCCTTCAGCAGTTTCTTGGAATCGTCGATGCCGTCCGGGATGCAGGCCACGTCGAGGATCACGGCGGCCGCCACCACGGGCCCGGCGAGCGGGCCTCTCCCCGCCTCGTCGACGCCGGCGACGATGCCGCCCAGTTCCCGCTCCATGCTGTAATCCGGCATGCCGGATTACTAGCACACGGGCGAGCTCAGAACAGGTCC
Organism: Alphaproteobacteria bacterium; assembly: GCA_016124315.1. Taxonomy (GTDB): domain Bacteria; phylum Pseudomonadota; class Alphaproteobacteria; order SMXS01; family SMXS01; genus RI-34. Next base: position 81,390 of record WGNW01000024.1, read on the forward strand.
AATTGGTCTCCAGGCGCCGGCGGCGGGGCGAAGGCGTCAGTGTCGTAGCCGTGCCGGCTCAGGTTCATCCCCAGCCGGCGGCAGGCGGCGGCGAAGCGCTGCGCCACCAGTTCCGCATAGGGTCCTTCGCCCTTGCCGCGGGTGAAGAACGAGGAGTCGTAGTCCTTGCCGCCCCGGGTCGAGCGGATCAGGTTGATCACCTTCTTGGCCCGGTCGGGGTAGTGCTCGGCCAGCCACTCGCGGAACAGGTCCTTGATCTCGTAGGGCATGCGCAGCAGCACGTAGCCCGCCCTCAGCGTCCCCGCGTTGCGCGCCGCCTGCAGCAGGGCGTCCAGCTTCTGGTCGTTGAGGCCGGGGATCAGCGGCGCGGTCATCACGGTGGTGGGCACGCCCGCGCCGTTGAGCGCCTCCAGCGTCGCCAGCCGGCGCGACGGCGTCGCCGCCCGCGGCTCCATGCGTCGGGCCAGCGCCCGGTCGAGGGTGGTGATGGAGACGGCGACCGTCACCAGGCGGCGCTTCGCCATGTCGGCAAGGATGTCGAGGTCGCGCTGCACCAGCTGGGACTTGGTGATGATGCTGACCGGGTGGTTGAAGGCGTTCAGCACCTCCAGCACCCGCCGGGTGATGCGGTACTCCCGCTCGACGGGCTGGTAGCAGTCGGTGTTGACGCCGAGCGCGACGACGGCCGGCTTGTAGCCCTTGCGGCGCAGCTCCCGTTCCAGGATCTGCGGCGCGTCGAACTTGGCGTAGAGCCGGCTTTCGAAGTCGAGCCCCGGAGAAAGGCCGAGATAGGCGTGGCTCGGCCGCGCGAAGCAGTAGACGCAGCCGTGCTCGCAGCCCCGGTACGGGTTGATGGAGCGGTCGAAATGGATGTCGGGCGAGCGGTTGTAGGTGATCAGGCTGCGCGCCGTGTCAGGCTGCACCGTGGTGCGCAGCGGCGGGGCCGGCTCGTCGATGGTATCCCAGCCGTCGTCGAACGCCTCGGTCTGGTAGGTCTCGAACCGGCCCGCGGAGCGGGTCACCGAGCCCCGGCCGCGCCGGCCTTCTGCGGCGACGGTGTGCACGGTCTTCGGCTGTCGGGACTCGACGGACATGGGCCGGATGATAATCCGAGACAGAAACAAAACAAGAACATTTGAATCGGGAGGCGCTCCCTTCCTCTCGCCGCTCAGGCCGAGTGATCCGGCGCATCGCGCCGGATCGAATCGAGGCCCTGCCGCTGCCGGCGGGGCATCTCGGTGCGCCGCTGCGCGGCACTCGATGCGAGCGAAGGAATGTCTTCGCTCTCTCCCCGGTCATCCCCGACCCGTTCGGGGATCCCTGTCGATGGGGAGACGGTTGCCCGGACGGGAGCAGGGGGGCCGATCCCGAGCGGTCGCGTTGTCGAGAGACGGACCCCCGAACGGGTCGGGGGTGACTCATCGCGAAGAGTCTTTAGCCCCGGCCCTTCACGTGTTCCTGCAGGCGGGGCATCAGCTCGACGAAGTTGCAGGGGCGGAACCTGGAATCCAGCTGGTCCTTCAGGATGCCGTCCCAGCCGTCCTTGCAGGCGCCGGGCGAGCCGGGCAGGGCGAACAGGTAGGTGCCGCCGGCGACGCCGCCGGTGGCGCGGGACTGGATGGTTGAGGTGCCGATCAGCTTGTAGCTGAGCATGCGGAACAGCTCGCCGAAGCCTTCGATCTTCTTCTCGTAGACGGATTCGAAGGCTTCGGGCGTCACGTCGCGGCCGGTCACGCCGGTGCCGCCGGTGGAGATCACCACGTCCACCTCGGGATCGGCGATCCACGCCCGCAACTGGGCGACGATGGCCTCGGCCTCGTCCCTGACGATGATCCGCGCCGCCAGCGCGTGACCGGCGGCGGCGATGCGGTCGACCAGGGTTTGGCCGGACCGGTCGTCGTCCATGGTCCTGGTGTCGGACACGGTCATCACCGCGATGTTGACCGGCACGAAGGTCCGGCTCTCGTCGATGCCGCTCACTGGGCCGCCAGCTCCCGCGAGTCGCTGGGAGAGTAGCGCGGCGGCGCGCCGGCGATCAGCGCGGTGAGGGCGGGCGAGGGCTGGCCGAGGCGGGCGCGGTAGACCCACAGATTCTCCAGCACGTGCTCCACGTAGCCGCGGGTCTCGAACACCGGGATCGACTCCATGAACAGCAGCCAGTCGCCGCCGGAATCGTCGCGGTCGAGCCACTTGGCCACGTTGCCGGGCCCGGCGTTGTAGGCGGCGGCCACCAGCATCAGGTTGCCCTGGGTGACGTCCTTGTCGAACAGGTACATCAGATATTTCTGGCCCAGCATCATGTTGAAGCCGGCGTCGTAGAGGCGGTCGACGTTGCGGTCCTTCAGGCTGTTGTCGTGGGCGATGTAGCCGGCGGTCGACGGCATGAGCTGCATCAGGCCGCGGGCGCCCGCCCAGCTGGTGGCCCGCGCCATGAAGTTGGATTCCTGGCGGGCGAAGGCGAAGAGCAGCGCCCGGTCCAGCTTGAACCCGTCCTCGGGCGAGAAGTCCGGCATCGGGAACAGCGCCGCCTCCACCACCGGGCCGCCGTTTCGCTCGGTATAGCGGGCGAGCGCCACGGCGGTGCCGGTGAAGTTCAGGCGGAACGCCACCTTCATCAGGCCGGCGCGCGGCTGGTCGGGGGACAGCCGGCGGGCGACCAGCTGCATCTCCTCGTCGGCCATCGCCCGGTCGCCGACCTGCTGCAGCGCGATGGCGCGGCGCACGCCCGGGTAGTTGAGCGCTTCGTTGAGGTCGGCCTGGGTGATGGTCGGCGGCGACCAGTCGTAGTCGAGCTTCTGGTCGAGTTGACGGGCGGCGAGGATGCCGTAGAAGGTGCGCCGGTGCTGCGCCGCCGTCTGCAGCATCTCGAGCGCCTTCTCCGGCTCCCGGTCGCGCAGATAGGCGCGGGCCGCCCAGTAGGCGCCGGCGGCGCTCAGGCCGGTGCTGCCGTCGGTGGCGTTGGCGGTCTTGACGAACAGCTTCGCCGACTTGCCGTACTTCTCCAGCCGCCAGGCCGCCAGGCCGCCGAACCAGCCCGCCTCGGCGACTTCGCCGTCGTCCCGGTCGCTGGCGTCGTCGCCCAGGTCGAGGGCCTTCCGGTAGTCCTGCTGGAAGTAGTAGGCCTTGGCGATCAGCGTCAGCTGTGCATTGAAGGCGGGCTTGTCGAGCACCCCCTTGCCTGCCCTCAGCGCCCGTTCGGCCTGGGCCGGATTCTTGCTGGAGAGGGCGGCGCTGATCGCGGAACGGACCTTGTATTCGGCCGCCCGGCGCTGCTTTTCGGCGTCGCTCAGTTCCACTTCGGGCGGCGGCGGCGGCTTGTAGCGGTCCGGCACCGGCTCGACGGGCGCGACCTCGCGGGCCGGCTTGCGGCGCATCGCCAGCGTGTAGACCTTGTCGGCGTCGGGCAGGTCGGAATAGAGCGTCATCCAGTCCCGCAGCTCGCGGTAACTGGAGCGGTACTTGGTCGGATGCATGTAGCGCTGGTAGAGCACGTGGCCCATCAGCGTGGTGTCCTTGACCTGCCTGATCAGCTTGTCCGCCTCGGCCCAGTGACCGTCCTTCTGTACGTCGAAGATCTTGCGGTAGAGCTCGACGTCCTTCTGGCTCAGCACCTTGGGCTGCACGCCGACGGGCACGGTCTGCGCCGACGGATCGGGCGCGCCCACCGCGGCTGGCGGCGTCGCGGCGTCGGCCGACCGGACGGGAGCAGGCTCGGCGCGGCCGGCCGAGGAGGGCGCGAGCAGCGCGCCGGCCGCCAGCGCGGCCAGCGCCGCCGCCATTGCCCGTCTCGCTCCGCGCCCCAGACCGTCCATCTCGCCTCTCAGGTTTCGTTGATCATTGAATCTAGACGATTTTTCACGTCGAGGAAATCCCGCCACGCATCCCGCTTGGCGGCGGGCTGGCGCAGCAGGAAGGCCGGGTGATAGGTGGGCATAACCGGCACCTCCGCATCGGCCAGCCGGTAGGACTTCCACTTGCCGCGCAGCCGCATGATGCCCTCCGTCGTCTCCAGCACCACCGCCGCCGACTGCTTGCCGAGCAGCACCAGCAGGCGCGGCGACGCGAGTTCGATGTGGCGGCGCAGGAACGGCAGGCACAGCTCCGATTCCAGGGTGGTCGGCGCCCGGTTGCCCGGCGGCCGCCAGAAGATGGTGTTGGTGATGTAGGCCGAATTCCGGTCGCGGCCGATGGCGGCCAGCATCCGGTCCAGCAGCTTGCCGCTGGCGCCGACGAAGGGCAGGCCCTGCCGGTCCTCGTCGGCGCCAGGCGCCTCGCCGATCAGCATCAGGCCGCTCTCGGGGTTGCCGTCGGCAAACACAAGGTTGGTCGCCGTCGCCTTCAGCGGGCATTGGTCGAATTCGGCGAGGGCCCCGCGGAGTTCGTCCAGGGTGGCGCAGGCCTGGGCGATGCGCCGCGCGGCGGAAACCGACTCGCCCACAGGCTCCAGCGGCAGCGCCTCGGCGGCGCGCGGCCGGGGCCGGTCGGCGGGCGCCGCTGCTGGCGTGGGATGGGACGGGGACGCGTCGGCGGGCGGCGCCGCCGCAAACCGGTTCACCGGCGCTTCACCGATGGCCTCGTCGGCGCCGCTCTCCACCTGCCAGCGCAGCAGGGTGAGCGCTGACTCCCTGTCCAGGTTCTCTGTCGACATGAGGCCAGACTACCGCGCCCGGACCGGCGGCCACAATGGGGAGCCTGCTGGAGCGTAATCCGCTCAGGCTGGCCCGGCCTGCGCGGTACGTCATGCTCGATCTGCTCTAGTTGGCGGCGGCGAGCCGGGCCGGGTGCCAGGAGAGACGGTAGACGACCAGTTCGGCGGCGTGGTCGGAGAGCGGCCGCCCGTCCACCGGCTGCTGGAACAGCAGGCGCATGCTCACCGGTTCGATCCGCACCCCGCCACCCGAGTCGAAGGTCTGCAGATCCTCGGTGCCGATGCCGGGACGGCGGACGTCCGGCTGGCGGCCGATGTCGCAGACAACGCTGGTGCCGCAGGAGGCGTGGACGAAAGGATGCCCCAGGCGCGCGGCGGCGTAGTCGTAGCGGGCGGGTTCGCCGCGGACATTGAGGTCGCCGCCCAGCACCAGCGGGTGGTCGGGACTGCGGTGGGTCTTGAGGAAGCTGGCGATCTCATCGAACTGCCGTCGGTACGCCTGCAGCGAGCGGCTCTCGGGCACCCCGGACGAGCGCTTGGAGTTGAGGTGCGTGGTGACGATGTCGACGGGCTCGGGGATGCCCGGCACCTGGATGCGCACCAGCAGCACGCCCTTGCTGGCGAGACAGTCGAAGCCGGCGCAGTCGTGCCGGCCGAACGCCTGACGGGCAGTGCCGACTATGGGATAGTCGCTCAGCGCGACCAGGCCGCTGCCCACCATCTTGCCCAGCTTCTCGCCCTTCCAGAAGCTTCGGCCGGCGCGGAAGGCGTCCTGCGGTTGCGGGTTGTGCGGCGCGTCCGCCCTTCCCGGGCCGTCGGCGCTGTAGGCATAGCCGGCGCGGGCGCCAATCTCGCGGCCCTCTTTCGTGAACGCCTCCTGGAGCAGGACCACGTCCGGCTCCGCGTCGCTGGCGCGCAGGCCGCGGAGGGCGTCGCCGATGTGCCGCAACGCCTCGCCCCGGTGGAGTCCGATGGGCCAGGGGAGACCGGCCACGTTGTAGATCAACACCCTGAACGTGACGCTGCGCTCGCCGCTGGCGGGGTCGACGCTGGCGACCGGCGGTGGCGCCGCGTAACGTGCCGGGTGGGCGGACACCGGCACGGGGTCGCACTTGGCGACGGTGAGCGCCAGCATACATAGCAGGGTCGGTCCGCGTAGCCTCATGGCATCCACAACATCTGGTGTCTGTTCACCAGCTCACTACAGGATGTTTGTTTCGTATCGGTTTGGTTCGCGTGACCGCTGGGTGAAAGCACGCAAGAAGGGCAAGGTCGGGAGAATGACCATGGACGAAGTGACCAAATTGCAACTGGAAGCCGCCGCGTTCCGGCGGCTGGTGGCGCATCTGCGGGAGCGCAGTGACGTGCAGAACATCGACCTGATGAATCTGGCGGGGTTCTGCCGGAACTGTCTGTCCAACTGGTATCAGGAGGCCGCCGAGGAGAAAGGTGTGCCGATGACCAAGGCCCAGGCGCGCGAGACAGTCTACGGCATGCCCTACGAGGAATGGAAGGCGAAGCACCAGACCGAAGTGGCGCCGGATAAACTGAAGGGCTTCCAGCCGCATGGGCACTGACGGCGCTCGCGCCTAATCCGGGCCGCGCGACTTTCCGCAGGCGCAGGCGAGGGCGATGCCCAGCGCGGTGCCGATGCCGATCCCCATGGCGACGTCATCCAGCACCGCCCCGATGCCGGCCCCTACTGCGATACCCATGCCGATCCCCAGCCCGAGTGACTTGTTGGCGCTCATGGGAAAGGATTTAGTGGCGAGGCCCGGCTGCGCAATCCCGCCCGGCGCGGCCATGTCCGCCCGGGCCGGGCCGCGCCGTAGCGTTGACCCCCATGCCGCACGGCGCATATAACGCCTTCAGCTCAGGTTAAGGAAACAAAGAGGCAGGCAATGGAACGTGAGTCGATGGAGTTCGACGTCGTCATCGTCGGCGCCGGCCCGGCCGGGCTGGCGGCGTCGATCCGGCTGAAGCAGCTGTGCCAGGAGAACGACGTCGATTTCAGCGTCTGCGTCATCGAGAAGGGCTCCGAGGTCGGTGCCCACATCCTGTCGGGCGCCGTGCTCGAGCCGCGCGCCCTGGGCGAATTGCTGCCCGACTGGAAGGACCGCAACCCGCCCATCACCACCGCGTGCACGGAAGACAAGTTCATGATGCTGACGGAGAAGGGCTCGTTCTCCTTCCCCGGCTTCCTGCTGCCGCCGGTGCTGCACAATTCGGGCAACTACATCGTCAGCCTGGCCAATGTCTGCCGCTGGCTGGCCGAGCAGGCCGAGGCGGTGGGCGTCGAGATCTATCCGGGCTTCGCCGCCGCCGAGGTGCTCTACAACGAGGACGGCAGCGTCAAGGGCGTCGCCACCGGCGACATGGGCGTCAAGCGCGACGGCAGCCAAGGACCCAACTACACGCCCGGCATCGAACTGCACGCCAAGTACACCTTCTTCGCCGAAGGCGCGCGCGGTTCGCTGACTCGCGGCCTGACCGACAAGTTCGGCCTGCGCGAGGACAGCGGCCCGCAGAAGTTCGGCATCGGCATCAAGGAACTGTGGGAGATCGACCCGGCCAAGCACAAGCCGGGCTACGTTCAGCACAGCTTCGGCTGGCCGATGGACTCGCACACCTATGGCGGCTCGTTCCTCTATCATTTCGACGAGAACCTGGTGTCGGTGGGCTTCGTGGTCGGCCTGGACTACGAGAACCCCTACCTCTCGCCCTACGACGAGTTCCAGCGGTTCAAGAACCATCCGGCGATCCGTCCCACCTTCGAGGGCGGCAAGCGCATCGCCTACGGCGCCCGCGCCATGACGGCGGGCGGCTTCCAGTCGGTGCCCAAGCTGGTGTTCCCCGGCGGCGTGCTGATCGGCTGCACCGCGGGCTTCATGAACGTGCCCAAGATCAAGGGTTCCAACAACGCCATGAAGACGGGGATGCTGGCGGCCGAGGCGGCGTTCGAGGCGCTCAAGAACGGCTCCGAGGGCCGCGACGAGCTGACCGCCTACACCAAGGCCTACGAGAAGTCGTGGGTCTACGAGGACCTGAAGAAGGTCCGCAACGCCAAGCCGGCCTTTGCCTACGGCCTGTTGCCGGGCGTCATGATCACCGGCCTGCAGGGCTGGCTGAACGGCGCGCTGCCCTTCACCCTGAAGCACAAGAAGGCCGATTACCAGGCGCTGCGCCCCAAGAGCGAATTCAAGCCGATCGACTATCCCAAGCCCGACGGCGTGGTGACGTTCGACAAGCTGTCCTCGGTGTTCATCTCCAACACCAATCACGAGGAGGACCAGCCGATCCATCTCACGCTGAAGGATCCGACGGTGCCGATCCGGGTGAACCTTGCCGAGTACGACGCGCCGGAGCAGCGCTACTGCCCGGCGGGCGTCTACGAGATCGTCCGCGACGACGACGGCCAGAATCCGCGGCTGCAGATCAACGCGCAGAATTGTGTGCACTGCAAGACTTGCGATATCAAGGATCCTACGCAAAATATTGTGTGGGTCACTCCGGAAGGCGGCGGAGGGCCGAACTACCCCAACATGTAAGGGTATTGATGACCGTAGTTGCCCGCGAGAGGCGCGGAAAAGCCCTCGAAACGCTGCCCGGGTTGAGAGATCTGGCCGGGATGCTGGTGCTGGCGGGCGTCCTCGCCGCCTTGCCCGCAGGCGCTGCCGCATCGCAGCAGAGCACGCCGACCAAAGCCGCCGCCGCAGAGGCGCCGAGCGACGAGGCGGCGGACTCCCAGGCGTTCGGCGACTATCTGGCGGGGCGGTTCGCCATCGTCAACCGCGATACCGACGCCGCGGCCGACTACTACATCAAGGCGGTCGACGACGACCCGACCAACGTCGAACTGGCGCACCAGGCGTTTTCCGTGGCGATCGCCAGCGGGCGGCAGGACGCGGCCGTGAAGCTGGCCCACCGGCTGGAGGCGCTGAACGAGAAGCCGACCAGCCTGACCGAGCTGGTGCTGCTGATCGACGAGCTGAAGCGCAACCAGCTGGACGAGGCGAAGAAGCGGGTCGCCGCCATGCCGCGGACCGGGATCGTCGAGCTGATGGCGCCGGTGATCAAGGCGTGGATCGACGCCGCCCAGGGCCAGACCGACGCGGCCCTCAAGAGCCTGGACGCCCTGTCGGCCAACAAGGGCTTCACGATCTTCATGAAGACCCACAAGGCCTACATCCTCGATTATGCTGGCAAGGTCGACGAGGCCGCCGCCGCCTACGACGAGGCGGTGGACATGCAGAAGGGCGCCGATCTCAGGCTGGTGCTCGCCTACGCCCACTTCCTCGACGTCCACGGCAAGCCCGACAAGGCCAAGGCGGTCTATGACGCCTATCTGGAGCACTACCCGAGCAATGTGCTGATCGAGGCGGCCCAGAAGGGCTCGCAGGACCACGGCTCGCTCTATCCGGACATTCACACCGCCGCCGACGGCGTGGCCGAGGCGCTGTTCAGCACGGGCCGGGCGCTCGCCCAGGAACGCTCGCGCGGCTCGGCGGTGATGTACCTCCGTCTGGCGCTCGCCCTGAAGCCGGACTTCCCGGTCGCCTATCTGCTGCTCGGCGACGTCCTCGACCGGGACGGCCAGCAGGACGAGGCGCTCAAGGTCTACGACAAGGTGACCGGCGATCCGGTGCTGGGCGAGGACGCCCGGTACGAGAAGGCGCTGCTCTACAACGAGATGGACGAGCCCGACAAGGCCATCGCGACCCTGGAGGCGCTGCTCAAGGATTCGCCCGACAGCCTCAACGTCATGACGTCGCTGGCCGACACGCTGCGCGGAGAGGAGCACTTCGCCGAGGCGCGCGCCATCTACGACAAGGTGATCGATCATATCGGCAAGCCGTCGGAGCGGCACTGGGTGCTGTTCTACGCCCGCGGCATCACCTACGAGCGCATGGACATGTGGGACAAGGCCGAGGCCGACTTCAAGAAGGCCCTGGAACTGTCGCCCGACCAGCCGCTGGTGCTGAACTATCTGGGCTACAGCTGGATCGAGCAGGGCACCAACATGGATCAGGCCCTCGGCATGATCCAGAAGGCGGTGGAGCAGCGGCCCGACGACGGCTACATCGTCGACAGCCTGGGCTGGGCGCTCTATCGGATGAAGCGCTACGACGAGGCGGTCGACTGGCTGGAGAAGGCGGCGGCCCTCATTCCCGAGGATCCGACCATCAACGATCATCTGGGCGACGCCTACTGGCAGATCGGCCGGCGGCTCGAGGCCACGTTCCAGTGGCGCCACGCGCTGGCCATGAAGCCGGAAAAGGACGAGGCGCAGCAGCTCGAGGCGAAGATCAAGTCGGGCCTCGACACCGAGACCCGCAGCGAGAAGTAGCGGTTGCCTCCGTCCGGCGACGGCGCGTGGCGGATCGGGACCGCCTGGGCCAAGCTCAACCTCTACCTCCACGTCACGGCGATCCGGCCGGACGGCTATCACGAACTCGACAGCCTGTTCGCCTTCGCCGGAATCGGTGACCGCCTGGCGGTCCGCCCGGCGGACCGTCTCACCCTGATCGTCGACGGGCCGTTCGCCCCTGCGGTGCCGGCGGACGGCGACAACCTCGTGCTGCGGGCGGCGAGGGCGCTGGACGGCCATCGCGGCGCCGAGATCCGGCTCACCAAGAACCTGCCTGTCGCTTCCGGCATCGGTGGCGGCTCGGCCGATGCGGCGGCCGCGCTGCGTGCTCTCAATGGACTCTGGCAGCTGGGGCTGACGGACGCGGTGCTGGAGCGGATCGCGGCCGGCCTGGGCGCCGATGTGCCGGCCTGCGTCGCCAGCCGCCCGGTTCAGGTATCCGGCATTGGCGAGGTGCTGGTCCCGGCGGCGCCGCTGCCGGCCTGCTGGGTGGTGCTGGCCAACCCGGGCGTCGCGGTCTCCACGCCGGCCGTCTTCCGGCGCTTCGACGCGGATGCCCGGTCGTTCCGGCTGGCGGCGCCGCTTGGCGGCTGCGCGACGGCGGCCGAACTGGCGGCGGCGCTGGCGCAGCGCGCCAACGACCTGGAGCCGTCGGCGGCGTCTCTGGCGCCAGAAATTCCCGCCGTCGTCGAGGCGCTCGCGGGGCTGCCCGGCTGCCTGCTGGCGCGCATGTCGGGCAGCGGCGCCACCTGCTTCGGGCTGTTCGGCCATGAGGCCGCGGCGGCGGCCGGCGCGGCCGCGCTGGCGGCACGCCATCCGTACTGGTGGGCGGCCAGCGGGCCGCTTCTGGGTGGCGAGGCGGGCGACGCGGTCCTATGATCGCCGTCCCCGACACGACAGACACCGGCCCGTCTTGACCGCTCCCCGCCTTCTCTTCCTCGTCGCCGCCCTGCTGCTGGCGGGATGCGCCACCGGTCCCACGCCGCCGGACAAGATGTCGGACCTGGAACTGACCTGGTTCAAGGCAGAGACGGCGGTGCCGACGGCGCTGGGCAAGGGCGTCGCGCTCATGGGCGATCCCGACCGCAAGGCCCTGCTTGAGGGCGCTCCCCACAAGTTCCCGGTGGTGGTCTACCTGCATGGCTGCACCGGCATCGCCGACGAGGACCGCGACCTGATGCGCGCGCTGGCCAAGGCCGGCTACGTGGTGGTGGCGCCCGACAGCATGGCCCGCAAGTTCCGGCCGCTGCAGTGCTCCTCCTGGTACAAGGAGGGCGGCTACAATCTCTTCGTGTTCGACTTCCGGCAGGCCGAGATCAACTTCGCCCTGCAGCAGATGGTGGCGAGCAAGTGGGCCGACTGGGACAATTTGTTCCTGGTGGGCGTGAGCGAGGGCGGCCTCGCCGCCGCCCATTTCCGCGGCGATGTGTTCCGCGCCCGGGTGATCACCCAGTGGACGTGCCACGGCTCCACCTGGGTGCGGGGCATCGACGGGCCCGAGGACACGCCGGTGCTGGCCATCGTCCGCCACGACGACCCCTGGTACGACAAGGACGGCTCGCAGCAGGCGGGGGATTGCGGCGCCTATTTCGGACCGAAGCGGCCCGGCTCCCGGTCGGTCGTGCTGGAGAAGGGCCACGGCCATTCGGTGATCGGCGACGACTCGGTGGTCCGCCAGATCGTCGAGTTCCTCGACCGCAACCGGAAATAGCGGTCCATCCGGCGCTCAGCCTCCGGCCGGGCCCGGGAACGGCGCGGCGCTGCGACCGCGCAGATAGTAGCCGATCACGCCCGCCCATTCCCGCGTCACGAAGTCGAACGCCGCCAGCCGGTAACCGACGCTGTTGAAGAAGCCCGCCGTCACCTTGCCCTCGGTGTAGTAGTCGACCGGGTAGGGGATCACCTGCCAGCCCAGCCGCCGGAACACGCCGACCGCCCGCGGCATGTGGTAGGCCGAGGTCACCAGCACCCAGGTCTGCCCCGGCTTGGGATGCACCAGCGCCTTGCTGAACACGCCGTTCTCCCACGTGGTGCGCGACCTGTCCTCCACCACTACCCGGTCCATCGGCTCGCCCAGTTCCTTGAACAGCATCCGGGCCACGTCGCCCTCGCTCAGCCGGTCATGCGGGTCCCAGTGGCCGCCGGAGAGCACCAGCGTCGCCTCGGGATGGCGGCGCCACAGGCCGATCGCCTCGGTCAGGCGCTCCACGTGATCATTGAGCTGCGGCGCGTGCCAGCGGTCGGTCAGGCGGGTGTTGACGGCGCCGCCGAGGCTCACGATGCCGTCGATGTGCCGGGGCAGCGCGGGCTGGGGAAACCGGGTCTCCAGCGACACCAGCATGATGTCGGGCAGCGGCGTGGCGAGGATCACCGCCAGCCCCACGGCGGCGATGCCCGCCAACCAGGTGCCGGCCCTGCGCTTGCCGAGGAGCCGGAGCAGGGCGCCCAGCAGCGCCAGGATGAGGAGGCTGTTGCTGGGCTGGAAGACGTCCCACAGCAACCGCATCGGATCAGAGGCCACGCCACTTCCTGTACCAGTCGACGAAGCGGGGCACGCCCACTTCGAGCGGGGTTTTCGGCTCGAAGCCGTGGTCGCGCCGGATGGCGTCGATGTCCGCGTAGGTGGCGGGCACGTCGCCGGGCTGCATGGGCGCGCTCACGGTGACCGCCTTGCGGTCCGCGGCCTGCTCGATGAGCTCCACCAGTCGGGTCACCCGCTCCGGCCGGTTGTTGCCGATGTTGTAGATGCGGTGCGGCCGGTCGCCCGCCGGTGGCCCATCCAGCACGGCGATCACGCCGCTGACGATGTCGTCGACATAGGTGAAGTCGCGCAGCAGCCGGCCGTCTTCGAACAGCCGGATGGGCCGGCCGTCGAACAGCGCCTCGGTGAACAGCCACACCGCCATGTCCGGCCGTCCCGAGGGTCCGTAGACGGTGAAGAAGCGCAGGCCGGTCTGGGGAAAGCCGTAAAGATGGGCGTAGGCGTCGCTCATCAGCTCGTCCGCCCGCTTGGTGGCGGCGTAGAGCGACACCGGATGCTCCGCGGGATCGGCTTCGGCGAACGGCAGCTTCTCGTTGCCGCCATAGACCGAGCTGGAACTGGCGTAGACGAAGTGCCTGAGGCCGGGCGTGTGCCGGGCCAGCTCCAGCATCGCCAGATGGCCCACCAGGTTGGACTTCGCATAGGCCATCGGATGGTCGATGGAGTAGCGCACGCCGGGCTGGGCACCCAGATGCACGATGCGGTCGATCCCCGAATCGCGCAGGGTGTCCTTGAGCAGCGCGTCGTCGGCGAAGTCGAGTCGGTGGAAGGCGAAGCCGTTGTGGGGCCGCAGCGCCTCGATCCGCGACTGCTTGAGCGCCACGCTGTAGTACTCGTTGAGATTGTCGACGCCGACGACCCGGTCGCCCCGGCGCAGCAGCGCCAGCGACACGTGGTAGCCGATGAAGCCGGCGGCGCCGGTGACGAGTACGGTCATGATCCTGGAAATCTCGACTCTGCTGCAACGTCCCCCGACCCTAGGCGCAACAGGTTGCCGTTTCATGTGCTTGCTCGGCAAGGACTTGTATGCGCAACCCTCTCGTGATTCCCTTGGCGTCGTCGTATCGTCCGGCTGACCAGACAGGAGCGCCGATCGAAGCCATGCCCGAGCCGACGCGGATATTGACGGTGTTCGGTACCCGTCCCGAGGCCATCAAGATGGCGCCCGTGGTGAAGGCGCTGGCCGCCAGCCCGGCGCTGGAGACGCGGGTATGCGTCACCTCCCAGCACCGGCAGATGCTGGACCAGGTGCTCGATCTGTTCGGCATCCGGCCCGACTACGACCTCAACGTCATGAAGGCGGCCCAGTCCCTGGCCGACATCACCTGCGGCGTGTTGACCGGACTGGCGGGCGTGCTGGAGGAGTGGCGGCCCGACCGGGTGCTGGTGCATGGCGACACCACCACCACCTTTGCCGCCTCGCTGGCCGCGTACTATCGGAAGGTGCCGGTCGGACATGTGGAGGCGGGCCTGCGCACCGGCAACCGCTACAGCCCGTGGCCCGAGGAGATGAACCGCCGGCTGACGGGCGCGCTGGCCGACCTGCACTTCGCGCCCACGGCGCGGGCGCGGGCGAACCTGCTGCGCGAAAATGCGCCGGAGGGGAGCGTCTTCGTCACCGGCAACACGGTGATCGACGCCCTGTTCCTGGCGCTCGACCGGCTGCGCGCCGACCCCGGGGCGGTCGCCCGCTTCGACGAGCGGTTCCGCTACCTGGACGGCAAGCGCCTCGTGCTCGTCACCGGCCACCGCCGGGAGAGCTTCGGCGAGGGCCTGCGCAACATGTGCGGCGCGCTGGCCGACCTCGCCGACCGGGGTGACGTCGCGGTGCTCTACCCGGTGCACCTCAACCCCAACGTCAAGGGACCGGTGCACGAGATCCTGGGCGGCCGCGCGGCGGTGCACCTCGTGGAGCCGGAGGACTACCTGCCGTTCGTCTATCTGATGGACCGGGCGGAGATCATCATCACCGATTCCGGCGGCATCCAGGAGGAGGCGCCGTCGCTGGGCAAGCCGGTGCTGGTGACCCGCGACACCACCGAGCGGCCCGAGGCGGTGGAAGCGGGGACGGTGATCATGACCGGCACCGACCGGGCGCGCATCGTCGCCGAGGCGACGGCGCTGCTCGACGACCCGACCCGCTACGAGGCGATGAGCCGGGCGCACAATCCCTATGGCGATGGACGCGCCGCCGGGCGCATCGTCTCCTACCTGGAATCCGTGGCGGGATACGGCGCAAGGCCGTCTCCCTGGACCGACAAGGCGGCGGCGTAGAGATGGCGCGTTTCGACAAGACGGTGTGCGTGGTGGGCCTTGGCTATATCGGCCTGCCAACGGCCAGCCTGCTGGCGACCAGGGGCTACCGGGTGCTGGGCGTGGACAACGATCGCCGGGTGGTGGAGGCGGTGCAGGCGGGCAGCCTGCATTTCCACGAGCCCGACCTGGACATCCTGGTGGCCTCGGCCGTGGGCAGCGGCCAGCTCACGGCGGCCTGCGAGCCGGCGGCGGCCGACATCTTCATCATCGCCGTGCCGACGCCCTTCGCCGACGGCCACGCGCCGGACATGTCCTACGTGGAGGCGGCGACCCGCGCGCTGGCGCCTCACCTCCAGCCGGGCAACCTGTTGATCCTGGAGTCGACCAGCCCGGTGGGCGCCACCGAACAGGTGGCGGGCTGGCTGGCGCAGGAGCGCCCGGATCTGGGGCCGGACGTCACCCGGGGCTCGAAGCGCATCCACCTGGCGCATTCGCCGGAGCGGGTGCTGCCGGGCCGGGTGCTGCAGGAACTGGTGATCAACGACCGCATCGTCGGCGGCATCGATCCGGAGTCGGCGGAGGCGGGGGCGGAATTCTACCGCACCTTCACCGCGGGGACCGTATTCACCACCAAGGCGCGCACCGCCGAGCTGTCCAAGCTGGCGGAGAACGCGTTCCGCGACGTCAACATCGCCTATGCCAACGAGCTGTCGCTGATCTGCGAGCGCCTCGGGGTGAACGTCTGGGAACTGATCCAGCTCGCCAATCGCCACCCGCGGGTCAACATCCTGCAGCCCGGGCCGGGCGTCGGCGGCCACTGCATCGCCGTCGATCCCTGGTTCATCGTCCATTCGGCGCCGGAGCAGAGCCGGCTGATCCGCACCGCCCGCGAGGTCAACGACGGCAAGCCGCGCTGGGTGATCGACCAGGTGAAGCAGGCGGCGGAGCGGTTCAAGGACCCGGTGATCGCCTGCCTGGGCCTCGCCTTCAAGGCCAACATCGACGACCTGCGAGAGAGCCCGGCGCTGGCCATCACCGAGGCGCTGGCCCGGGAAGGCGCGGGGGACATCCTTGCCGTGGAGCCCTATGTGAGGGAGTGTCCGAAGCGGCTGGCGGGGCTGGCCAAGCTGCGGTTCGCCGGCGTCGAGGAGGCGCTGGAGAAGGCCGACATCGTGCTGCTGCTGGTCGATCACGACCGGTTCCGCACCATCGACCGGCAGCGCCTGGCTCGAAAGGTTCTGATCGACACCCGCGGCCTGTTCGGCTGAGCCGGCGCACCGCTCGCGCCGGTTGATCGCCCCCGGCGATGCCAGTATTGTCGCGCGCCTTGGTGGGGCGTAGCCAAGTGGTAAGGCAGCGGATTTTGATTCCGCGATTCGCAGGTTCGATCCCTGCCGCCCCAGCCATCCTTCGGAAAAAGTAGACGTTTCGCGCCGGGAAACCGCCTCGCTACCGTGACCGCGAGGGCGGCCGCGCGCCGCCTGTCGAGTAGAGCCAGCGGAACCTTCCAGTGTGCGTGTCGTTTTGCCGAATGTTGGGCAATAACGGACCTCCTAGAAAGGGTGCGACGATGAGTAAAAAGCTTGGATTTACCAAGGTCTGCTGCGTGATTGCCGGCCTCGGCGCCTTGGGCGCCGCGGCGCCGGTTCTTGCCCAGACCAACGATCAGGAAATCAAGGTGATCGGCAAGTACGGCAAGGTGCCGGACAACGTGCAGAGCCTCACGGAGGCGGTCAGCTATGCCGACCTCAATCTCAGCACCGACGCCGGCAAGGACGAGCTTCGGCACCGGATCCGGCTGACGGCGCGCTATCTGTGCAACAAACTCGGCGAGCCGGAATCGGTGTCCTACGGGCCGGTGCCCTCGTGCCGCGAGGCGGCCGTCAAGGACGCCATGGACCGGGTGAACACCGCCGAGGAGCACTACGCTCCCCACGGCACCACCTGGGTCGCCGGCCCGGCGTGGCAGCCGCCCTATCCGGCCGACTGGGACGACCAGGGCGCCGCCCAATAGGCGCCACGATCGGCTACACGAACACGCGGGAGACGGCGTCGCAGCCGCCTCCCGGCGTGTTTGTGAATTCGTATTGAAGTACGGCGCGGCATCCCGGGTCGATGACTGTCCGGCACGCCGGAACAGGGACGTCGCAAATCCCTATTTCTTGGCCTTTTCCGCCTTGGCCTGTTCCTTGGCGGCGCGCTCCTCGGCCTCCTTGGCGAGGCGCAGGGCGCGCAGCTTTTCTGACTTTGTCGTCAGGTCGCGCATGGACTGGTCGCGCTCGCGGATCACGTCAGCGCCCTGGCTCTTGGATTTCGCGAAGCGCTGCTCTGCCTTGGCCTTGATGGGATTGCTCATGGACGTGTCCTCTCTGTGATAGGGAAGGCCGCCGGCTCGTCCGGCGGGAGGCTTGCGGCGGAGTCGCGGTTGCCCGGGCAATTGCGAAAACCGCCCGTCGACGACGGGAGAGACGCCGCTCCAGGGGCCTCGATCCGGCGCGGCAGGCGGCAATATTACCTGGAAAAGGCCCGGTCGGGCCCATTCCCCCTTTACTTGAGCTAGACCAGCCGGTCCCGGTATCAACCCCGCCGGCGGAAGGTGAGCTGGTTGGCCAGCACCACCATGGCAGTGACGGCGACGATGAAGACGGTGGCCAGCGCGTTGATCTGCGGGCTGATTCCGAGCCTGACGCTGGAGAACACCTCCATCGGCAGCGTGGTTGCGCCCGGACCCGAGGTGAAGCTCGCGACCACCAGGTCGTCGAACGACAGGGTGAACGCCAGCAGCCAGCCGGCCAGCATGGCCGGCCAGATCAGCGGAATGGTGATCACCGCCACGACCTTCCAGGGCGGCGCGCCCAGGTCGAGCGCCGCCTCCTCGAGGCTGAGATCGAGCTGGCTGAGTCGCGACTGGACGACGACGGTCACATAGGCCGTTGCGAAGGTGGCGTGGGCGATGACGATGGTGGTCATCCCGCGCCCCGCCGGCCAGCCCAGCACGCCCTCCATGGCGACGAACAGCAGCAGCAGCGACAGGCCGGTGATCACGTCGGGCATCACCAGCGGCGCCATGGTCATGCCGGCGAACAGGGTACGCCCGCGGAAACTGCCGAACCGCACCAATGCGAAGGCCGAAAGGGTGCCGATGACCACCGACAGGGTGGCGGTCATCAGTGCGACCCGCACGCTCAGCCACGCGGCACCGAGCAGCTGGTGGTTCTGCAGCAGCGCGCCGTACCACCTGGTCGAGAATCCGCTCCACACCGTGACAAGGCGCGACTCGTTGAAGGAGTAGACCACCAGCGAGACGATCGGGCTGTAGAGGAACAGATAGCCCAGGACCAGGAGGGAGAGGGCGAACCAGGGTTTGCGGCCGGTCATCGCCGTTCCCTCAGGCTGCGCGCGCCGTACCGGTCGAACAGCATGACCGGCACCACCAGCAGCACCAGCATGGCGACCGCGACGGCCGAGGCGACCGGCCAGTCCCGGTTGGCGAAGAAGTCGGACCACAGCACCCGGCCGATCATCGGCGTGCCGAGGCCGCCCAGCAGCTCGGGGATGACGAACTCGCCCACGGCGGGAATGAACACCAGCAGCGAGCCGGCGATCACCCCGCGCATGGAAAGCGGCAGCGTAACGCGCAGGAACGCCTTCCAGGGCCGCGCGCCCAGGTCGCCGGCGGCTTCCAGCAGGCTGGGGTCGAGGCGATCAAGCGCGGCATAGATCGGCAGTACCATGAACGGCAGGTAGGAGTAGACGATGCCGATATAGACGGCCCAGGCGGTGTGCATGATGGCCAGCGGCTGGTCGATCACCCCCAGCCCCAGCAGCAGGTTGTTCACCAGCCCGTTGTCCTTGAGGAAGCCGATCATCGCGTAGACGCGGATCAGGAACGAGGTCCAGAACGGAATGACGATCAGCATCAGCAGCAGGTAGCGCCAGCGCGCCGCCGAGCGGGCGATGCCGTAGGCCATGCCGTAGCCCAGCAGCAGGCAGACCGCGGTGGAGACGGCGGCGACCTTGATCGAGTTGAGATAGGCTACGACGTAGAGGTCGTCCTGCAGTAGCTGCTGGAAGTTGGCGAGCGACAGCCGGATCTGGAGGGTGGCGTCGTCCACCCATTCGACGAGCGGCGAATAGGGCGGAATGGCGAGCAGGCTTTCCGAGAAGCTGATCTTGAGCACGATCAGCAGCGGCAGGGCGAAGAACAGCAGCAGCCAGCCATAGGGAATGAGCAGCGCCACGGTGCGGCCGAGGCCGGCGGGACGGCACAGCCGGTCGCGAAATCCGTCCAGCGGCTTTCGGGGCGAGGTCATGCGAGCAGCGGCACGCCGTTGGCCGGGTGCCAGTGGAACCGCACCCGGTCGTCCCAGCCGATCGGCGTTTCGGCCGTGTGCATCAGGTTGGCGCGCGCCAGCTGGATGCGTTTCCCCGAGGGCAGCTCCAGGTGATAGACCGACATGCCGCCGAGATAGGCAATCTCGCGGACGATGCCTTCGCCCGTGTTGAAGCCGGGGTCGGGCGCCTCGGGCGCCAGCACCTGGATCTTCTCGGGCCGCACCATGACGGTGACCGGGGCGCCCGCCGCCGCGCCGCCGCCCTCCACGACGATGTCGCCGACGTCGGCCGAGCTGATCCGCGTGCTGCCGGTGCCGGTGGCGTCGACCACGCCGTCGAACAGGTTGGCGTCGCCGATGAAGTCGGCCACGAAGCGGGAAATCGGGTATTCGTAGATCTCGTGCGGCGTGCCCACCTGTTCGACCATGCCGGCGTTCATCACGCAGATGCGGCTGGCCATGGTCATGGCCTCTTCCTGGTCGTGGGTCACCACGACGAAGGTGGTTTCCAGCTTTTCCTGGATGTTGACCAGCTCGAACTGGGTCTGCTCGCGCAGCTTGCGGTCGAGGGCGCCCAGCGGCTCGTCGAGCAACACCAGCTTGGGCCGCTTGGCCAGCGACCGGGCCAGCGCCACCCGTTGCCGCTGTCCGCCGGAAAGCTGGTCCGGCTTTCGCCGTGCGAGGCCGCCGATCTGCACCAGGTCGAGCATCTGCCTCACCCGATCCGCCACCTCGCGGCGGGGCAGGCGTTCCTGCTGCAGCCCGAAGGCGACGTTCTGCGCCACGGTCATGTGGGGGAACAGGGCATAGGACTGGAACATCATGTTGACCGGCCGCCGGTGGGGCGGGATTCCCGCCATGTCGACGCCGTCGATGTATATCTTTCCGCTGCTCGGTTCCTCGAAGCCGGCCAGCATGCGCAGCAGCGTCGTCTTGCCGCAGCCCGAGGCGCCCAGCAGGGCGAAGAACTCGCCGCGGAAGATATCGAGATCGACGCCGGTCACCGCCGCCACGTCGCCGAAGCTCTTGGAGAGGCCCTCGATGCGCACATAGGGACGCGCCGAAGGGTCGGTCCAGGGCTTGTCCTGCAGCCCCGATGCCACGCCGATGGCCATGCGCCGCTTCCCCCGCCCGCGCTATTTCACGTCGTGTTTGAAGCCTTCCCAGGCCCGGGTGCGGGCTTTTTCGTAGGAACGCGGGGCCGGCGGCACCGAAAAGCCCTTCTCGCGCACCGCTTCCGACGGATAGATGGCCGGGTCGTGCTTGATGGCGTCGTCGATCATCGGATCGGAGGCGGGCACGGCGTTGGCGTAGCCGGTGGTGTTGGTGATCGCCGCGACCACGTCAGGCCGCATCATGTAGTCGATGAACAGATGGGCGTTGCCGGGGTGCGGCGCGTCGGCGGGGATCGCCATGACGTCGATGTTGAAGGGCGCCCCCTCCTTCGGGATCAGCACGGCGATCTTGACGCCGTTGCCCGCTTCCTTCGCCCGCTCGCGGGCCTGGATCAGGTCGCCGCCATAGCCGTGCGCCACGCAGATGTCGCCGTTCGCCAGGTCGTTGATGTAGGACGACGAGTGGATGTACTTCAGGTTCGGCCGGATCTTCCGCAGCTCGGCGACGGCGGCGTCCAGGTCGGCCTTGTTCTGGCTCGTCGGGTCACGGCCCATATAGGCGAGCATGGCGGGGATGACCTCGGTCGGGTCGTCGATCAGCGTCACGCCGCAGGCCTTGAGCTTGGCGGTGATCGCCGGATCGAACAGCAGCGCCCAGCTCGGCTCGGGCACCTTGCCCAGAATCTTCTTCACCTTGTCCACGTTGATGCCGATCGCCGTCGGCGCCCACATATAGGGCACCGAATAGGCGTTGCCCGGGTCGTTCTTGGCCATGGTCTTGAGGATGCTCTTGGACAGGCCCGGATAGTTCTTGAGTCGGGACTTGTCGAGCTTCTGGTAGATGCCGGCCTTGATCTCCTCCGCCAGGAACGGCGTCAGCGAGGGAAACACCACGTCGTAGCCGGAGCGCCCCGCCAGCAGCTTGGCTTCCAGCATCTGGTTGGAGTCGTACACGTCATAGCGGACCTTGATCCCCGTCGCCTTCTCGAACTTGGCGAGCGTGTCCGGGGCGATGTAGTCCGACCAGTTATAGACGTTGAGGACCTTTTCCTCGGCGCCCGCGGGCTGCGTGAAGCCCCATGCGACAAGGAACACCAGGGCAAACCACTTCCGCATCAGGCTCTCCGCGCGTCGAAATCGAGAGGGCCGCGGACGACCGCCGGCCCTCGGAACATGCTGCCGTTCCGCTCGGACAGGCATCGTCAAAAACAGTGCAAACATCGAACGGTACAGTCAAATGGATGTGACGCGCCGATGTCGATTGGCGGGTGGGCTCAGAAGGGAAGCGGACCGAACCTTCCGGCTTCCGGATCGTAGGCGAGCAGGTCGCCGGTATGGATGTCGAAATACCATCCATGGATGAACAGCTCGCCCTCGGCCATGCGTTGGCTGACGAACGGGAAGGTCGCCAGATTCTCCAGCGAATGCACGATCGAGCGTTGTTCCAGCAGCCGCTGCTGCTCGGATGCCGGCCGCGAGCCGGCCTCGTCGATGACGGCGTCGCGCAGCGGCCCGATGGAGGACACCCAGGGGCCGATGAATTCGGTCGCGGTCCCGAATTCGCCGGCCAGGGCGGCGGCGATGCCGCCGCATTCCGCATGGCCCATCACCACCACGTGGTTGACGCCCAGATTGTTCACCGCGAATTCAAGGGCGGCGCTGGTGCCATGGCGATGGCTGTCCGGCTCGTAGGGCGGGATCAGGTTGGCGATGTTGCGGACGATGAACAGGTCGCCGGGCTCCGAGTCCAGGATGATCGCCGGCTCGACCCGCGAATCGCAGCAGGCGACCAGCATGACCTTGGGTTCCTGGCCGCTCCGCAGCTCGTGGAACAGCCGCTGGTGCTCTTCGAAATAGTTCTGTCGAAAGGTGCGGTAGCCCTGGGCGAACCGCCGGATCCACTGCATCGGCATGGGCGGCTCAGTCCTTCGACAGCGAATAGCCTTCGCCGGGGTACATCAGCCCCAGCGTTTCGGCCACCAGCGCCGGCCGGTCCTGTCCCTCGACCTCGATGGTGATTTCGTAGGTCATCTGCTTCGAGCCGTCCGGCCGCTGCTGCACGTTCTTCAGCGTCTGGTGCGCGCGCACCCGCGATCCCACCTTCACCATGTTGGTGAAACGGACCTTGTTGCTGCCGTAGTTGATGCCGTGGCCGACGCCCTCCACCTTCAGGATCTCGGACATCAGGGTCGGGAGCAGCGACAGGGTCAGGTAGCCGTGGGCGATGGTGCCGCCGGCGGGAAACTCCTTCTCGGCTCGCTCCGGATCGACGTGAATCCACTGGAAGTCGCCCGTCGCCTCGGCAAATTTGTCGACCCGCGCCTGGTCTACGGTCATCCAGCCCGAGGTGCCCAGTTTCTGTCCGACCAGCGAGTCGATCTTGTCGAAATGCGTCGTCACCTGCGCCATGATCCCATTCCCTTTCCTGCGTGGTCCCTTGCCGGGCAGAGCCTAGCCACACATTTCTAGCCGGGTAAAGGGGATAAGACCGGATGAAGACGCAAGGCATCGCAGGGTGGGCGAGAGCCGCCGCGGGCGCGGTGTTGCTCGCGCTCGCGGGTTGCGCGTCGACGCCGAACGTCGAGAAGGTCGCCGCCGATACCTGGACCGAGGCGCGAACGCCAAACTTCGTCGTGATCACCAACGCCGGCCCGGTCCGCGCCCGCTATCTGGCCGAGAACCTGGAGGATTTCCGCCGGCTGGTGATCGAGGCCACCAATCTGGACATCCAGTCCAACCCCATGCCGTTCCACATCGTCGCCCTCTCGACCGGTGGCCAGTTCCGGGCGCTGGTCGACGCCCAGCAGATTTTCGGCGCCTTCCAGCAGAGCTACCGAGGCGGGCTCGCGGTGGTCAACCTGACCGCCCGCGCGCCCGACGGCACCGACTCCCTCGAGATCATCCGGACACCCTATGGGCCGATCTACCGCGCCAAGCAGAACAGCCGCGCTGTGGGCATGGACGGCGTGTTCCACGAATACGTCCACTACCTCCTCGAGATCGACAAGCGGCGCCGCTATCCGCTGTGGTTCCACGAGGGCTACGCGGAATATCTCTCGACGCTGCAGATCGGCGACGACGGCCGGTACCGCGTCGGCGAGCCGCCGATGCACCGGGTGCTCGCCCTCCAGACCGCCCGCTGGATTCCGCTCGGCGCGCTGCTCAACGCCCGGAGCTACGACACCGGCTACGAGAACGGCGACTTCAACGCCGAGGCCTGGCTGGTCGTCCACTACATGATGGACGACCCCGACCGGCGGCAGAAGCTCTACGCCTTCCTGGACCGGCTCGACCGCCCCACCATCGACGCGGTGCCGGTGTTCGAGGACGTGTTCGGCCGGTCGGTGGACGAGGTGACCAGGGCGCTCCGCCAGTACCAGCGGATCGGACACTTCGACACTACCACCTTCGACCGGTCGCCAGCGCCGCTTCCCCGAGCCACGCTTCGGACGCTGGCACCGGCCGAGGCCGACGAGGAACTGGCCTTCACCCTGCTGCACTTCTCCCGGGCGCGGGACCGGGGCGAGGTGCTGCTGAAGCAGGCGCTGGCGCTCGATCCCGACAATCTCAAGGCGCGGGCGTTGCTGGCCGCCGTCGCCATCACCGACGACCGGCCCGGCGACGCCGGCGCCATCCTCGACGCCGCCGGCAGCAAGCTGGACGAGAGCCCCGACCTGCTGGTGATGAAGGCCGAGCTGGTGCTGCGGCGCGCCATCCGGCAGGTGGCGGACAGCGACAGCCGCGGGCCGGCCACCGCGGCCGAGGCCGCCGGGCTCTACCGGAAGGCGCTCGGACTCGATCCGGACCAGGCCCAGGCGATGCTGGGCCTCGCCCGTTGTGCCCTGATCACCCCGGGCCGGCCGCCGGATTCGGTGCTGGATGCGATCGACCACGCCCAGGCCCTGCTGCCTACCAACACCGACATCGCGCTGATCAAGGCCCACGTGCTGCTCAAGCGGGGCCAGATCGAGGCGGCGGCCGAGACCTACGAGCGGGTCATCGCCTGGGCGCGGCAGCCCGAGATCGCCCGCCAGGCCCGCGAGCGGCTGGCGGCGATCAACGGCGCGCCGCTACCGCTCCCGGAGCAGCCCCTGTACCAGCTCCCGTAGCACCGGCAGCGCCTCGGCCTCGAACCAGGGATTGCGCCGCAGCCACGCCGTGTTCCGCCAGCTCGGATGCGGCATGGGAAAATAGCCCGGCAGGTACTCCCGCCAGCGGGCCACGGTCTGCGTCATGGTGGCGGCGCGGCGGCGGCCCAGGTAGAAGGCCTGGGCGTAGCCGCCGATCAGCAGGGTCAGCTCGACCCGGGGCAGATGCGCCAGCAGGCGCGGATGCCAGAGCGGCGCGCATTCCGGGCGGGGCGGCCGGTCGCCGCCGCTCGCGTCGACGCCGGGATAACAGAATCCGGTGGGTATGATGGCGATGCGGCGCTCGTCGTAGAAGGTCTCCCGGTCCAGCCCCAGCCAGTCCCGCAGCCGGTCGCCGCTGCGGTCGTTCCAGGGGATGCCCGTCTCGTGCACCCGGGTGCCGGGCGCCTGGCCGACGATCATGATTCGCGCGCTGTCGGCCGCGCGCAGCGTCGGGCGCGGGCCCAGCGGCAGCTGCGCCTCGCAAACGCGGCAGGCCCGCACCTCCGCCAGCAGGGTCTCCAGGTCTTCGGGCATGGGGCTTTGTTCCACGGATCCTTGGCGAACGCAAAACGATCTCTCCGGTTCGGCAGCTGAGCGGAGGCAGCGGCCTGGAGCGAAGGAGGAAGCGGTGTCGCAGCCTGGAACGCGGCGCCCTCCGACACGCATAACCTGCCAGCCACCGGTCGCAGGCGACGATCTCGGCGGCGCTCCGGTATGTAACAATTGGGCCTCGCCGCTCCCGGCTGCGGATTGGGTTGATCCGGAAAAAACCATCGCCTATATTGTGAAATATATTTAATAACACTCGTTCACTGTTAAATGAGGCTTGCGCATGGCGGGCTCGGCGGGTAAACAGGCGCCGGCCCACAGTGGGGCTTCGAGCGCTCTGGAGCGGCGACATGTACCAATATGACCAGTTCGACCATCAGATGCTGGCTGACCGGAACCGGCAGTTCCGCAGCCAGGTGGAGCGCCGGCTGACCGGTGCGCTGACCGAAGAGGAGTTCCGGCCGTTGCGGCTGATGAACGGCCTCTATCTCCAGCTGCACGCCTATATGCTGCGGGTTGCCGTGCCCTATGGCTTGCTGTCGTCGGCGCAGCTGCGCCAGCTGGCGATGATCGCCCGCAAGTACGACCGCGGCTACGGCCACTTCACCACCCGCCAGAACCTCCAGTACAACTGGATCCGGCTGGAGGACATGCCCGACATCCTCGACGCCCTCGCCGAGGTGGAGATGCACGCCATCCAGACGTCGGGCAACTGCATCCGCAACATCTCCACCGACGAGTTCGCCGGCGTCGCCCGCGACGAGATCGAGGATCCGCGCCCCTACGCCGAGATCCTGCGGCAGTGGTCCACCTTCCATCCGGAATTCTCCTACCTGCCGCGCAAGTTCAAGATTGCGCTGACCGGCGCGACCCGCGACCGCGCCGCCGTGGCGTTCCACGACCTGGCATTCCGGATCGTCCGCAACGACTCGGGCGAGGTGGGCTTCCAGGTGATCGTCGGCGGCGGCATGGGCCGCACGCCGGTGGTCGGCAAGGTGCTGAAGGAGTGGATCCCGAAGCGGCACCTGCTGGCCTATTCGGAATCGGTGATGCGCGTCTACAACGGCTACGGCCGGCGCGACAACATCTACAAGGCGCGCATCAAGATCCTGGTCAACGACCTGGGCGTCGAGGAGTTCGCCCGCCAGGTCGACGAGGACTTCGCCCGCACCATCACGCCGGAACTGGAACTGGAAGAGGCGGAACTGGAGCGGATGCGCGCCTTCTTCGCGCCGCCCGCCTACCGGGAGCTTCCCGAGCGCGACGCCGCGGTCGACGCGCTGCTGGAAAAGGACAAGCGTTTCCGCATGTGGTTCGAGCGCAACGTGGTCGCCCACAAGCAGCCGGGCTACGCCATCGTCGTGCTGTCGCTGAAGTCGCCCGGCGTGGCGCCGGGCGACGCCACCGACGACCAGATGGAGGCCGTCGCCCGGCTGGCCGACGAGTTCAGCCTCGGCCTGCTGCGCACCACCTTCAAGCAGAACCTCGTGCTGTCGGACGTGGAGCTGTCGCGGCTGCCCGAGCTCTGGGGCCGGCTGAAGGCACTGTCCATGGCCTCGCCCACCGTGGGCACGCTGACCGACATCATCTGCTGCCCCGGCCTGGACTACTGCAGCCTGGCGAACGCCCGGTCGATCCCCGTCGCCGAGAAGCTGATCGACCGCTTCGACGACCTCGACTTCATCCACGACCTGGGCGACCTGCGGCTGAACATCTCGGGCTGCATCAACGCCTGCGGCCATCACCACGCGGGCAACATCGGCATTCTCGGCGTCGACAAGAAGGGCGAGGAGTTCTACCAGCTCACCCTGGGCGGCTCGCCCGAGGACGACGCCTCCATCGGCAAGATCATGGGACCGGCGTTCTCGCAGGACGAGATCGTGTCGGCCATCGAGAAGGTCATCGAGGTTTTCCTGGCCCGGCGGGAGCCCGAGGAGCGGTTCGTCGACTGCTACCGGCGGCTCGGCATGGAGCCCTTCAAGGAACGGGTTTATGCAGATCATTAAGAAGCGCCGCATCGTCGAGGACGACTGGCACCATGTCGAGGACGGCGCCGAGCTTCCCGAAGGCAAGGTCATCGTCTCCCTGTCGCGCTGGCAGTCGGACCGCGAGACCCTGATCGGCCGGCGCAACAGCGGGCTGGGCATCCGTCTCGCCAGCAACGAGCACGCCGACGACATCGCCCCGGACCTGGAGCATTTCGAGCTGGTGGCGCTCAACTTCCCCACGTTCCGGGACGGCCGCGCCTACACCACCGCCCGGCTGCTGCGCGAGCGCCACGGCTACCAGGGCGAGCTGAGGGCCACGGGCGACGTGCTGCGCGACCAGATCTTCTTCATGCACCGCTGCGGCTTCGACGCCTTCGAGGTCCGCGCCGACCGGAGCATCGACGAGGCGCTGAAGGCGTTCGACGACTTCTCCGTCACCTACCAGCCGGCGGCCGACGAGAAGCAGCCGCTCTGGCGCCGGCGGGGCTGAGGGGCTATTAGGACGGCGTGTCGGAAGCACCCGCCATCATCCTGGTCGTCCCGCAGATGGGCGAGAACATCGGCGCCGCCGCGCGCGCCATGGCCAACTTCGCCCTCGCGGACCTGCGCCTGGTGCGCCCGCGCGACGGCTGGCCCAATCCGGACGCCGTGCCCATGGCGGCCGGCGCGACGGACATTCTGGACAGGGCCAGGGTGTTCCGCAGCACCGAGGACGCCGTCGCCGACCTCAACTACGTGATCGCCACCACGGCGCGCCAGCGCGGCATGATCAAGCCGGTGCTCTCCTCGCGCGCCGCCGCCGAGGACCTGGCGGCGCGGGCCGGACAGGGGCAGAAGACCGGCATCCTGTTCGGCGGCGAGCGCTCGGGCCTGGGCAACGACGACGTGGCGCTGGCCGACGCGGTGGTCACCATCCCGACCAATCCGGGCTTCACCTCCATCAACATCGCCCAGGCGGTGCTGCTGCTGGGCTACGAATGGTTCGTCGCCGCCGGCGGCGACGTGGCGCCGCCCGAGTTGGACGACCGCTCCCGCCCCGCCACCAAGCGGGAGCTGCTGGGCTTCATGGAACACCTGGAAGGGGCGCTCGACGAGGCCGGCTTCCTCTATCCGGCCGACAAGCGCCCCAGCATGGTGCGCAACCTGCGCAACATGTGGCACCGCGCCGACCTGCGCGAGCAGGACGTGCGCACGCTTCGGGGTATCATCGTCGCGCTGACGTCGTATAAGAGTCGCGGCAACAAAACCGATGGGGAGACGGAATCATGACGGCCTGGTGCATCGTTGCGAAGATCAAGGCGAAGGACGGCAAGGCGGACGAGTTCGTGAAGGCGGCCAAGGCGCTGTCGGCGGCGGTGAACGCCAACGAGCCGGGCTGCCTGTTCTACGAGCTGCACGGCACCGAAGACCCGCTGCTGTTCGTCTTCGTCGAGCGCTACAAGGACGAGGAGGCCATGAAGGCCCACCGCTCCTACCCCCACTTCAAGGAACTCGGCCGCGCCATGGGCGAGTTCATGGACGGCCCGCCCGACATCATGCGCCTGCCGCAGGTGTGATCGGCGGGGTTTCTCCCGCAACGTAGCAAGTCCCGCGCCCTCGAGCCGGCCCGCCGTCGGAGCCTGCGCGGCTGGACGTGACGCGGCCTCGCGTCCGCAAACCGCCTTGCGTCCATCCCGTCTCGCGTCCAGAATTTCTGCACCGTTGCAGAAACAGGGAGAGTCCCATGGGCAGGCTGCAGGACAAGGTCGCCATCGTCACCGGCTCGGGCCGCGGCATCGGCAAGGCCATCGCCAGGCGGTTCGGCGAGGAGGGCGCCAAGGTCGTCGTCGCCTCGCGCACGCCGGCCACCGTGGAGTCGGTAAGCCGGGAGATCCGCGACGCCGGCGGCACCGCGCTCGGCATCCCCTGCGACGTGAGCGTCAAGGAGCAGGTGTTCGACATGGTCGACCGGACCGTGAAGGAGTTCGGTACCGTCGACGTGCTCGTCAACAACGCCCAGGGCTTCGGCACGCGGGAGAAGCCGCAGCCTTCGACGGTCTACGTGGCGGTCGAGGACACCAACGACGACGAGGTCTACTACACCTTCACCTCGGGCTGCATGGCCATGCTGTGGGGCATGAACGCGGTGCTGCCCCACATGAAGAAGAACGGCGGCGGCAACATCATCAACTTCGCCTCCACCGCCGGCATGGAAGGCCAGCCGGGCAACCTGTCCTACAACATCGCCAAGGAGTCGATCCGGGCGCTGACCCGCACGGCGGCCCGCGAATGGGGCGTCCACAACATCCTGATCAACACCATCTGCCCGTCGCTGAAGACCGACGCCTTCGAGGCGTGGGAGGCGGCCCGGCCCGAGTTCGTGCGTGCCATCCGCGAGTCGATCCCGCTGAAGCGCCACGGCGACCCCTACAAGGACGGCACGCCGATCTGCCTGTTCCTCGCCACCGAGAACACCTACATCACCGGCCTGACCTTCATCCTGAACGGCGGCCGGATCATGCCGTAGGCGGCTCGCCCTTCGCGATGCCGCCCTGTGGGCGGCTCCTCAGGTCTAACGACTTGATAAAGAAGAAAAACCGTTCGTGCTGAGGAGGCCCGCAGGGCCGTCGCGAAGCACGGGGCAGGGGAATCGCCGTCACGCCGCGTCGAACTCGAGATGCAGGTGCCAGGGCTCGATGCGGATGGCGATGGGGCCGGGATTGGTGCCAGGCTTGAAGCGCGGATTGCGGATCACCTCCATCAGCATCTTGGTGCCGATCACCGATTCCGCCCGCGCCAGCTGGTAGCCGACGCAGAAATGCGCGCCCAGGCCGAAGCCGAGATGGCCGGCGACGCCGCCCTCGTGGAAGCCCGAGCGCAACTCCTTGCCGAAGTACAGGTCGTCGCGGAACAGGTCGAACCGGTCCGGGTCCTTGAACACCCGGTCGTCCCGGTTGGCGCCGTAGAGCGACAGGTGGACGTAGTCGCCGGCGTGGATGGTCTCGCCGTGCAGCGCCACGTCGCGGACGGCGCGCCGCGTCTGCATGCCGGCCGGGCCGTGGATGCGCATCATCTCGGAGAACGCCCGGTCGAGCAGCTCCGGGTCGCGCTCGACCGCCTCCCACTGGTCGGGGTTGGCGAGCAGCTGGTACCACAGATTGGCGATCGCCTTGTCGGTGGTCTCGGCGCCGGCCACCAGGATCAGGCTGGCGAACGACTTGATCTCCTCCTTGGTCATGCGCGCGCCGTCGACCTCGGCCACCGACAGCCGCGACAGCAGGTCGTCGCCCGGATCGCGGGCGCGCGCATCGATCAGCGGGTCCAGGTAGGCGTGGTACTCGGCGTTGGCCTTCTGGCCCTCGAGCCGCAGCTGCGGCCCGCCGTTGATGCCGTTCATCATCGCCGGATACCAGTCGTGGAACATCTCGTGGGCTTCCTGCGGCAGGTCCAGCACGTCGAGGATGACGTTGAGCGGCAGCCGGGTGGCGAAGTCGTCGACGATGTCGATCTCGCCCGCCTCGGCGGCGCGGCCGGCGATCAGGCGGGCGTGCTTCTCGGTGAACTTCCGGATCAGCGCCATGGCGTTGCGCTGGATGGTCGGCAGCAGCGCCGTCAGCTTGCGGCCGACGAACTGCGGCGCGACGATGTTGCGCAGCTTGGTGTGGTCCTCGCCGTCATATTCCATCAGCGTCGGGCCGAACACGGCGCCGATGTGCTCGCCGTTCGGCGAGGCCGAAAAGTTGAAGTTGTCGCGGAAGATGGCGACCACGTCGTCGTAGCGGGTGACCATCCACTGGCCCAGCACCGGGTTGAAGTAGACCGGATGATGGTCGCGCAGCAGCTTCAGGGTCGGATACGGATTGGCGGCGTACTCGGCGCTCCTGAAGATGGCGGGATCGATGGCAGGCGTGGTGGTGCTCATTGGTTACCCCAGTTTCCCCGGACGTGTCCCTGGAAGGTAACAGGTTCGGGCGGTAAGGCGGACCGAAAAAGTCAGGGGTGACTGCGGCTGGGCGGATCCGGGCAGCGGCCTACCTAAGCGTTTGACAACGGGCCGCCGCTGCGTATAGTGCGCCCACCCAAGCGGGCAGCGATGCCCGCGCATTTGTTTTTGCACGCAGGCAAACCGAGAAGAACGGCTTAATGAGCAAGCGGATCAGCGCGAAGTACAAGATCGACCGCCGCATGGGCGAGAACCTGTGGGGCCGCCCGAAGAGCCCGGTCAACAACCGGTCCTATCCGCCGGGCGAGCACGGCCAGCGCCGCCGTCGCAAGGCGTCGGACTTCGGCAACCAGCTGATGGCCAAGCAGAAGCTGAAGGGCTATTACGGCTCGATCACCGAGAAGCAGTTCCACAACATCTATGCCGAGGCCGTGCGCCTGCGCGGCGACACCGGCGAGAACCTCATCGGCCTGCTGGAGCGCCGTCTGGACGCGGTCGTCTACCGCGCCAAGTTCGTGCCGACCGTCTTCGCCGCCCGCCAGTTCGTCAATCACGGCCACGTCCTGGTCAACGGCAAGCGGGTGAACATCCCCAGCTACCGGGTGCGCGAGGGCGACGTGATCCAGGTCCGCGACCGCTCCAAGCAGCTGATGCTGGTGCTCGAGGCGGTCGAGTCCGCCGAGCGGGACGTGCCCGACTATCTCGACGTCGACTACAAGGCGATGGCCGCCACCTTCGTGCGCACGCCGAAGCTGGCCGACGTTCCCTACGCCGTCCACATGGAACCGAACCTGGTGGTGGAGTTCTATTCGCGCTGATTTCTCGCGCGACCACGGTTTGCGGCGGGCCGGATGAAAGTCCGGCCCGTTTCGTTTGGGGGGACTGCATCCTCCACACCGCTCTGGTCGAGTGATTTGGCGCTTCGCGCCAAATCGTATCGAGACCTGAACCGGCTCGACGTCGGCGCATCTCGATACACGGCCCCGCGGGCCGCACTCGATGCGAGCGGGTATTTTCTGGATCGCCCTATGCCGAGCCGATGCGGCCGCCGCCCTTCTTGGTGATCACCACCACCGACGGGCGGGGCGGCATGTCCGGCTTGAAGTCCGGCCAGCGGGTAGCCGGGTCGGCGAACGTGGAGGGACGGTCGAAGGCGGGCCATTTGCTGGAATCGCTGTCGCCCGGATGCTGGACCGACAGGAACAGCGCCTCGCCGTCGGGCGCGAACCGCGGGCCGGTCAGCTCGGCGCCCACCGGGCAACGGAAGAACATCCGGCCCGTGCCGCGTCCTTCGCCTTCCGTCTTCAGGTACCACAGGCCGTCGGCGGTGGCACCGGCGGGCAGGGTGCCGGCCTGGGTCTCGGGATCGGGCAGTCCCGAATTGTAGGCCCAGGCGCCGCCCTGGTCGGTGGCGACCCAGAGGTTGCCGGAGGGATCGATGGCGCAGTTGTCGGGCGAGGAGAACCAGCCATTGGCGCTGGTCGCCGGGTTCCACGACGCGCCGACCGCCTCGCGGGTCGGATCGCCGCACAGCACCAGGAGCTCCCATCGGGCGGTGTCGGCCGCGTGGTCGTTGCCGTCGGGAGCGATCTCGATGATCTGGCCGGCGGTGTTGTCGGCGCGCGGGTCGGGCCCGGACGGCGGCGGATACCCGGGCGCGCCGCGCTGGGGGTTGTTGGTGAGCATCATGTAGACCTTGCCGGTCTTCGGATTGGGCTCGACGTCCTCCGGCCGGTCCAGGGGCGTGGCGCCCAGCACGTCGCCGGCGCGGCGGGCGTCGATGAGCACCTGCGCCTGGCTGTCGAAGCCGTGGGCGGCGTCGAGGCCGTGCCTGCCGTGGACCAGCGGCAGCCAGGCCAGGGTGCCGTCGTCGTTGAACCGGGCGACGGAAAGGGTGCCCTTGTCCAGCAGGCCGGCGTTCGCCTCGCGGCTGTCCGCGTCGACCTTGCCGTCGGAGACGAACCGGTAGAGATACTCGAACCGGGAATCGTCCCCCATGTAGACCACGACCCGGCCGTCCTTGTTGACGATGGACTCGGCGCCCTCGTGGCAGAAGCGGCCGAGCGCGGTGCGCTTGACCGGCGTCGAGGCGGGATCGAACGGGTTTACCTCCACCACCCAGCCGAAGCGGAACGGCTCGTTGGGCTCGTGGGCGGCGTCGAAGCGGGGATCGAGCACGCTCCAGCTGCCGCCGCCGGGAATGCTGTAGCGGAAGTAGCTCGCCCGGCGCGGGTCGTTCTCCGGCAGGTTGCCGCCGAAATATTTGTGGAAGTTCTCCTCCGCCATCAGGTACGTGCCCCAGGGCGTCATGCCGCCGGCGCAGTCGTTGAGCGTGCCCAGCACAGTCTTGCCGTCGGGGTCGGCGGCCGTCTTCATCAGCGCGTGGCCCGCCGCCGGTCCGGAGAGGGCCATGGGCGTGGTGACGGTGATGCGGCGGGCGTAGCGGCTGTCCGGCACCACCGACCACTTGCCGTCCTTCCGGCGCACCTCGAGGACCGAGCCGCCCATGGCGGCCATCTCCACCGCCGCCTGCTGCTTCAGCGCCGCGGTGCGCGCCACCTCGTCCAGGCCCTCGGGGATCGCCGGAAACATGATCTCCGGGGAGACATATTCGTGGTTGACGCAGAGCAGGCCGTGGTCGGCCTGGCCCCCCAGTGCGACGAAGCCGATGAAGTCATTGTTGTAGCCGAACTGCATGGCCTGGGCGCCTTCCGTCTGGGCGGCGGGGTCGAAGGCGGGCGCGCCGGGCAGCACCGGGTCGCCCCAGCGGATCAGCACGTCGACGTCGTAGCCCTCGGCGACATGCACGGTTTCGTCGACGCCGTGGGCCAGCTCGGCGAAGGCGACGCCAGTGCCATGGTCCGCAGGCGCCGCATCCTTCTCGCCGCAACCCGCGAGCAGGGCCGCCGGGCTGACCGTGGCGAACGCCGCCGACGCCGCGAGCCCGCCGCGCAGCACCGCGCGCCGGCTGATCCGCCGGGCGACGACCTCGGCGAAGGTGGGGCCCGGGAAGGGGCGCTCGCAATAGCTGTCGTCATCCCGCATGGACAGGCCTCCGGCTGACACTGGCGCGACTCTGCGGCATGGGATAGCAGAGAGCCAATGTCATTTTCATTAAGTCCGGGGGATCGCCATGAGGACAGGATGCTACGCCGTGATCTTTACTTCCAGGCTTGGCGCTGAGGCTGCGGACTACGCCCTGTGGGCGGACCGTATCGAGGCGCTGGCCCGCAATCAGCCCGGCTATCTCGGCCACGATTCGCTGCGCGACCAGGATGGTCTCGGCATCACGGTCAGCTACTGGAACTCGGAAGACGCAATTGCGCGCTGGAGGGCGCATGCGGAACATGCGACGGCGCGCTCACTGGGCCGAGAACGGTTTTACGACTGGTTCCGGCTGGACGTATGCCGGGTGACGCGGACCTACGGTTTCGGCGAGAGGTGAGGCTGGCGAACATGGGAGGGGAGAAGGGGATAGTAGCTGTCGGGCCCCTTCCCGGTTTTCGGCCTTCAATCGCAGTATCTTCCTGGGGTCCACAGACCCCGGAACAAGTCCGGGGTGACGGATCAAAAGTCAAAGAAGGTAGTCGCTGATATGATTACGTCGTATTGGTAATTAATTCGTGGCGTCATCCCCGATTTGTTCGGGAATCCGTGTCGATATCAGTAAGGCTCTATGCGCAGTCGGATCACGTTTTTATCCTTGTGATCCTCCTACACGCCGCCTTTTATTTAGGTATGACTTGCGGACCGGCGCCGCGCGCCCAATCGTATCGAGACCCCGATCAGGTCCGAGCGGGCGCATCGCGATACACGGCCCTTCGGGCCGTACTCGATGCGAGCGGTGACATGATGGGAAGGACGGGAGCGACGATCGGCTACACGTATTGCGGGTCGAAGCCCTTGGACTTCATGTATTCGTGCAGTTCGCCGGTCTCGTACATCTCGCGCATGATGTCGCAGCCGCCGACGAATTCGCCCTTCACGTAGAGCTGGGGAATGGTCGGCCAGTCGCTGAACTCCTTGATGCCGTTGCGCACGTTGTCGTCGGCCAGCACGTTGATGCCCTTGAACGGCACCGCCATGCGGTTGAGGATCTCCACCGCCGTGGCCGAGAAGCCGCATTGCGGGAACATGGGGTTGCCCTTCATGAACAGCACGACGTCGTTGCCGTCCAGCTCGGCCTGGATGAAATCGAAGACGGGATTGTCGCTCATTTGGGGTTTCCTACTCCGGTACCGACGTTTGCAGTGCCAGGGCGTGCAGCACGCCGCCCATCCTGCCCTGCAGCGCCTTGTAGACGATCTGGTGCTGCTGCACCCGGTTCTTGCCGCGAAACGCTTCCGACGTCACGTGGGCCGCGTAATGGTCGCCGTCGCCGCGCAGATCCTCGATGGTGACCTTGGCGTCGGGAAGGGCTTCCTCGATCAGCTTCTGGATTTCGTTGGCGTCCATCGCCATGGGCGGGCCTCTCCTGTCGCGTCAGGGAATGGCCATGTAGGCGGGCAGCCAGCCTTCATGGGCCTGCTTGAGTTCGGCCACTGATATGGAGTCGGCCTCGGAAATTTTCAACACGTCGCCGCCGGTTACGCCGATCACCCAGGCGCTGACGCCGTCCACCGCCGCCTGCTCCAGCACCAGCTCCGGATTGCGGGTGGTGATCACGTAGCGGCCCTGGTCCTCGCCGAACAGGTAGGCGTAGGACGGCAGCTCGCCCCGGTCGTAGTCGAGGGCGGCGCCGATGCCAGAGGCCATGGCCATCTCCGCGACCGCGACCAGCAGGCCGCCGCCGGAGACGTCGTGGCAGGACGTGGCGGCGCCGTCCAGGATCAGGTTGCGCACCAGGTCGCCGTTGTGCCGTTCGATCGTCAGGTCGACGGGCGGCGGCGCACCGTCCTCGCGGCCGCACAGCTCCCTTGCATAGAGCGACTGGCCCAGATGGCCGGCGGTGTCGCCGATCACCACGATGGTCTCGCCCTCGCCGGGGAAGGCGATGGAGACCCGCTGCTCGGCGTTGGCCAGCAGGCCGACGCCGCCGATCGCCGGCGTCGGCAGCACCGCCTGGCCGTTGGTCTCGTTGTAGAGCGACACGTTGCCGGAGACGACCGGGTAGTCGAGGGCGATGCAGGCCTCGGCCATGCCTTCGAGGCAGCCGACGAACTGGCCCATGATGGCCGGCTTCTCCGGGTTGCCGAAGTTCAGGCAGTTGGTGATGGCGAGCGGCATGGCGCCGGTCGCGGTGATGTTGCGCCAGGTCTCGGCGACCGCCTGCCGGCCGCCCTCCACCGGGTCGGCCTTGCAGTAGCGCGGCGTGCAGTCGGTGGCGATGGCGAGCGCCTTGCCGGTGCCGTGGACGCGGACCACGGCGGCGTCGCCGCCGGGGCGGCCGATGGTGTCGGCCATCACCATGTGGTCGTATTGCTGCCAGATCCAGCGCTTGGAGGCCAGGTCGGGCGTCTCCAGCAGCTCGCGCAGCGCGTCGGCATTGCTCTCCGGCGCGGTGAAGGCCTCGGGGCCGAGCACGTCGGCGTGGGGCGTCCTCTCGTGCGGCCGGTCGTAGTTGGGCGCGTCGTCCACCAGCGGCCCGAGCGGGATGTCCGCCACCACGGCGCCGTTGTGCCGCAGGGTCAGCCGGCGTGTGTCGGTGACCCTGCCGATCACCGCGAAGTCCAGGTCCCACTTGCGGAAGATCGCCATCGCCTCGTCCTCGCGGCCGGGCTTGAGCACCATCAGCATGCGCTCCTGGCTTTCCGACAGCATCATCTCGTAGGCGGTCATGCCGGTCTCGCGCTGAGGCACGTGGTCGAGGTCGAGCTCGATCCCCACCTCGCCCTTCGAGCCCATCTCAACCGACGAGGAGGTGAGGCCCGCGGCGCCCATGTCCTGGATGGCGACGATGGCGTCGGTCGCCATCAGCTCCAGGCACGCCTCGATCAGCAGCTTTTCGGTGAACGGGTCGCCCACCTGCACGGTCGGGCGCTTCTCCTCGCTGTCCTCGCCGAACTCG